>DATLOW010000068.1:0-9883 GCA_035536055.1 Paraburkholderia sp. | reverse complement strand
CCGACCAATGCAGCACGGATCTCTACCCCAGGCTTGTACGCGCGTCGTCGCCGGGATGTTCATTGGCGTACTGATGGCCGCAGCTCCCGGTGTTTTCGCCGACGAAGTAAGCAGCTTTAACCAGAATGCCGCATTTTCGCCACTTGCAAGCTTTTCGAGCGCAGGCGCGCAGAATGCCCAAAACTCCCCTTCGAATTCCTCCCAGACAGCAAACGTTGCCGCACCCGCGAGCGAAAGCAGCGCCAAATCCTTCCTGTCCGGCATGGCCGGCAAGGCCGGCGACGTGGTGGTCGGCGCGCTGAACATGATCGGCGTGCGCTACCGATGGGGCGGCACCTCGCCGGATTCGGGGCTCGATTGCAGCGGTTTCGTGCGCTATGTGTTCCAGGACACGCTCGGTCTCGCGCTGCCGCGGCGCGCGGAGGAAATGAGCCGCGTCGGCGAGAAGGTGCGCGTCAGCGACCTGAAGCCGGGCGATCTGGTGTTCTTCAATACGATGCGCCGCACGTTCTCGCACGTGGGCATCTACATCGGCGACAACAAGTTCGTGCATTCGCCGTCCACCGGCAGCACGATCCGCGTCGACGATATGGACGACAAGTACTGGGAAAAGCGTTTCACCGGCGCGCGCCGCGTGGAGACGTCGTTTACGCCGGACCAGCAGCAGGATCTGCGTCAGCGCGTCAGCGCGACGCTGGGTGGCGGCAACAACTAAAAAGGCCGCACGCTACGGTGGTTTGCAACGCGAAAAGCCCGCTTCTTCGGAAGCGGGCTTTTTGTTTGTGTGCACGCTGCGGCTGTGGTGCGACGTCTGATACGGGTGCCACGCGTTCGCCACGCCGTGCGCGGCGGCACATGTGAACGCCGCGTGCCTTGCGTGGTGCGCGGCAGCCGGCACCTCGCGCGCGGCCTATACCGCGGCGAGGCAGCCGGCATCTTGCGTGCAGCCCACGCCGCTGCGCGGCGCCCGCTACCGCGTGCGGCCTGCGCCGCTGCCGCGGAGCCGGCACCGCGCGGGCCGTCTACGCCGTTACGCCGCTACGCGGCTCGCCGACAGCTTGCGCTGCAACTCCGGCATGATCTTCGCGACCGCTTCCTCGCCCGCCAGAATCGCCGCATTGCGCTGGCTGAAGTCACTACTGCTCATCGCGTTCAGGTTCGGCCGGATCACGAGGTCCGCATACTTGTCGAGCTCGTAGGCCTTGATGGTCTGACCCATGATCGTGAAGGTCTGCATCAGCACGTCGAACGAGCTTTGCGTGAGTCCGGTTTCGGGGCGCGACGAGATATCGACGGCGATCACGAAGTCCGCGCCCATGCGCCGCGCGAACGACGCCGGCACCGGGCTCACGAGGCCGCCGTCGACGTATTCGTGCGTGCCGATCTTTACCGGCTCGAAAATCGACGGCACGCTGCACGACGCGCGTACCGCCACGCCGGTGTTGCCGCGCTGGAACAGGATCGGCTCGCCGTTCCTCAGGTCGGTCGCGACGATGCCGAGCGGCTTGGCCATCTTCTCGATCGGACGATTGTCGAGCGTGGTGTTCAGATAGTTCTGCAGCGCGACGCCTTGCAGCAGGCCGCGCGCGCGAAATGGCATCGCCCAGTCGCTGATCGACGCTTCGTCCATCTTCAGCGCGAGGCGGTTCAGCGCGAAGCCGTTCATCCCCGATGCATACAGCGCGGCGACCACCGAGCCGGCGCTGGTGCCACATACCAGATCGACCTGCACGTTACGCGCTTCGAGCGCCTTGATCACGCCGATATGCGCAAAGCCGCGCGCGGCACCGCCGCCGAGCGCGAGACCGACGCGCAGCGGCCGCGCCGGTCTGGCGACTGGCGGCGTGGGGGGATTGGGCGGCGGGTTCGACGCGGTGGTATTCGACGGCTTGACCGGTTCGGGCTGGCTACCGCCGGTGGCTGCGCAGGCGCTCAGCAAGGCTGACGCGGCGGCGACCGAAAACGTGCGGCGGGATAGGCGTGGCGATGACGGTTTCAACGAATTTCTCCTGCGGCGGCGCACGGGCCGCGGCGCGCCACATCATAAAGCAAAGCTTCGTGGCGGCGACAAACGCTACGCGCATGGTGAGGCGGTTCGGCCCCGTGGGCGGCGGCACGGCGGTGCGGTGGGGGAGCCGTGCCGCCGTGCCGCCGCGCAGCTCATGCGACCGTGCAGCTCATGCGACCGTGCAGCCGTGCAGCCGCGCAGCCGGGCAGCCCCACACCCCGCGTCCACTACGCACCGCGTCATCGCATTCAAGCCGGGACGGTATAATTCGCCTCTTCGCATTTTGATCCGCAGCCGCGCGCGAAGCGCGTCGCGCCGGGCCGATGCGGTCGTCGCAATGGCGCCAAGTGCCGCCGTCGCGCGCGATTCGCAGCGTACCCGCGCCGCGCGCCTTCATCATGCGCCTGCGCTCTGCCTTCGAGTAATCGTCCATGACCGCTTCCGTCGTCCGTACCCGCTTCGCCCCGAGCCCCACCGGCTTCATCCACCTCGGCAACATCCGTTCCGCGCTGTATCCGTGGGCGTTCGCGCGCAAGGCGAAGGGCGTGTTCATCTTGCGCATCGAAGACACCGATGTCGAGCGTTCGACCGAAGCATCGGTCGACGCGATTCTCGAGGGTATGCAGTGGCTCGGCCTCGATTACGACGAAGGCCCGTTCTACCAGATGCAGCGCATGGACCGTTATCGCGAAGTGCTGCAGCAGATGGTCGAAAAGGGCTTGGCTTACCCGTGCTACATGTCGACCGAAGAGCTCGACGCGCTGCGCGAGCGGCAGCGCGAAGCGGGCCTGAAGCCGCGTTACGACGGCACGTGGCGCCCGGAGCCGGGCAAGGTGCTGCCCACCCCGCCGGAGGGCGTGAAGCCGGTGCTGCGCTTCCGCAATCCGCTGACCGGTGTGGTCGCATGGGACGACGCGGTTAAGGGCCGCGTCGAGATCTCGAACGAAGAGCTCGACGACCTCGTCATCGCGCGCCCGGACGGCACACCGACCTACAACTTCTGCGTGGTGGTCGACGATCTCGACATGCGTATCACGCACGTGATTCGCGGCGACGACCACGTGAACAACACACCGCGCCAGATCAACATCCTGCGCGCGTTGGGCGGCGAGATTCCGGTCTACGCGCATCTGCCGACCGTGCTCAACGAGCAGGGCGAAAAGATGAGCAAGCGCCACGGCGCGATGAGCGTGATGGGCTATCGCGACGCCGGCTATCTGCCCGAAGCGGTGCTGAACTATCTGGCGCGCCTCGGCTGGTCGCACGGCGACGCGGAAATCTTCTCGCGCGAGCAGCTGCTCGAATGGTTCGACCTCGAGCATCTCGGCAAGTCGCCCGCGCAGTACGACCACAGCAAGCTGAACTGGCTGAATAGCCACTACATCAAGGAAGCCGACAACGCGCGGCTGGCCGGGCTGGCCAGGCCGTTCTTCGCGGCGCTCGAGATCGACGACGCGGCGCTCGCCAACGGCGCCGACCTGACTGCCGTGGTGGCGCTGCTGAAGGACCGCGCATCGACCGTCAAGGAGATCGCGGAGAACGCCGCGATGTTCTATCGCGAGCCGCAGCCGGATGCCGCGGCGCTCGCGCAGCATCTGACCGATGTCGTGCGCCCGGCGTTGGCCGAACTGGCCGTTGCATTGAAGAGCGTCGAGTGGAGCAAGGAGGCGATCGCCGCCGCGCTGAAGGCGACGCTTACCGCGCACAAGCTGAAGATGCCGCAGCTCGCGATGCCGGTGCGGCTGATCGTGGCGGGCACCACGCATACGCCGTCGATCGACAGCGTGCTGCTGCTGTTCGGCCGCGACGCGGTGGTGAGCCGTCTCGAGAAGGCGCTGGCCTGAGCGTCGCCGGGCACGCTGAAGACAGGGGGCTCAACCCAGACGCCCAAGAAAATCTTCAATGCATGCTGCAAAGGTATTTACAAAGCGGAATTTGCTGTCTACAATCTCGCTTCTGTTCTGCAAGGGGGTATAGCTCAGCTGGGAGAGCGCTTGCATGGCATGCAAGAGGTCAGCGGTTCGATCCCGCTTACCTCCACCAACTGGTTTCATCGCGCTTCAGTGCGCATTGGTCTGCTGCAGAACACGTAGAAAAGCCCTGATATTTCAGGGCTTTTTGTTTTTCAGCGTGGCGTTATCGGCTGGGCGGTGGATGCGAAGTTTCTGCCACCGCGTGCAGGTCGGACATCGCGGCGTACTTCATGTCTTAGTCCACGCCGCGCTTCGCGTGTTGCACCACGTCGCATTTCACGCACGCACATAAACCCACGCCCGCTTGCCCGACTTCAGCCGTACTTCGATACGCCGGTAGTCCGACACTTCATAGGCATCCGCGGCGGCCAGCTCCGCTTCGCTGATGCTGAACACCTTGCCTTGCACTTCGTCGGCTGCATCGCCGGTATGCGACACGATCGGGTGGAAGCGCTCGCCGCTTGTACGCAGCACCTCCGGATCCGTGATCTCCAGCATCGTTTGCCGATAGCCCGGCATCGCATCGTCCATACCGTCGAGGCGGCGTCCGAACGATTCGAGCTGCACGCGTTCGAGTTGCAGCGTTCCATACGAGAACAACAGTACATTGCGGTCTTCAGACACGTCGTTTCCTTTCGTGCGCGATAGTGCGCGTCGCCGATACGTCGCTGCTACGTTCGTCACGTGTGCCACTCGGGCAGCTGTCGCAACCTTCGCTGGTGTACAGCTCGACTAGCGCGACGCGATGCGCGGGGCTGGCCGCGCTGCATGACGCGGGTTGCGCGGCATGGGCTAGCGTGGCGAAGGCGGTGATCAACAGCGCGGCATAGACGCGCAGCAAAGACATACGCATGACGAAGTTCCAGTGGCAATGCGGCTCGGCGCGAGCGTTGCGCAGTGCAGATCGATGCGCGTGAGCGACTCACGTGCCGCGATGGGCACGGCGGTGCGGCCGAGCGCACCGCATGAGCGGTCGATGCATTGAAACCCACGCAGGTATCGGGTTCTTGTCGAAGAGTGGGCGCAAATGCGACGGTTTGTATCGATACTGCCCGCAGATACATTGCGATACATGCGACGGCGGGGTGCGGTAGCGCAAAACTCAAACGTGCAAGTGCGGCGACGGGCAGCTTCGCTATGGCGCTAACCGATTCGGACCGCTTGCGACGCAACCGCTAAGATCGGCCAATACTGGCTCCGATTCAGAATTTGCTTCTATTCAGCAAGGATGCGAACGATGCCCCATCTGAACACCTCGCATGTCACTTCTCGCGCACCCGCTACGGTGTCGGGTAACACGACAAACGATGCCGCCAAGGCGCTGCCCAAGGCGCCGGCGGCCCAGACGCGGCCAGCCACGCCGCCCGCCCTGACGAATAAGATCGACGGCGCTGCAGCCAACACGAAATTTGCAGCCATGGCGCCGGAGGGTGCCGAGCCCACCGCGCCGGCGGCGAGTACCTCGGCGGCCGGCAAGACCACCGCGACGCGGGCTCCAGCAACAAGTGCAAGCACGCCTGCCCTGACGCCAGAGCAGAAAAAGGCCTATACCGCGGTCGGGAAATATCTGAACTCGGCGGAGGGCGCCAGACCCGATGCGCAGACGATCGGCTTGATTCATCAGGAAGCGGGCAGGCTCAAGACGCAGGCTTTCAACAAAGAGTCGTACAAGCCGTTGAGTGCGCAAGAGACGATGCTGGTGGGGACCGACGAGTTGCTGCAGATGCCGGACACCGAGAAGGCGAAAAACAGCAGAGCCGATCTGCAGGCGTTTCGCGACGGCTACAAGGCACGCATCGGCAATGCCGAGCAGAAACCCTATGCAGTCAAACTCGAATCGAACATGGTTGGCGAAACGGCGCACGTGCATGCGGCCAACGCGCTAACCAACGGCAACATGAAAGCGGTGATGTCCGAGGATGAGGTGAAGAACAAGAACAGCAAGATCGCCCAGTTCATGCCGCCAGGCTCGATGTCAAGCAAAACGGGATTCTCCACCGAGCTATCGAAGAGCAAGCTCAACCACGCGGTCATCGCACCCAACACGGTGATGCATACGACCCCGAATGGCGAGACCGAATACCCAACCGATGCGCACGAGAAAATCCGCAAGAGCTTCGTTGGCAAGATTCCACCGGAACGGATCAACGAGCTCAACGGCAACGTCGACGCGAAAATGAACGCGATCAATACGGCTGGCGGTTCGGGCGCGCCCGACAAGCCGCGCGTGGGAATCTGGGTGCGCCATACCGATGCAGGCGATGGCCGCACGGACACGCAGAACATGACCAAAGATCGCTTCCAGCAGATTCTGAAGTCGACTCACGAAGCCTATCCGGGCGGGGCCGATCTCGTGATTCTCGGCGACGGCATCCCGCCGGGCCAGCAGGCCAACTGGCTGGCAGGCACCGCATGGGGTTCGGGCGGAAGCGGCGCGAAAGGGGGCAAGGCAGGGAAAGCCAGCGATGTTCAGTCGCACGGCGGCGTAGTCGATTTCTCGAGGCCTTGGGACAAGTCGAATAGCGTCACCAACACGAAGCTGGCCGATCCCAATCCGGGCCAGCAGCGCGGTTACGGCGAACAGGTCGCGATTTACGATCGCCTCTACCGTGAACACAACATGCAGGCGATCGTTACCAACAAGTCGGGCGGTCCGGATCTGCCGTCGCTGGCCGGCATTCCGCAGATCGCGCTGTCGGACGTGAACAAAGGCGACGTGATGGCCAACCACCGGCTGTATATGCAGTCGCTGACCTCGCATTCGCATACGGTCGTGCCGGTGTCGCTGGACGACAAGCAGGCAGGGGCGGCACTGAGCCAGGGCGAGCAGGCCAACCTGACTTCAATGCTGCAGCGGGCACCTCAGGTGCGCAAATTCGACATCGACCGGCGCAACGAACTGGATGCGATGGAGGCGGGCACACAGTAACGTGTTGTCCGACTCTGGCGTGTCGTGAGCGGCTAACAGGCGGTGCGCTGCGAAGCGCGCGGGGGGCGATGCCGAAGACCGGCGCGTGAGTCGGGGACCCGAATGACCCACGCGCATCAAGTCAGGCGTTGCCGGCGTCGCATCGCAAGCCGGCAAAAAGCGCTTCGCAGCGTGAGCGTGACACCGGTGCCAACGCGCACCGGCTAGCGCGCAATCGCCGCAGCTTACTTCGCCTGGTCGCGCCAGTAGTACTTCTGCTTCCAGCCGAGCAGCTTCTTCAGCTTTTCGTTGGACAGCAGCGTCTCGAACTCGCCGAGCTGCTTTTTCACCGGCACTTCCGGATAGAAGCGCTTCAGCAGTTCGGCGCTCGGCAGATCGGACGATACGTCGTCGGCGGCGATGTTCATCACCTGGAAGCCGAGGCCGTCCTTCTCGATGCCCAGACGCGCCGCTTCAGCGAGATCGCGGCCGTCGATATAGCTCCATGCAATGCGCTTGCGCAGCGACGGGTCCTTGTTCCACGTCGCAAACTTCGCATAGTCTTCCGGGTCGAGCACATTGCCGATCCGGAAGCAGTACAGGTCCGCACCGGTGCGCGCGTGAAATGCCTTGGCGGTCACTTCGTTGATCACCTTCGAGGTCGCGTAGCTGTCCATCGGGTCGACCGGATAGTCCTCGTCGAGCGGGAAGTACTGCGGATTGCGGTGGCGGTGCGCAAACACCACGCCATAGGTGGTTTCGCTCGACGCGACGATCACCTTGCGGATGCCGAGCTTCGACGCGGCATCGAGAATGTTGTAGGTGCCCATCACGTTGATGCGGAACACCTCGTTGTCGGTGGTCACCATGATGCGCGGAATCGCTGCGAAGTGGACGATCGCGTCGATCGGCTTCGGCTCGAGGTCGGGCACGAATTCGGTCGGCGCGGTGCTCGACGCGAGCGCGTTGAACACCTGGCCCGCATCGGTGATGTCGGTGATCAGCGTGCGCGCGGTGCGTTTGGGCATCGGCACGCGGTCGAGGTTCAGCACTTCGTAGCCGTGCTCGACCAGGTTTTCGACGACCCATTTGCCGGCCAGACCGCTGCCGCCGGTCACTATCACTCGCTTCGTCATGCGGTTTGCTCCTTGAAAGAATGTGAGGGGCCGCGCGTGCTGGCGCGCGCGGACCTTGCCCCAAAGCTTAATGAATTTCACGGTCCGCTTTCTGTGACGGACGTCATAGTTGCACACGGAAGGGCGCGCGGCCAGCGCGCAGCCGCGGCCGTGGCCCTTGTGTGGCGCCGCGCAAGGGCGGCGGCCGCCGCTTTCAGAACGTCAGCGCGGCCTGCAGGCTGGCGAGCGCCGCGGCATTCAGGCGGATCTGGAACTGCTGCGTGAAGTTGAGCGTAAAGCCGGGCGAGCCGGGTGCGGCGACCGCAAACGGGTTGCCGCCTGCGACGGTGCCGGAGCGGATCAGCTCGCCGATATAGACATTGCCGTTCAATTCGTAAAAGGTGCGAAAGACCGTGGTGGTCAGATTGGGGACCGGATTAGTCGCCACGTACGTGTTGACGCCGCCGATGTTCGACTCGCTGCCGTTGCCGAGCGTGTACGTGGTGCCGTCCGCCGCGATGCCGCCGGCCGCCATCAGCGCGGCGATGGTCGTGCCGGTGGCGACTGGTGCCGGCGCATTGCCGGTGGTCGTGCCGGCGAAGTCCATCACCGTGTAGGCATCGCCGATCTGCGTGGCCGTGTATTTGACGTACGCCGCGCCCGCACTCCACGTCGCGGACGCTTTGAGCAGCGTCGGATTGAAGTACAGCGAGTTGAAGAACTGCGCGAACTCGACCGGCGCCGAGGCGACCGTCCCGCTCAAGCCGACCACCGAATAGTTGCTGCGCAGCTGGCTGTCCACCACCGTCACGCCGTCGACAGCGAGCTCGTCGACGCGCACGCCACTGCCCTGATAACTGATGTTGCCCAGCGCGCCGGACTCGACAAGAATCTTGCCGCCCACCACAAAGCGGGCGGGTGACCCGGCGCGCAGCGCGAGCGTGCTGGCAATCGAAACCGGCGCGGATTCCATCAGCTTTTGCGGGCCGGCCGTGAGCGGCGAGGCGGCCATCGTCGCATGGGCTTGCGAGATAAAGTCGGTGCCGTTCACGGGCGCGCCGGCGAACGGCAACTGCCAATGCAGGCTGAACGACGCATTCGGTGCGAGCAGAAACTGCTCCGACGCGCGCTGATCCGCGCTCAGCGATGCCGGCGTGCTGGACGCTGTGCCACCGCCGCCCCCTGAGCAGCCGGCCAGCAAGCCGGCCACACCGACCCACAAACACCAATGCCTGGTGTTGAATTTTTTCATTCTCTTTACCTTGGGATTTAAATGGGTGAATTAATGCTGCGGTTTCGCTTACTGATTTATATCGATATGCTTCGATTAAGGCTTAAATGATGCGGCGAGTTTATTTTTAATGCGTTTGTCGCCGCGCAAAATATCCGATGCCGAAATGCTTGTCCAGCAGCCAATACCAGCGGGCCATCGCATGCCCGCTGTCGAGGCCGGCACCACACGGCTGTGCTCCGTGCTGCGCTGCATTGCGGCGGGCACTGCGGCAGGCAAAGCGCATACCGGGACAACCCCAATAGGTTTATATGACGTCCGTCACAGTTTTGCGGCGCGCTCTCACCCTATGATCGTCCACGATGTCGAGCGCTCACATAGCGAGCCCGCTGCGCGCTGGGCGACACCGAGGAGATAATTGCGTTGAGAGCCCTTTCTTCGAAGACCGATGCGCCCGCCGTGCCGATGCCGCTTGCGCTGCTGCGCGCGTGCATGCGGGTGCGCGAATTCAACATCCTTGCGGTGCTGATTCTGGTCGGCGTGCTGATCAGCCTGTTCTCGCCGTACTTCCTGACCACCAACAACCTGATGGGCGTGTTCCGCTCGTTTTCGCTGACCGCGATCATGGCGGTCGGCATGATGCTCGTC
>DATLOW010000067.1:0-15012 GCA_035536055.1 Paraburkholderia sp. | reverse complement strand
GCGCGGCGCCTTGCCGATCGGCGTGCGGGCGGCGGCGACGATATACGCGTCCTGCAATTGCTTGTTGCTCATGTCATATGCTCCTTTGATCGCGCCGCGTTAGTTGCGCACCGGCTTGCCGGTTTGCAGCATGCCCATGATGCGTTCCTGCGTTTTTTGCGTACCGAGCAATTCGACGAACGCGCGGCGCTCGAGCGTCAGCAGCCACTCCTCGTCGACGAGGCTGCCGGCTTCGACATCGCCGCCGCACACGGCTTCGGCGATACGGCTGGCGATCAGATAATCGTGCTCGCTGATGAAGCGGCCGTCGCGCATATTGACCAGCGACGCCTTGATGGTCGAGATCGCGGAGCGGCCTGCCACCGGCACCTGCGTGACGCGCAGCGGCGGACGGTAGCCGGACGCGGCCAGCGCGCGGGCCTCTTTCTTCGCCGTGTCGAGCAGTTCGAACACGTTGAAGACGATCGTGTCGGACGGCTTCAGATAGCCCATCGCGCGCGCTTCGAGCGCGGAGCCGGACACCTTCGCCATCGCCGCGTTTTCGAACGACTTCTGCACGAACTTCAGCAGATCGCTGGTCGCGCCGACGGCGCTCGCGGCTTCGGCGGCGCGCAGCGCGGCTTCCTTCAGGCCGCCGCCGGCCGGCACCAGACCGACGCCGACTTCGACGAGGCCAAGGTAGCTTTCGACGTGCGCCACGCGCTTCGCGCTCTGCAACACCAGCTCGCAGCCGCCGCCCAGTGCAATGCCCGACACCGCAGCCACCACCGGCACGTTCGCGTATTTGACGCGCAGCATGCCCTGCTGGAATTTCTTCACGAACGGCTCGATGCCTTTCGCGCCGCCCATCATGAAGGCCGGCATCGCCTCTTCGAGATTCGCGCCGGCCGAGAACGGGCCGCCCGGCGTGCCTAGCGTCAGCGACGTCGGCTGCCAGATCACCACGCCCTTGTATTCCTTCTCGGCGAGGTCGATCGCCTGCTCGATGCCGTCGATCACCGACGGCCCGATCGTGTTCAGCTTGGTCTTGAACGACACGATCAGCACGTCGTCTTCGCCGGCGCGGTCGTCGACCCATGCGCGCACCGCGTCGGTTTCGAACCGCGTCTTGCCGTACTGCTTCGGATCGCGTCCGGTTTCGCCGACGAGCGGCGCGCGGAACACCTGCTTGTCGTACACCGACAGCGACGAGCGCGGCACGAAGCGCTTCGCGGCCGGCGACCACGAGCCTTCCGCGGTATGCACGCCGCCCTTTTCGGCCACCGCGCCATCGAACACCCATGCCGGCAGCGGTGCTTTCGACAGCGCCTTACCCGCGTCGATATCTTGCTGCACCCATTGCGCAACCTGCTGCCAGCCCGCCGCCTGCCAGCCCTCGAACGGCCCTTCGTTCCAGCCGAAACCCCAGCGTACGGCGAGATCGAGATCGCGCGCGTTATCGGCGATCGATTCGAGATGCACGGCGATGTAGTGGAAGACGTCGCGGAAGATCGACCACAGGAATTGCGCCTGCTTATGGTCGGATTCGCGCAGCAGCTTCAGGCGCTCGGCAGGCGGACGCTTCAGGATGCGGCCGATCAGCTCGTCAGCCTTCGCGCCGCTGTCGACGTAGTTGCCCGCTTGCGGGTCGAGCACCTTGATCGCCTTGCCTTCCTTGCGATAGAAGCCCGCACCGCTCTTCTGGCCGAGCGCGCCTTGCTTCACCAGTCCGGCGAGCACGGCGGGCGTTTCGTAGACCGGGAAGAACGGATCGTCGGCAAGGTTGTCCTGCATCGTCTTGATCACGTGCGCCATCGTATCGAGGCCGACCACGTCCGCGGTGCGGAACGTCGCGGACTTCGCGCGGCCGAGGCGGCTGCCGGTCAGATCGTCGACTTCGTCGAAGCGCAGGCCGAACTTCGCGGCTTCTGCGATCACCGCGAGAATCGAGAAAATACCGACGCGATTGGCGATGAAGTTCGGTGTGTCCTTCGCGCGCACCACGCCTTTGCCGACCGCGCTGGTCAGAAAGGTTTCGAGCTGGTCGAGAATCTCCGGCCGCGTATGCGCGGTCGGAATCAGTTCGACCAGATGCATATAGCGCGGCGGGTTGAAGAAGTGCACGCCGCAAAAGCGCGCCTTCAGCTCATCGGCAAACCCTTGCGACAGTTCGGTGATCGACAGCCCCGACGTGTTCGACGCGAAGATCGCGTGCGGCGCGAGATGCGGCGACACCTTCTTGTACAGGTCGTGCTTCCAGTCCATCCGCTCGGCGATCGCTTCGATCACCACGTCGCATTCGGCGAGCTTGGCGATGTCGTCGTCGTAGTTGGCGGGCTCGATGTACTGCGCGTCGTCCTTCACGCCAAACGGTGCCGGCGACAGCTTCTTCAGATTCTCGATCGCCTTCAGCGCGATGCCGCTCTTCGGGCCTTCCTTCGCCGGCAAGTCGAACAGCAGCACCGGCACCCTGGCGTTCACCAGGTGCGCGGCGATCTGCGCGCCCATCACGCCGGCGCCGAGCACGGCTACCTTGCGAATGATCAGATTGCTCACGTCGTTTCTCCCGAGATTGATGCAATGTTGCGCGAACGGCTTGCGGTGCTGCGTGCGGATTTGCCGCGGTCGCGCGGTGCGTCGTTGTTTCGTTGCGTTGCTGGCCTGCCGCGCGCGGTCTGCGTGCGTGCGGCGCGATTGCGGCCGAATTGCGGCCGAATTGCGGCCAGGTTGTGGCCCATTTGCAGCCCATTTGCAGCCCGTTTGCGGCGCGCGTGCGGTGCGCGCCGCGAACTGCGCGCGGCTTGCTGCGGCAGCCGCGTCAGCCGTTCAGAACAGCGCTTCGTCGATTTCCATCAGCGTCTTCGAACCGGCGCGCGCGGCACGAATCGTCGCCGCGGTTTCCGGCAGCAGCTTCGCGAAATAAAAGCGCGCGGTGGCAAGCTTCGACTTGTAGAACGGATCGCCCGATGCCTGTTGGTCAAGCGCGATGCGCGCCATGCGGGCCCAGAAGTACGAAAACACCAGATGCCCGACCGTACGCAGATACGGCACCGCCGCGGCGCCGACTTCATCGGGGTTCTGCATCGCCTTCATGCCGATTTCCATCGTCAGCTTCTGGACTTTCTCGCCGATGTCCGCGAGCGGATTGACGAACTCCTGCATCTCCGGCTTGACGCCTTCTTCCTCGACGAAATCCTGCACCAGCTTGCCGAACTTCTTCAGCTTCGCGCCCATGTCGCCAAGCACCTTGCGGCCGAGCAGATCGAGCGACTGGATCGCGTTGGTGCCTTCGTAGATCATGTTGATGCGCGCGTCGCGCACGTATTGCTCCATGCCCCATTCGGCGATGAAGCCGTGGCCGCCGTATACCTGCATCGCGAGGTTGGTGCCCTCGAACGCGTTGTCCGACAGGAACGCCTTCAGGATCGGTGTGAGCAGCGCGACCAGATCGGCGGCTTCCTTACGCGCCGCTTCGTCGCCGTGCGACAGCTCCTTGTCGATCTGCAGCGCCGACCAGTACGAGAACGCGCGCGCGCCTTCTGCGTAAGCCTTTTGCGTCAGCAGCATGCGACGCACGTCCGGATGCACGATGATCGGGTCGGCTGCTTTTTCGGGCGCCTTCGGGCCGCTTAGCGAGCGCATCTGCAAACGGTCTTTCGCATACGCGAGCGAGTTCTGATACGCGACTTCGGTGAGGCCAAGGCTCTGCATGCCGACCCCGAGGCGCGCCGCGTTCATCATCACGAACATCGCGTTGAGGCCCTTGTTCGGCTCGCCGACCAGCCAGCCCCGCGCGTTGTCGAAGTTGATCACGCAGGTCGCGTTCGCGTGAATGCCCATCTTGTGCTCGATCGAACCGCATTTCACCGAGTTGCGCTTGCCGGGTTCACCCGCGTCGTTCGGCAGGAACTTCGGCACGACGAACAGCGAAATACCCTTGGTGCCCGCCGGCGCATCCGGCAGACGCGCGAGCACGAGGTGCACGATGTTTTCCGCGAGGTCGTGTTCGCCGCTCGAGATGAAAATCTTGGTGCCGGTCAGTGCGTACGAGCCGTCGCCGTTCGGATCGGCCTTCGTGCGCAGGATGCCGAGGTCGGTGCCGCAATGCGCTTCGGTCAGACACATCGTGCCGGTCCATACGCCCGACACGAGCTTGGGCAGATAGGTCTGCTGCAGCTCCGGCGTGCCGTGCGCATGCAGACATTCGTACGCGCCGTGCGACAGGCCGGGGTACATCGTCCACGCCTGGTTCGCCGAGTTCATCATCTCGTAGAGGGCGTTGTTGACGAACGCCGGCAGCCCCTGGCCGCCGTAGTCCGGGTCGCAGCCGAGCGCCGGCCAGCCTGCCTCGACGTACTGGCGGTACGCCTCCTTGAACCCCTCCGGCGTGGTGACCACGCCGTCGCCTTCGTACTTGCAGCCCTGCTGGTCGCCGCTCTGGTTCAGCGGAAACAGCACTTCGGAACAGAATTTGCCGGCTTCCTCGAGCACCTGGTTGATCGTGTCGGCATCGAGCTCGGCGTGCTTCGGCATGTGCTTGAGTTCGGCTTCGACGTCAAGCAGCTCGTGCAACACGAATTGCATGTCGCGCAACGGCGCGGCGTACTGTCCCATGAGTCTCTCCAATCCAGTGATGTTGGCGCGAGCGAGCCACCGGCGCTGCGCGGGCCGCATGGTCGCGCACGTCGCGCCGCCTGCTTTCGACCCGCACCGCTAGTGGCTTGCGCCCTCGCTTTGATACGAAACGATCAGCTTTTCCAACGCAGCCCACGTCAGGCGCACCGCATCGGGCAGATGCAGAAAGCGTGCGTCATGATGCAGACCCAATGTGAAGCTATACAGTTCGAACAGCATCAGCTGCGGATCGGTATCCGCGCGCAAATGCCCTTCGTCGATCGCTTGCGAGATGGCCCGCGTCAGCGCCGCGCGCCACATCGTGACGCTCGATACCAGCTGCTCGCGCACCGGATTGTCGGCGCGGTCGTCGTACTCGACCGCCCCGCTGATGTAGATGCACCCCGTCGTTACTTCCTGGATGCGCTTCTCAATCCAGCGCGAAATCATCGAGCGCAGACGCGGCAGGCCGCGCGGCTCGCGCAAGCTCGGGAAGAACACCTCGTCTTCGAAACGGCGGTGATACTCGCGCACGACTTCGACCTGCAAATCCTCGCGCGACCCGAAATGCGCGAACACTCCGCTCTTGCTCATCTGCATACGCTCGGCCAGCAAACCGATGGTCAGACCTTCCAGTCCGTCGCGGCTTGCCAGGTCGAGTGCTGCGTCGAGAATCGCGGCTCGCGTTTGTTCGCCTTTTCGCATAGCTTTTACCGTCTGATTTGATTTAACGAAAATCGAACGGCCGTTCTATTATTGGAGGCAGCCGTCCGCGAGACAAGGACTTTATTAGAAACGGGTTTCTAACCAGGTTTCAATTTTGCGTCATCCGACCCGCATGCGATGCGGAATTTTTAGAATCATTTGTCGCTATTTGTCGGGGTGTTGGCGGCGGCTTTCTTATGATATTCGGATTGGGTAAGCGGCGCAGCGAAGCGGTTTCGGCTGCGCGCGCCCGTCAGGTCAGTCGTAGCCGCCGACCGTCAGCAGTTTCATCAGCGCCCGGTAACCTTGGTACGCGAACCAGTTCAGCAACTGTTCGCCGCGCGGCCGCGCCTCGTAGTGCGCGCGGTCGATCGAGCGGGATTCGGCGAACGCTGCGAGGATCGCCCCGCGCAGCTTGTCCAGTTCCGGGTCCAGCACCAGCACGACGTTCGCCTCGTTGTTCAGCACGAGGCTCAGTGCATCGAGGTTCGATGAGCCGACCGTGCCCCAATTCGAATCGACCACCGCGACCTTGCCGTGCAGCATGGTCTTTTCGTATTCGGCGATCCTGACGCCCGCTCGCAACAGCGACCGGTACAGGAACGGCACCGCGTAATCGAGCACCGGAAATTCTTTCCTGCCGATCAGCAGACGCACGTCGACGCCACGTCGCGCCGCATAAATCAGCGCGCGGCGCAGCTTGCGGCCGGGCATGAAATACGGATTGGCGAGCAACACTTCGGAGCGCGCCTGGCCGATCGCCGTCAGATACGCTTTCTCGATCGCGCGGCGATTGACGATGTTGTCGCGCGCGACGAAGGCCGCACTCGGCTCGCCGACCGCGCGCATATCGCCGGTTCGCGTGCGGCGGCGCGCGCGCACGAACTGGTCGGTGGTGCCCGCCGCGGTCGCGCCGGTCGCGTCCGGCGCGGCCTTCGGCCGATGGCCGATGCGAATGCGGCGCCACTGCAGGTCGAAGGCGACGCGCACGTCCGCCACTATCGGCCCGCTCAGTTCGACCGCGAAGTCCCAGCGCGGATACAGCAGGCGCGTACCGTTCTGCTGGTAGTCGTCGACGATGTTGATGCCGCCGCAGTACGCGTATTCATCGTCGATCACAGCGAGCTTGCGGTGCGTGCGCGAAAAGCCGAAGCGGCCGAACAGATGCGGGTTGTAGATGCGGTGCTCGATGCCTGCCGCGAGCCACTCCTGAAACATCGGCAGCCGTGCGGTGCCGATGCCGTCGGTGATCACGCGCACGCAGACGCCGCGCGCCGCAGCACGCATCAGCGCGGCACAGACGCTCCGGCCGGCTTCGTCGTCGGCGAAGATGTAGGTTTCCAGCGTCACCACATGCGTCGCGGCATCGATGCGCTCGATCAGCGCGCTGAAATACTCGTCGCCGGAAGCGAACAGCCGCACGTCGTTGCCGCTCGTGAAACGGTAGCGCGACCAGTAGCGCCGGCCGAGCAGCCATCCCTGCTCGATGGGCGAAAAACGGCGCTGGCCGCCGCTCATCGCGGACGCCCCTTCGCCCGCTCGCGTAGCCGCTCGGGCAGTTGCAGGATCGCGTCGCGGTTCGACCACGAGAAGCAGCGCACCGCTGCCTCCTCGTAAGGCAGCCACATATGTGCGGTGTGCTCGCGCGGCGCCAGCGTCACTTCAAGACGGCGCGGCACCTGCAAGCTGAACCAGTGTTCGGTGTTGGTCGTCACGCCGTCAGCGTAACGATGACGCCATTCGGGAAAGATCTCGAACTGGATGTGGTGCTGCCAGTCGATCAAGCCTTCGAGCGGCACGTCCGCCGAGCCGGCCACGATGCCGGTCTCTTCCGCCACTTCGCGCACGGCGGTTTCCGCGAACGGCTCATCCGCATAGTTGCGCGCGCCGGTCACCGATTGCCACAGCCCCGGCCGGTCCGCCCGCTCGATCAGCAGTATGTCGAGTTCGGGCGTGTGGATCACGACAAGGACGGATTCGGGAATCTTCGGCGGTTTCGGCATGGTGAGCAGTCGAAGTCGTCGACAAGGTGTTGGGTGGGTGTGCGGTGTAACCGCGAGAGTAACGCAAAAAGCGAAAAGGGCGCATCGCGCGCCCTTTTGTTGCTTCGTTTCAACGGCCGGCCTGCATCGGCCCTTGAAAGTTTTCGCCAGCGACGTTAAGCCTTCGGCTCCGCCTGACGCAAACGGATATGCAGTTCGCGCAGTTGCCGCTCGTCGACTTCGCTCGGCGCCTGCGTCAGCAGATCCTGCGCGCGCTGGGTTTTCGGGAACGCGATCACGTCGCGGATCGAATCGGCGCCGGCCATCATCGTGACGATGCGGTCCAGCCCGAACGCGATCCCACCGTGCGGCGGCGCGCCGTACTGCAGCGCGTCGAGCAGGAAGCCGAATTTCGCACGTGCTTCTTCGGCGTTGATTTTCAGTGCGCGGAACACCTTGCTCTGCACGTCTTCCTGATAGATACGCACCGAGCCGCCACCGATTTCCCAGCCGTTCAGCACCATGTCATACGCCTTCGCGAGGCAACGGCCCGGATCCGTCTCCAGATACTCGAGATGCTCGTCCTTCGGGCTGGTGAACGGATGGTGCGCGGCGACGTAGCGGTTTTCCTCTTCGTCGTACTCGAACATCGGGAAGTCGATCACCCACAGCGGCTTCCAGCCCGATTCGACGAGGCCGTTCGCCTTGCCGAACTCCGAGTGGCCGATCTTCAGACGCAGCGCGCCGAGGCTATCGTTGACCACCTTCGCGCGGTCGGCCGCGAAGAAGATGATGTCGCCGTCCTGCGCGCCAGTGCGCTCGATGATCGCCGCCACCGCCGCATCATGCAGGTTCTTGACGATCGGGCTTTGCAGGCCGTCGCGGCCCTTCGCCACTTCGTTGACCTTGATCCACGCGAGGCCCTTCGCGCCGTAGATGCGCACGAATTCGGTGTAGCTGTCGATATCGCCACGCGACAGCTCGCCGCCCTTCGGCACGCGCAGCGCCGCGACACGGCCGTCCTTGGTGTTGGCCGGCGCGCTGAACACCTTGAAGTCGACGTCCTTCACCGCATCCGTCAGGTCGGTGAACTCGAGCTTCACGCGCAGGTCCGGCTTGTCCGAACCGAAACGGCGCATCGCTTCCGAGTACTTCATCACCGGGAAGGTGTCGTCGAGCGCGACGCCGATGGTTTCCTTGAACACGTGGCGGATCATCGCTTCGAACAGGTCGCGAATTTCCTGCTCGGACAGGAACGACGTCTCGCAGTCGATCTGCGTGAATTCCGGCTGACGGTCCGCGCGCAGGTCTTCGTCGCGGAAGCACTTGACGATCTGGTAGTAGCGGTCGAAGTTCGCGACCATCAGCAGCTGCTTGAACAGCTGCGGCGACTGCGGCAGCGCGAAGAACTGGCCCGCGTTGACGCGCGACGGCACCAGGTAGTCGCGCGCGCCTTCCGGCGTGCTCTTGGTCAGCATCGGCGTTTCGATGTCGACGAAACCTTGCTCGTCGAGGTACTTGCGCACTTCCATCGCGACGCGATAGCGCAGCCGCAGGTTCTGCTGCATCTGCGGACGGCGCAGGTCGAGCACGCGGTGCGTGAGGCGCGTGGTTTCCGACAGATTGTCGTCGTCGAGCAGGAACGGCGGCGTGACCGACGCGTTCAGCACGTTCAGCTCATGACACAGCACTTCGATCTTGCCGCTCTTCAGGCTCGCGTTGGTCGTGCCTTCCGGACGGTTGCGCACCACGCCCTTGATCTGCACGCAAAACTCGTTGCGCACGCCTTCGGCGGTCTTGAACATGTCGGCGCGATCCGGATCGCACACGACCTGAACGAGGCCTTCGCGGTCGCGCAGGTCGATGAAGATGACGCCGCCGTGGTCGCGGCGCCGATGCACCCAGCCGCACAGCGATACGCTTTGGCCGAGCAGTTGTTCGGTCACCAGACCGCAGTATTCAGATCTCATCGACATGATGTTTGTCTTTCGTTTTGCATGGTTGAACGGCGCGCGCCGCACAGGCGGCGCGCGCCGGCATTACAGCGGAGGCTCGACGGTCGTGCGGCGCACCGTGGCCGCCGGCGGCGGCGCGGGCGGTGCGACCACGCCCATCGAGACGATGTACTTGAGCGCGGCATCGACGGTCATGTCGAGCTCGATCACTTCGCTTTTCGGCACCATCAGGAAGAAGCCGGACGTCGGGTTCGGCGTGGTCGGCACATACACGCTGACGCAGTCTTCCTTCAGGTGATTGACCACGTCGCCGCCCGGAATGCCGGTCAGAAACCCGATCGTGTACGAGCCGCGGCGCGGATATTCGACCAGCAGCGCCTTGCGGAACGCGTTACCGCTCGACGACAGCAGCGTGTCGGACACCTGCTTGACGCTGGTGTACAGCGGCCCGACCACCGGAATGCGCGCGACGATCAGTTCCCACCAGCTGACGAGCTTCTGCCCGATGAAATTCTGCGTCAATAAACCGACGATGAAAATGAAAGCTAGCGTCAGCACCGCGCCGAGGCCCGGCAGGCGGAAGCCGAAGACGCGCTCCGGCTGCCACGAGGCCGGCAGCAACAGCAACGTCTGGTCCATCGTGCCGATGATCAGGCCGAGCACCCACAGCGTGATGGCGAGCGGCACCAGCACCAGCAGGCCGGTCAGGAACACCGATTTGAGCGTCGTCTTTTTCGTCGTCATGTGCACCGCCAGAGGTCCGCGCGGACGTTGCCTCGCGCGGGTGTCGGCCGCCGCTTGCGGCCGGTCTGCTTGAACTATCGAGCTTAACTGCCGCTGGCGCCGCCGGACGCGGCCGGCGCTGCTGCGGAAGATGCGGCGGCTGTGCCGGACGAAGCCGAACCGCTGTCCGACGAGCCTGAGTCGGACTTGCTGCTGTCGGATTTACCACTGTCGGACGTGCTGCTGTCGGACTTGCCGCTGTCGGACTTGCCGGCCTCGGCGGACGCGCCGCTCTTGCCGTTGGCATTCGACGCATTGCCGCCGCGGAAATCCGTGACGTACCAGCCGGAACCCTTCAGCTGGAAGCCGGCTGCGGTGACCTGTTTGCGGAAAGTATCGGCACCGCACTCCGGACATTGCGTCAACGGGGCGTCGCTCAGTTTCTGGAGCACGTCTTTCCCGAAGCCGCACGATTCGCAACGATAAGCGTAGATCGGCATGGCCTTGATCCCTACAGAAAAACCTGGAAACGCTTGCAAAGCCTTGAATTATAGCCGCAAACGGTGTCGACTCCCCGATTTCGGGGTGACGGACGGCGCAATTGCCGCGGCGCGTCACGTATGGGCAGGCGTGGCGGGAATCAAGACTATGCGGTCGGCGCGCTGCCGCTCGCGCGGCGGCGCCAGGTGAGCCAGCGCTCGTGCCCGGCAAACACCGGCAGCGAATCGGTGACGGCCTCATCGCCGAGCAGGTCGAAATACGGCTCGAGCAGCGCATCGAGTTCCGAACGTTCGATGCCGAACGGCGGACCTTTCTGCGTTGGCGCGAAGAAGAAAAACCCCGCCAGCAGGCCGCCGTCCGGCAACAGTTCGGCCATCCGTTGCGCGTAATCGGCGCGGCGTGCCGGCGGCAGCGCGCAGAAAAAGGCGCGCTCGTAGATCCAGCCAGGCGTCGCAGGCGGGCGCCACCGGAAGAAATCGGCCAGCTCGACAAGCGAAGCATGTGGGCCCAGTTGGGCGCGGGCGTGTTCGACCGCTGCTGCGGAGAAGTCGATTGCCTGCACCGGCCAGCCCTGTTCGGCCAGCCAGCGCGCTTCCCATGCGTTGCCACAGCCGGGAATCAGCACGGGCACCGGGGTCTGGCGCGCGGCAAAAGTCTTGAACGAAGCGGGGACGCCCGCCTGATCCCACGGCGTGACGCCGCGCGCGAAGCGTTCGTTCCAGAAGTCTGGAGCGCTGGGGTCGCGGGAGATGAATTCGGGAGCTGCCGGGTCGGCCGCAGTCGGTGCGGACGGTGCGGACGACGTGGCTGGCGCCGCTTGCGTGACCGGTGCCGACGATGTGGCTCGTGCGGACGGCGTGGCCGATGTGGACGGCGTGACAGGTACGGCCGGCTTCGGCGGCGGTGCGGATTCGGTCATCGGAAGTGCCTCACATGTGCGTACGAGTGCCTCACCAGTACTTCACTGCGTCACGACGCGCGCGCAACGTCCGCACCCGACGCGCGGACGGTACCTCAGCCGCCGAACGCCAACGCAAGCCACGCGCGCGCCAGCACCGCGCCGATCCCAACCGCCACGCCGAACATCAACAGCCCTTGCAGCAGACGGTTGGTGCGTTTCTGCTCGAGCAGAATCTGGCGAATCGTATCGTCGTTGATATTGCGCTGCGTATCGTGCCGCTGCGCCAGCACGTGATGCACGAGACGCGGCAACTGCGGCAAGGTCTTGCTCCACTGCGGCGCTTCAATCTTGAAACGCTCGTACCAGCCACGCAAGCCGATCTGCTCGTTCATCCAGCGCTCGAGATACGGCTTGGCCGTCTTCCACAAGTCCAGCTCCGGATCGAGCGAGCGCCCGAGGCCTTCGACATTCAGCATGGTCTTTTGCAGCAGCACCAGTTGCGGCTGGATTTCGACGTTGAAGCGGCGCGACGTCGAGAACAGCCGCATCAGCACCTGGCCGAGCGAGATGTCTTTCAGCGCGCGGTCGAAGTACGGCTCGCAGACTGCGCGAATCGCGCTTTCCAGTTCCTCGACGCGGGTATTCTGCGGCACCCAGCCCGATTCGAGGTGCAGCGTCGCGACGCGGTGATAGTCGCGCTTGAAAAACGCGAGGAAGTTCTGCGCGAGGTAATTCTTGTCGAAGTCCGACAGCGCGCCGACGATCCCGAAGTCGAGCGCGATATAGCGCCCGAAGTGCTTCGGATCGAGGCTCACCTGGATATTGCCGGGGTGCATGTCCGCATGGAAAAAGCCATCGCGGAACACCTGCGTAAAGAAAATCTCGACGCCTTCGCGCGCCAGCTTCGGAATGTCGACGCCTGCCCCCCGCAAGGTCTCGACCTGGCTGATCGGCACACCGACCATCCGCTGCATCACCAGCACGCTCGGCGTGCAGAACTCCCAGTACATCTCCGGCACCAGCAGCAGCTCGAGCCCGGCGAAGTTGCGCCGCAGCTGGCTGCCATTGGCCGCCTCGCGCATCAGATCGAGTTCGTCGTGCAGATACTTGTCGAATTCGCCGACCACTTCGCGCGGCTTCAGGCGCTTGCCGTCGGCCCACAGCCGCTCGGCCCACACGGCGATATCGCGCAGCAGCGCGAGGTCCGAATCGATCACCGGCAGCATGTTCGGCCGCAGCACCTTGATCGCCACAGACTTGCCCGCATGCTGGCCGGCCTTCACGGTCGCAAAGTGCACCTGCGCGATGGACGCGCTCGCCACCGGCACGCGCTCGAAATCGTCGAACAGCGCATCGACCGGCGCGCCGAGCGACTTCTCGATAATGGAGATCGCGACGTCCGAATCGAACGGCGGCACCTGGTCCTGCAGCTTGGCGAGTTCGCTCGCGATGTCGGGCCGCAGCAGATCGCGGCGCGTCGACAGCACCTGACCGAACTTGACGAATATCGGCCCGAGACTTTCGAGCGCGAGGCGCAGCCGCACGCCGGGCGGTTTGTCGTACTTGCGGCCGATCGTCGTGATGCGCAGCAGGAAGCGCACACGGCGGTCGTTGATGCGGCTGAGCATCATCTCGTCGAGGCCGAACGCAATGACGGTATAAGCAATCTTGAGAAAGCGCAGAAAACGCATGGTTGAGCCCGTTGACTAGCGCGTGCCGCGCGGATTGGCGGCGGCGCCCGGTGCGGGATTGCCGCGGGCTTCGACCTTCTGTTCAAGACGCTCGACGCGCTTTTCGACGCGCGCGAGCGTATCGCGGGCGCGCGCCAGCTCGGCATTGAAGCCTTCGAGCGCCGCACGCCGCACGAGTTGCGGCTTTTCATCCAGCAGATACTCGGCAACCGAGTCCAGCAGATTGCGGCCGGTGCGGCGCGCATGTCCGCTCGCCGTGCGCGCGAGCGACGCGATGCGCCATGCCGGACCATCGCCGATCAGCTTCGCGAGATCCTCCTCCGGCTCCCAGCGCAGATGCTCGGCAAGCTTCGCGATCAGCGTGGCGAATTCCGCGTCGCCTTCGATCTTCACGTGCTTCATCATCGCCGCCTGCCCGCCCTGCACGAACGCCGGCAGCGCATCGGACGGCACCGATACCGTGACGTCCACCTGCGGCGCCGCGCTTTCGTCGACGGCGGTCAGATAGCCATCCGGTTGGACCAGCAGCATCATGTCGACGGGAGAACACGAAAGCCGGGCGATCTTCCCGGCGTAAGGAGCGAGGCGCTCGCGAGCCCACGATTCACGGGCAAGCAGATGGTTGACGGCAGCGGCAAAGGGCTTGGCGGCAAGGGTCATCGGGAGTTGGAATGAAAAACCCGCGCCGGCGAGGTGCCTGCGCGGGTTCCTATTGTAACGTCCGATCTCTTTCTGGCCCGCTATGCCGAACGGCCAACGTTCGACGCGGCGTCAGTGATGCGTGACCTGCTGGATGCCCGCCAGCAGCCAGCCTTCGCCGGATTTGACGTTCTTCGTCAGGTTCCAGATTTCGGTGAACGGCTCGGCCGCAGCGCCGACGTTCTCGCGGATCAGCCCGGAGAAGCGCACGCTCGCCAGGTACTCGTCGACGCGATCCTCGACCGCCAGCAGCTCGGCATTCAGCTGCACGACGTCGGTCTGGTTCTGCTGACCGCCGCGCGCGTCGAGATCGATCTTCACCTCGGCGAACATCTCAGGCGTGGTGAATTCGCGGATGTCGGCCATATTGCCGGCATCCCACGCCGCCTGCAGACGCACGAAGTAGACCTTCGCGTTACGCACGAACGCCTCGGTATCGAAGCCGGCCGGCACCGCGGGCGGCGCGCCGGTGTCGATTTGCGGCGTGGTCAACGGATTGCCCTGCGGCTCGAGATACGAACCGGTCGGCGGCGCCGTATAGCGCGGCTCCTGCGAGTAGCCGGTACCGCCCGTGTTCAGCGTCGGCGCGCTGCCGGCGTAAGCCGGCGTGCCCGTGTCGCGCTTGCGGCCCATGAACTTGCGGATCAGCCAGATGGCCACCATCGCGATCAGCGCGATGATGATCAGATTGGCCATCATGCCGGCGAACGCCTCGCCAAGACCAAAGTGCGACAGCAGCGCGGCGATACCGAGACCGGCCGCCAGACCGGCGATCGGCCCGAGCCAGCGCGAGCGATTGGGTTGAGCGGCCGCCGCGGCGCCGGGTGCCGGCTGCGGTTGCGCGCGTTGTGCCTGAGCGGCCTGGCCGGGCTGCTGCGCCGGCGACGGTTGTGCGGGCGGCGTGCTTTGCCGCTGCATCATCGACGATTGATCGGATTGCCGGCCGAAGCTACGTCCGCCGCCCATCCGTTTGGCTTCCGCATCGAGCGAAGCCAGCGTGCCCGCAGCGATCAAACCGACCATTGCGATCAGTCCGATTCTCCTCGCCCAAGGCCTCGAATTCTTACGATGCGCTAACAGTCTGGTGGAATCGGACATTTCGGTATTTCCTTTAAAAACGCGAGGTTAGGGACGCTAATACTTCGTCCCGGTATGCAAGGCTACCACGCCAGCTGACAGATTGTAATATTTGACGCCGTCGAGGCCAGCTTGTTCCATCATCGTTTTTAAAGTTTCCTGGTCCGGATGCATGCGGATCGATT
>DATLOW010000066.1:0-15229 GCA_035536055.1 Paraburkholderia sp. | reverse complement strand
TTCGGCTTCGTCACGTTCCGCTCGCGCATCAACGGCGTCTATCTGTCGATCATCACGCAGGCGCTGACCTACGCGCTGATGCTGCTGCTGTTCATCAACGACGTGGGCCTCGGCGGCAACAACGGCATGACCGGTTTCACGCAACTGGCCGGCCATCCGGTTGCGGGCGCAACGACGCAGATCGGCCTTGCGGTCGCCTCGTGCGTGCTGCTGGTCGCCGCTTATGTCGGCGTGCGCTATCTGACACGCTCGGCGCTCGGCCGCGCGCTGATCGCGGTGCGCGACGACGAAGCGCGGATGCGCTTTCTCGGCTACCGCACGCATACGCTAAAGCTGCTTGCATGGTGCCTGTCGGCGGTGTTGGCGGCGCTCGCGGGCATGCTGTACGTGCCGCAGGTGGGCATCGTCAATCCGACCATCGTATCGCCGCAACTGTCGGTGGAAATTGCCGTGTGGGTCGCGATCGGGGGCCGCGGCACGCTGCTCGGCGCGATCTTCGGCGCAATTCTGGTGAACGGCATCAAGTTCTGGCTGACCGCCGAACTGCCGGCCGTCTGGCCGTTCATCCTCGCAGGCGTCACGCTGCTGATCGTGGTGTGCTTCAACAACGGCGTATGGGGCACCTTCAAGGCCGCCGCCGGACGGGAGCGTCAGCCATGAACGCGACGCCTGCCGCGCGCACCGCAATCTATATCAGCGGCCTGTCGGTCACCTTCTCCGGCTTCGCTGCGATCACCAATTTGTCGATGGAATTCCGCTACGGCGAGATCCGCGCGATCATCGGTCCGAACGGCGCGGGCAAGACCACGCTGATGGACGTGATCACTGGCAAGACCCGTCCCGCCGCCGGCGACGTATTTCTGAACAAGGAGACCAACCTCGCCGCGCTCGACGAAACCGCGATCGCGCGCCTCGGCATCGGCCGCAAATTCCAGAAGCCGAGCGTGTTCGAAGCGCTGCGCGTGCGCGAGAACCTCGAACTTGCGATCCGTAATGGCCGCGGCTATGCTGACATGGTGCGCTCGCGCCTCAGCGAGCGCCGGCATGCGCGCGTCGACGAAGTGCTGGACACGATAGGCCTCGCGGCGGAGGGTGCCCGGGTGGCTGGCACCCTGTCGCACGGGCAGAAGCAGTGGCTCGAAATCGGCATGCTGCTGGTCGCCGATCCGCAGGTGATTTTGCTCGACGAGCCGGTGGCCGGCATGACCGACCACGAAACCGGCCGTACCGCCGAACTGATTGCAGGTCTGAGATCGCCTGAGCGCGCGGTGATCGTCATCGAGCACGACATGGACTTCGTGGGCGAGATCGCCGATCTCGTCAGCGTGCTGCACGAAGGCAAGCTGCTCGGCGAGGGCTCGATGCAGAGCGTGCGCGCCAATCCTGAAGTGATTCGGGTTTATCTGGGGCGCTGAGCATGCTGTCGATTACCTCGCTCAACCAGTATTACGGCAGCAGCCATACGCTGCGCGACGTGTCGCTCGCGGTCGCGCAAGGCGCCTGCACAGTCGTGCTTGGCCGCAACGGCGTGGGCAAGACCACGCTGCTCAAGTGCCTCGTCGGCCTGCTGCCGGCCAAGACCGGCGACATCACGCTGGACGGCCATACGATCACCCGCACTGCATCGCACAAACGCGTCGCTGCCGGCCTCGGCTACGTGCCGCAAGGCCGCGACATTTTCCCGCTGCTTACCGTAGAAGAGAACCTGCGCATCGGCGCATACGCCGGCGAGCGCCACGCATCGCTGCACGGCAAGCAGTTTTCGTTCGACGACGTGTTCCGCACCTTCCCGATCCTGAAGACGATGCGCCGCCGCATCGCCGGCAATCTGTCCGGCGGTCAGCAACAGCAGCTGGCGATCGGCCGCGCGCTGCTGACCAATCCGAAGCTGCTGATTCTCGACGAACCGACCGAAGGCATCCAGCCGTCGATCGTGATGGAAATCGAAGCGGTGATCCGCTCGCTGAAGGGCTCGCTATCGATCCTGCTCGTCGAGCAGTTTTTCGATTTCGCCCAGGCGGTCGCCGACGATTATGTCGTGCTGGTACGCGGCCAGGTGGTATCGGCAGGCCGCGGCGACCAGATGGAGGCAAACGGCGTCAGGTCGCTGATCTCGGTATGACCGCGCACCCGCTTCGCCATGCGCCACTCGCAACCTCACCCACAGGAACAGCTCGATGAACTGGCTCGAACAATCGATCATGTACACGCGCGGCGTTGCCCGCGGCCGCGTCGGCACCACGCATGAACTGACCGAGAAACGGCAGGGCACGTACCACTACACGATGGGTCCGTATTCGGACCCGGTGCTCGAAATCGCCCCGGGCGACCGCGTGATCGTCGAAACGCGCGACGCCTTCGACGGCAAGATCCGTACTGAACAAGACCTGCTCAGCCAGCATCTGAAGGTGCCGTTCCTGAATCCGCAGAATGGCCCGATCATGATCGACGGCGCGGTAAAGGGCGACGTGATCGCCGTGCATATCGAATCGATGAAGCCGCGCGGCGACAATCCGCGCGGTACCTGCTGCCTGATTCCGCGTTTCGGCGCGCTGACCGGCACCGACTACACCGCGACGCTGAACGAACCGCTGCCGGAGATCACGCGCAAGATCGACCTCGACGAAAACGGCGTGTACTGGAGCAAGCGCGTGCAGCTGCCGTACAAGCCGCATATCGGCACGCTGAGCCTGTCGCCGGAAATCGATTCGATCAACTCGCTGACGCCGGACAACCACGGCGGCAATATGGACGTGCCCGACATGGGGCCGGGCAGCATCACGTATCTGCCGGTGCGCTCGCCGGGCGCACGGCTCTTTATCGGCGACGCGCATGCATGCCAGGGCGACGGCGAAGTGTGCGGCACCGCAGTCGAATACGCGAGCACCACGACCATTCACGTCGACCTGATCAAGAGCTGGGAGATCCATTGGCCGCGCCTCGAAACCGAACTGCTGCTGATGACGATCGGCAGCGCGCGGCCGCTCGAAGACGCCACCCGCATCGCCTATAACGAGCTGGTGCGCTGGCTCGAAGCCGAATTCGGCTATGAGCGCTGGGACGCTTACATGATGCTGAGCCAATGCGGTCAGGTGCGTCTCGGCAATTTCGTCGACCCGAAATATTCGGTCGGCGCCGCAATCAGCAAGAAGTATCTGGCACCTTGAGGAGACACCAATATGGATCTGCAGCTGAAAGGGTTGAAGGTCGTCGTCACCGGCGGCACACGCGGCATTGGTCTGGCGATCGCGCAGACCTTCGTCGATGAAGGCGCGGATGTGGCGATCTGCGCGCGCGACAGCGCGCTGGTCGAACAGACCGTTGCCGAACTGCAAAAGCGTGCCGCGAAAGGCGGGCGCGTGACCGGTGCGGCGGTCGACGTGTCGGACGGCGCCGCGTTGCAGGCCTGGACCCGCACTTCCGCCGATACGTTCGGCGGTCTCGACATCGTGGTTGCGAACGTCAGCGCGCTGTCGATCGGCAACGACGAGAAGTCGTGGCGCGCCGAGTTCGAGACCGACATGATGGGCACCGTCAATCTGGTCACCGCCGCGATGCCGTATCTCGAGGCCAGCAAGGCTGCATCGATCGTGGCCATCTCGAGCGTGTCGGCGCGCGAGATCGATTTTGCCGCGGGCCCATACGGCACCTTCAAGGCGGCCGTGTTGCATTACGTGCAAGGCCTCGCGTTTCAGCTCGCGCCGAAGGGCATTCGTGCCAACGCGGTGTCGCCGGGCAATACCTATTTCCCGGGCGGCGTGTGGGATCACATCGAAAAGACCGATCCGAAGCTGTTTGCCGATTCGCTCGCGCTGAATCCAATGGGCCGCATGGCGCGGCCGCAGGAAGTGGCGAATGCGGTGGTGTTCGTGTCGAGTCCGGCGGCCAGCTTTATCAGTGGCACCAACGTGGTGGTTGACGGCGCGTTGACGCGCGGCGTGCAGCTTTGAATGGAGCGCGTCGTCCGGTGCACCTGCGTCGGACGACGCACTCGAGCATCGAACGAAATCAACGAACAAACAGGAGAAAACCATGAAACACGGAATGATTGCTACGGGTGCGCGCGGCTGGCGTCGCGCGACGATGGCCGGCGCGCTGGTGTCGACCTTGCTGGCCGCAGCTTTGACAAGCAGCGGCGCGCTCGCCGCCGATCCGATCAAGATCGGCGTACCGGTGGGCCTGAGCGGCGCGAACAGCGTGGTGGCGCCATCGGTCGTGCAGTCGTCGCAGCTGGCAGTCGACGAGATCAACGCGAAGGGCGGCATTCTGGGCCGCCAGGTCGCGCTCGAAGTGGCCGATGACGGCAGCGGTGCGGCCGGCGCGCAAAAGGCCTTCGATTCGCTGATCTTCGACAAGAAGGTCAACGCGCTGATCTCGATGGAAACCAGCGCTGCGCGCAACGCGGGTCTGCCAATCGTCACGCGCGGCAAGACGCCGTTTATCTACACGTCGTTCTACGAAGGCCGTTCGTGCAACCGCTATATGTACGTCGATGCATGGGTGCCTGATCAACAGGTCGCGCCGATCGTCGATTACTTCATGAAGCAGAAGAACGCGAAGACGTTCTTCCTGATCGGCAGCGACTACGCGTTCGGCCGCGGCATGCTCGACTTCACGAAGAGCTACATCGAGAAGAAGGGCGGCAAGGTGGTCGGCAACGAGTATCTGCCGATGGACGGTTCCGACTGGACGCCGATCATCAGCAAGCTGCAGGCGGCCAAGCCGGACGCGATCATCACGTCGACCGCGGGCGGTGCGCCGAACGTCACGTTGACCAAGCAGCTGCGCGCAGCCGGCGTGAAAGTGCCGTACGGCAATCTGGCCGTCGACGAAGGCACCGCAAAAAGCATGGGCAGCGATGCGGAAGGTATCTACATCTCCGGCTCGTACGTGACCAACATCGACACGCCCGCCAACAAACAGTTTCTGGCAGCGATGCAAAAGCGCTTCGGCGCCGATCTGAAGACGCCGAACGATCTGTCGGTGCCGCAGTATGAAGCGATCTACCTGTACAAGGCGGCCGTCGAAAAAGCCGGCAGCACCGATTCGGCCAAGGTGATTCCGGCGCTTGCGCAGGTGTCGTTCGACGGCCCGCGCGGCACGATCAGGATGGACAAGCAGCGCCATACGCCGCTGACGATGTATCTGGGCCAGGTGCAGGCTGACGGTTCGGTGAAGGTGATCGAGTCGTTCAAGAACGTCGATCCGGGCGAGCAGTGCCCGTCGTTGAAGTAAGCAACAGGGAGACGGTATAGCAATGCTGAACCTCGGGCTCGATGTCGTCACTACGGCGGCGATTCTCTTTATCGTGTCGACCGGGCTGCTGCTCGTGTTCGGCGTGATGAAGATCATCAACTTTTCGCACGGTGCGTTTCTGACTACCGGCGGCTATGCGAGCGTGATCGTCACGCAGGCAGGCCTCAGCTGGTGGTGGGGCATTCCATGCGCGCTTGCGATCGGCTTCGTGCTCGGCATGGCGGTCGAGCGTTTCATCGTGCGGCCGCTGTATGCGCGGCCACTCGATGCGATTCTCGCGACATGGGGGCTCGGCATTATCGTCGGCCAGATCATCACGCTGGTGTTCGGGCGCGGTGTGCAGATGGTGGAAAGTCCGGTAACCGGCGCGCTGGCGCTGCCGGGCGCGCAGTATTCGGCGTACCGGCTGATTCTGGTCGGCGTCGCGCTCGTGATTGCGCTGGCGCTCGGCTGGTTGCTGAACGGCACGCGCCTCGGCTTGCAGACGCGCGCGGTGATCATGAACGAAGCGCTGGCGCGCGGCCTCGGCATCAGCAGCACGCGGGTGCGTTTCATCACGTTCTGCACCGGCGCCGCGCTCGCTTCGGTGGCCGGCTGTCTGATTACGCCGCTCGCCAGCGTCGATCCGAACATGGGGGTGCCGTGGATCGTCGGCGCGTTTATGCTGGTGCTGGTGGCGGGCTCGTCGCTGGTGAATCTGGCGATCGCGAGCACAGTGCTCGGCGGCGCGCAGGTGCTGGTCAGCACCTTTATCAATCCGGTGCTCGGCGGTCTGACGATCGCCGTGCTTGCCGCGTTGCTGTTGCGCATTCGTCCGGAGGGCTTTGCTCGTGGCTGATCCCGTTTCGACGATGACGCTGCGCAGTGGCGCGGGGCCCGCGTGGCGCATGCCGGTGGCTGTCGGCGTGGCCGCGCTGGCGGTCATTGCGGTATGCAGCATTGCGCTGCCGACCTTTCTGGTCAACAACCTGATCCGCGCGTTTCTGTATGCGGCGCTCGCCTTGACCGTCGATCTGCTGTGGGGCTATACCGGCATTCTGACCTTCGGGCAGTCGGCGTTCTTCGGCATCGGCGCGTATGCGGCAGGCCTCGTGTTCACGCATGCGGGCTTCTCGCTGCCGCTCGCGGCCGGCGCGCTCGCTGCGGGTCTCGCAGCCGCGTGGCTGGTGTCGCGCGCGATCGGCTGGCTGGCTTTCTATCACGGTGCTTCGCCACTGTATGCGTCGGTGGTCACGCTGGTGCTGCCGATCGTGCTGGTGCAAGGCATTTATTCGGGCGGCGAGTTTACCGGCTCGAGCAGCGGGCTGTCGGGCTTCGACAGTTTCGATGTGCCGCTTGAAGCATGGTTCTTTATCGCCGGCGCATTTTTGACAGTGGTGGCGGTGATTGCGTGGCTGTTCGTGCGCAGCGACGCGGGCCGCCTGCTGGTAGCGATTCGCGAGAACGAATCGCGCTGCGAGTATCTGGGCATCGACGTATCGCGCTACAAAGCGCGGCTGATGGATGTCTGCGCGCTGGTCGCGGCGGCTGCCGGCTATCTGTTTGCGTGCGTGCAGATGGTGGTCGCGCCGGAATACGCGGGCTTTGTGTTCGGCACCGAGCTGGTGATCTGGGTGGCGCTCGGTGGACGCGGCTCGCTGCTCGGGCCGATCGTCGGCGCGTTGCTGATCGACGTCGGCAGCGCGTATCTGAGCGGCAATCTGCCGTATATCTGGATGCTGCTGGTCGGCGTCGCGTTCGTCGTGGTGATTGTTGCGATGCCGCGCGGGCTTGCGCCGCTCGCGGTCAATGCGCTGCGCCGCGCGGTGCCGCGCCGCCGGCGCATCGCACCGCTTGCGGTGGAATTCGTCGCGGCGCCGGCGCGCGAGCGCGACGCTGCGCAAACGCCGCGGCCGGCACTGTCGTTGCGCGACGTGCAGAAGCACTTCGGCAGCCTGAAGGTGCTCGACGGCATCAGCTTCGATGCGCATGCTGGCGAGCTGCTGAGCCTGATCGGCCCGAACGGCGCCGGCAAGAGCACGCTGATGCGCTGCATCGCGGATGGTGCGCAGCGCTCGGGCGGCACCGTCGAGATCGGCGGTGCAGATATCCGCAAGCTCGCGCCGTACGATTGTGTGGCGCTCGGCATCGGCCGCAAGTTTCAGACGGCCACCGTGTTCGAATCGCTGAGCGTGGCCGAGGCGCTGCGCATCGCGCGTTACCGGATCGCGCCGCCGGCAAAGTGGAAACGCGACACGACGCTCGAACTGCCGCAGCCGGCGCTCGACGTGCTGCGCCTGACCGGCCTCGACAAGATTCCCGAGCGCGAATGCCGCTATCTGTCGCACGGGCAGAAGCAGGCGCTGGAACTGGCGATGGTGCTCGCGCTCGAACCGCGCACGATCCTGCTCGACGAACCGACGGCCGGCCTGACCAAACAGGAACGTACGCAGATCGGCGCCATTTTCGTCGCGCTCGCCACGCGTTACCGGATGTGTCTGCTGCTGGTCGAACACGATCTCGACTTCGTGCGCGAGATCAGTTCGCGGATCGTCGTGCTGCACCAGGGGCGCATCGTGATGGACGGCGGCGTCGACGAGGTGGTCAATTCGGCGCTGGTGCGCGCGGTGTACGCCGGCGAATCGCATACCGGCGCAGCGAATGCGGAGGGCAGTGCATGAATGCACAGGCTGCAGTGAAAATCGATGCGCTGCAAAGCGGCTACGGCGAGGCGATGGTATTGAAGGGCATCGACCTGACGCTGGCGCGCGGCGAAGCCGTCGCGCTGCTCGGCAAGAACGGCATGGGCAAGTCGACGCTGCTGAAAACGCTGATGGGCTATATCCGCCCGAAGAGCGGCGACATTGCGTTGTTCGGCGAGCGGACCGCGGGTATGCCGCCGAATCGCATCGCGCGGCGCGACGTTGCGTATATTCCGCAGGAACAGGCGCTGTTTCAGGACCTGAGCGTCGAAGAAAACCTGAAGCTCGCGCTCGAACGCGACCGCGATTTCAAGCCGTCGTTCGCGCGCATCGAAGATCTGTTCCCGTTCCTGAAGGAGCGTTTGCGGCAGAAAGCCGGCACCTTGTCGGGCGGCGAGCAGAAGATGCTGCTGGTGGCGCGCGCGCTGATCCGTAAGCCTAAACTGATCCTGATCGACGAAATCACCGAGGGCATGCAGCCTTCGGTGATCGAGCGGCTTACCGGTATTTTGCAGCGCGAGCGCGATAGCGCCGGCACGTCGCTGCTGCTGGTCGAACAGCATGTGCGTTTTGCGTTCGCGGTGGCGAACCGCTATGCCGTGCTCGAACTGGGCGAAATTCCGGCCGCAGGGTCGACCGCCGATCCGTCCGCGCAGGCGACGGTGGCGCGTTATCTGTCGCTATAGGCGAACTAGGGACATCGGTCATGACTTTTTCCATCGTCGCGCGCTGTGTGCAAACCGGCGCGCTAGGCGTTGCCGTCAGTACGGCGGTGCCTGCGGTCGGCGCGCTGTGCATTCACGTTCGGACGGGCGTCGGCGCGATATCGACGCAGTCGTGGGTCAATCCTTACCTGGCGCTGGGCGCACTCGAGCGGCTCGAACAGGGCGGCAGCGCGCAACAGGCGCTGCAACACGTGTTGGGCAGCGACCCCGCCGCAGATCTGCGGCAGATCGGCATCGTCGACAGCGGTGGGCGCGCCGCGGTGTGGACCGGCCCGCAATGCACCGACTGGGCCGGCCAGCGCAACGGCGACGCCTACACGATTCAGGGCAACATGCTGACCGGCGCGGCCACGCTCGATGCCATGCAGCGCGCGTACGAGGCAAGCGATGGCTGCACGCTCGAAGAGCGCCTGATGCGCGCACTGGAGGCCGGCCAGGCGGCGGGCGGCGACAAGCGCGGCCGGCAGTCGGCGGCGCTGACGGTGATGCGCAACGAGGCTTACGCGAGCGTCGATTTGCGCGTCGATGAGCATCCGGAGCCGGTGGCGGAATTGCGGCGCATCTTCGAAGTTGCGCGCCTGCAGGTCGCGCCGTTCGTCGCCGGCATGCCGACACGCGACGACCCGGGCCGCACGCCGCCGCCGGAAGTGACGCAGATGCTGCTGACCCCGCCGGCGCAGCGGCCCGGCGCGTCGCAAAGCGTCGAACAGCATGATGCCGGTGTGCTGTCGCGCTGGCTTGGCGCGGATTTCGCCGCGGAACGTGTGACGCACAACCTCGACGTCTATCGCTCGATCCTCGCGGAGATCAGCAAGCTGCGCACGCTCGATCTATCGGAGCAGCATCCTGCGGTCGTGTTCGATCTGGCGCGTGCCTATTGCCGCAGCGACGACGTCGGCGCCGGCGCCGCCCAGCAAGTTGCGCACGCAACCATGCGCCACACCGACCCGACGGAGCCGCGATGAACGACGACCTGACCGCGCTGGCCGCGCGCCTCGCCGCCGGCGAACAATCACCACTCGAAGTGCTGCAGACGTTGCAGGCGCGCATTGCCGCGCACGACGGCCAGATCCTCGCTTTCGAATGCCTGAACCCCGACGCCGCCGCACAAGCCGCGCAATGCGCGGACGAAATCGCGCGCGGTATCCATCGCGGGCCGCTACACGGCGTGCCGATCGCGATCAAGGACAACTACCTGACCGCCGAGATGCCGACTACCGCGGGCAGCCGCGCACCCGGCTATACGTTCGCGCGCGAAGACTCGGCGGCGGTCGCGCGGCTGCGTGCGGCCGGCGCGGTGCTGGTCGGCAAGACCCGCACGCACGAATTCGCATGGGGCACCGAGACGCCGCCGACGCGCAATCCGTGGGACCTGTCGCGGATCCCCGGCGGCTCCAGCGGCGGCTCGGGCGCGGCGCTCGCGGCGGGCTTCGCGTACGGCGCACTCGGCTCGGACACCGGCGGCTCGATCCGCATTCCGGCCAGCCTGTGCGGCGTGGTCGGACTGAAGCCGAGCTTCGGCCGCGTGAGCCGCGTGGGCATCGTGCCGCACAGCTGGTCGCTCGATCATGCGGGGCCGCTCGCGCTGTCGGTGCGCGACGCCGCGCTGCTGCTGAACGTGCTGGCCGGCTTCGATGCGCGCGACCCGGGTAGCGCCGATGTGCCGGTGCCGGATTTCACCGCGCAGCTGGGGCAGGGCGTCGCGGGTCTGCGCATTGGCGTGTGCCGCAACCATTTCTTCGGCGCGAACGAAGCGGATGTCGAAGCGCGCGTCGAACAGGCGATCATGGATCTTGCTGCGCTCGGTGCGAGCATTGTCGAATTTGAAGTGCCGAATCTGCAATACGGGTTGGGCGCGATCTATGCGATCGAACTCGCTTCATCGAGCGCGTATCACGACCTCGGTCTGCAACGCCGCGCGAGCGAAGCGATGACCGACGACGTGCGCACGCTGGTCGAAATCGGCCGGCTGGTGACGGCCGCCGATTATCTGAAGGCCGAGCAGTTGCGCGCGCGTCTGATCGACGATTTCAAAGCCGTGTTTGCGCGCGTCGACGCGATCGTGACGCCGGCTTCGCCGGTCACCGCGTGGCAACGCGGGCAGGCCAGCGTCGTGACCGGCGGCCTCGAAGAGAGCCCGCTCGCGGCTTCGTGGCGCCTGACCTATCCGTTCAATCTGACCGGCTTGCCGGCGTTGTCGCTGCCGTGCGGTTTCGATTCGCGCGGTCTGCCGGTCGGCTTGCAGATTGCCGGCAAGCCGTTCGACGAAGCGACTGTGCTGCGCGTCGCGCAGGCCTATGAAAACATCCATCGGTGGCACGAACGACGTGCGCCGCTGTCACGGAGCGACACACCATGAGCGCAGGTAACGAGAGCCGCGTGAAGGTTGCGTGTATCCAGATGCGGCCCGAGGTGGGCGCGAAGGCGCGCAATCTCGCGCATGCGGCGGAATTGATCGGGCAGGCGCATGCGCGCGGTGCGCAACTGATCGTGCTGCCCGAGTTGTGCAATTCGGGCTACGTATTCGAATCGCGTGAAGAGGCGTTTGCACTCGCCGAGCCGTTCGACGGCGGCGCGACCATCAGCAGCTGGGCGGCGCTGGCCGCGCGGCTGAACGTCACGCTGATCGCCGGCTATGCGGAACGCGCCGGCGACGTGCTGTATAACGCCGCCGCGGTGATCGGCCCGCAGCGGGTGCTGGGCAACTATCGCAAGCTGCATCTGTGGGGCGACGAGAATCTGTTCTTCGAGCCGGGCGATCTCGGCGTGCCGGTGTTTGCGACACCGTTTGGCCGCATCGCGTGCGCGATCTGCTACGACATCTGGTTTCCCGAGGTATTCCGCCTCGCTGCGGGCGGTGGCGCGGATCTGCTGTGCGTACCGACCAACTGGGTGCCGATGCCCGAACAGCCGGCGCATCTGCCGGTGATGGCGAACCTGCTGGCGATGAGCGGCGCGCATTCGAACGGCTTGTGCGTGGCGGCGGCCGACCGGGTTGGCAATGAACGGGGGCAGCCGTTCCTCGGCTGCAGTGTGATCGTCGACGCGCACGGCTGGCCGGTGGCGGGGCCCGCCAGTGCGACCGACGAAGAGATTCTGCTCGCGGAGCTGAATCTTGCCGATGCGCGGCGGCATCGGCAGTTGAATACGTTCAACCATGTGCTGCGCGACCGGCGGCCGGCGGTGTATGGACCGCTCGTGCAAGGCTAGGCGCGCGCGGTAGCGACTGATTGCGCGTCTCGCGGAGGTGCACCATCGGGCGCGATCGGTCGACGCTGCGGGTGGGTACGTGACAGCGCGCCGCTGCAATTCGCTACACTTGAGCGAATTGCACTGAGGGGAGACGACAGATCATGGCAGCACGCAACCCAGCCGCCGCGAAGACGGCATCGGCGAAGACGGCATCGGCAAAGACGGTGGTACCGGTGAAGAAGGCTGGCGCGAAGAAGGCCGCGAAACCGGTTGCGCAGGCAACGGGTAAGGCAGGCGTCAAGAGGGCTGCTGGCGCGGCGACTAAAACCGTCGGCGCGAAAAAGGTTGCGGCCAAGGGCGCGCCGGCAAAGGCGGCTGCGGAGAAGTCACCTGCGGGCAGGGTGCCTGCGAAGAAGACTGCTGCGGTCAAGGTGCCCGCGAAGAAGGTTGCTGCTGCAAAGACGCCTGCTGTTGCGAAGACTCCGAAGACTCCTGCGGCGAAGACCCCTGCGGCGAAGACCCCCGCCGCAGATACCCTCGCGGTAAAGCCGTCAACCGCAAAACCATCCCCCCGCGGCGCCGCAGGCACGATCCGCGTCGGCATCGGCGGCTGGACTTTCGAACCGTGGCGTGGCGTCTTCTATCCCGAAGGCCTGACGCAAAAGCGCGAACTCGAATACGCGAGCCGGCAGCTGACGTCGATCGAGATCAACGGCACGTTCTACGGCTCGCAAAAGCCTGAGTCGTTTGCGAAGTGGCGCGACGAAACGCCGGACGATTTCGTGTTCGCGCTCAAGGCGCCGCGCTTCGCCACGCATCGCCGCGTGCTGGCGGAAGCGGGCGAATCGATCGAGCGTTTCGTCGCCAGTGGCATCCTCGAACTGGGCGACAAGCTCGGCCCGATCAACTGGCAGTTTGCGCCCACCAAGCAGTTCGATGCGCAAGACTTCGGCGCGTTTCTCGCATTGCTGCCGCCGCAAGCCGGCGGCCGCGCATTGCGGCACGCGGTCGAAGTACGGCACGAGAGTTTTCGCGATCCCGAGTTCGTTGCGCTCGCACGCAAATACGGCGTAGCGATCGTGATGGCCGGCGACTCGAAGTACCTGCAGATCGCCGACGTGACCGCGCCGTTCGTCTATGCGCGCATCATGGGCACTACCGATGCCTACGCGCAGGGCTACGACAATGCCGCGCTCGACGCATGGGCCGAGTGCGCGCGCACATGGGCGGCGGGTGGCATGCCTAAGAATCTGCAGACGGTAGCGCAAGGCGATGCGCCGCGCGAAGCGCGCGACGTGTTCCTGTACGTGATCAGCGGTCACAAGGTGCATAACCCGGCTGCGGGCATCGCGCTGATCGAACGCCTGAAACGCTAAAGGCGGAACGCAAGGCGCTAGACGCGCGGCGTGCAACGCATGGCCGCTGCGCGCCGCCGTGCAGCGCTTTAGACCTGCAGCGCCGCTAGCTGCGGCAAACCGATGCCGACCCGCAGGCGCTGGCAATCCGGATTCGGCTCGCCGTCGTCGTCCCACACGCGAAACTCGCGGCATGGCGTCGGCCGCATCGCATAGATGCCGCAGTGCACGCCGGCTTGACCCACTGCGCCGCGCAGCGCGACGCAGCGGCCGCCCGTTTCGGTGCCTTTCATACAGACCATGAACGCATTGACGCGGCTTACCAGCTCATCGGGTACGGTGCCGCCGGGCGCGCTGGCCATCTCGCCCATATACATGGAAACGCGGAAATGCTGGCAGCACGCGCCGCAGGACAGGCACGGGTTCGCTTCGTCGTCGATCATGTGGGCGAAAATGCGATTGTCAGGCTGGATATCGAGTTGTTGTATGGGCTTATTGTGCGGCATGCCAAGACACCATTGCTGATGCAAAACGCCAAGTCGCACAAGCTTAGTATGCCCGGTGAAGCGGCCGCATAACATTAACGTAAAAACATGCCTCGATAATTCTAAAGACAAGGCAAACGCGAGCGGCCTGTGCGCCCGCGCACCCCTGGGCGAACGCTGCACGTTCGTTCGATCGATGCCTGTGGCAAGCACTTTTTGTGCTTGACGGCAAGATACGCGGCATCACCGCACACTGCGATGCCGCGTATCCAGCGTGCTTAATCTTCCCTTCAGGTTGTGCCTGCTAGCATAATTCGATGACGTGTCGCACGACCGCCGTGCAAAGCGAAAGCGCGCTTGCCAGGACAAAAGCGCGCGCCAAGGCGTGCGACGTAAAGAGTGCATTGCGCAACTGTCAACGTATCGCAATCAGGCAGAAAGAAAATCGACATGTGTCGCGCTACGCGTTCTGGTTAAAGCCATGAAACAAACCACGATCGACATGCTGCGAGTTCATTTGATGGCCGCGTCGCTATGCGCGGTGTGCATCGAAGTCGGCATGGTGATCGCGCATCTGTTCGGTGTGGCGGATCATTCCTTTCAGAATCTCTGGTTCCGGCTGGCCGGCCTCGCCTTCATCGTGTGCTGCGTGACGGCCGTGCGCTGTATCGCGCACCTCGCCTTCGACAAAGCGCTGAAGCGCGACTACGCTAGCGGAGCACGAGTACCGTGCGAACTCGTCCGGGTTTCGGTAAAGTGCCCGTGGCTGGCGCTGGTCGTGCTTCATCTGCGCTTCACATCCAAACCTTACGCTCTCGTCGATCGGTAAGCACGAGGCAATGTCGATGTTTGTCATATTAAAGATAATGTTCCGTGCGTTTACCGATACACGGCGGTTTAGTGAGGCGCCCTTGCGATGACGACGCATTGGACCGTCTGCGCACAATGGCTGCTGATGGCCATCTGCTGGAGCGCGACGCTTTACGCAGCATTCGCTTCCGGCCTGATGCGCCGGCGCATTACCGCCGAACGCGCGCGCCGCGCGCGGCATGCTCCGGCCGGCGCACGGTCGGCTGCACTGCCAGGCGCGATCAGCGTATTGAAACCGCTGTGCGGCGCTGAGCCACGCCTTTACGAAAACCTCGCAACATTCTGCGAGCAAACCCACCCTTGCTTTCAACTGCTGTTCGGCGTGTCGTCGCCGCACGATCCGGCGATCGCGGTGGTCGAACGGCTGCAAGCGGCCTACCCGCATTGCGATATCGATCTGGTGGTCGACTCGCGCGTACACGGCAGCAATCTGAAAGTCAGTAACCTGATCAATCTCACCGAACGCGCGCGCTACGATCTGCTAGTGATCGCCGACAGCGATATCGCCGTCGAGCCCGACTATCTGCAACGCGTCTGCGCGCCGCTCGCCGATCCGCGCGTCGGCGTGGTGACCTGCCTGTATCGCGCAAGCGGCGTCGGCGGCGTCTGGTCGCGCGTCGGCGCGCTGTTCGTCAACGAATGGTTTTTGCCTTCGGTACTGGTTG
>DATLOW010000065.1:0-24191 GCA_035536055.1 Paraburkholderia sp. | reverse complement strand
ACCTTCACCGACTTCAAGCCGCGCGTCGAAGAAATCGCGCGCGGTCTTGGCAAGCTGGGTGTCACGTGGTCATGCAATGCCAAGGCGAATGTGCCGTATTCGACGCTGAAGATCATGAAGGAAAACGGCTTGCGCCTGCTGCTGGTCGGCTATGAATCGGGCGACGACCAGATCCTGCTGAACATCAAGAAGGGCTTGCGCACCGATATCGCGCGGCGCTTTAGCGAAGACTGCCGCAAGCTCGGCATCAAGATTCACGGCACCTTTATTCTCGGCCTGCCCGGCGAGACCAAAGAGACCATCGAAAAGACCATCGCGTACGCGAAAGACATCAACCCGCATACGATCCAGGTGTCGCTGGCCGCGCCGTATCCCGGCACGACGCTGTACAAGCAGGCAGTCGAAAACGGCTGGCTCGAAGAGAACAAGGTGATCAACCTTGTCAGCAAGGAAGGCGTGCAGCTGGCTGCGATCGGCTATCCGCACCTGTCGCGCGACGAGATCTATCACGACCTCGAGCGCTTCTATAAGCAGTTTTATTTCCGGCCGTCGAAGATCTGGGAAATCCTCCGCGAGATGCTGATGAGCTGGGACATGATGAAGCGGCGGCTGCGCGAAGGGGTCGAGTTCTTCCGTTTCCTGAGGGCGCACGAGGCGTGAACGCGGCTGGCGCGACGCCGCAGCGCGCGAGTCGTGCGCTGATCTTTACCGCCGACGATTTCGGCTTGCACACACGTGTCAACGATGCAGTGGAGCGCGCGCATCTGCACGGTGTGCTGACTGCGGCGAGCCTGATGGTCGGCGCACCGGCCGCGTGCGATGCGATCGAGCGTGCGCGCCGTCTGCCGGAGCTGCGCGTCGGCCTGCACCTGGTGCTCGCGGATGGCGCGGCGCTGCTGCCGCGCGAAGCGATTCCCGCGCTGGTCGATGCGGACGGCCGCTTCGGCGACCGCATGGTGCGCGACGGGTTTCGCTTCTTCTTTCTGCCGCATGTACGCGAGCAACTCGCGCAGGAAATCCGCGCGCAATTCGAGGCGTTCCGGCGCACCGGCCTCGTGCTCGATCATGTAAACACGCACAAGCATTTCCATCTGCATCCCACCGTGCTGTCGATGATTCTGCAGATCGGCCGCGACTACGGCATGCGCGCGATGCGCTTGCCTTACGAAGCGGATTCGCCGGCATGGATCAAGCCGTGGATGGCGAGCGTGCGTGCGCGTCTGCAGCGCGCCGGCATCGCGCATAACGACTACGTGGTCGGCATTGCGCACACCGGGCGCATGGATGAGGCGGTGCTGCTCGATGCGATTGCGCATCTGCCGCGTGGCGTAGGCGAGATCTATTGTCATCCGGCCACGCCCGGCGATGGCGTGCTGTCCGAAGGCATGCGCAGCTATCGCCATGCCGACGAACTGAATGCGCTGCTGTCGCCGCGGGTTGCTTCGGCATTGACCGCGGCCGGTGCGCTGCGCGGCGGTTTCGGCGACGTGTGCGCACGGGGCGCGGTGCTGTCATGAAATGGCTGCGCTGGCTGGGCCTGCCGGTCGGCATCGCGATTCTGCTGGCAATGACGCTGAAGCTGGAACTAGGCGGCGCGCTGCATATGATCGCGCAGGCCGGCTACGCGCTGCTGCTGCTGATTCCGTTGCATGCATTGCCGCTGCTGCTCGATGCACAGGGCTGGCGGGTGCTGCTCGATGGGCGCGCATCGCTCGCGTTCTTGTGGTGGGTGGCCACCGTGCGCGAAGCGGTAAACCGGCTGCTACCGGTGGCGGGCATCGGCGGCGAGGTGATCGGCATCCGGCTTGCGCAATGGCGCGTGCCGGACGGCAGCGCGGTCGCGGCGTCGGTGATCGTCGAAGTAGTGGTGACGCTGGCGGTGCAGTATGTGTTCTCCGCGATCGGTGTGGTGCTGATCGTGGCGTCGTCGCAGCGCGGCGACGGGTGGATGGCGATCGTGCTCGGCCTCGTGCTGTCGCTGCCGGTGCCGGCGACGGTGGTCGTGCTGATGCGGCGCGGCGGCATCTTCGTGACGATCGAGCGCTTCGCGAAGCGGCTGTTCGGTGCTTCGAATCCGATTCTGCAACGTATCGACGGCAAGCGGCTCGATGTCGACATCGATGCGTTGATGCTGCGTACCGGCGTGTTGTTGCGGGCCTTTCTGTGGCAACTGGCCGGCTATGTGCTCGGCGCGCTCGAAACCTGGCTGGCGCTGAAGCTGCTCGGGCATCCGGTGTCGGTGGGCGGCGCGGTGGCGATCGAGGCGATCACCCAGGCGGTGCGGCATGCGGCGTTCTTCGTGCCGGCCGGGCTCGGTGTGCAGGAGGCGGCAGTGGTGCTGCTCGCGCGGCTGTTCGGCGTCGATCACAATGCGGCGATTTCGCTTGCGCTCGTCAAGCGGATGCGCGAAGTGAGTTTCGGCTGTCTTTCGTTGCTCTCGTGGCAGTGTGCCGAGGTGTGGCGGCGTGTCGACCAGCACCGCGCAAGCCAGCGCGGTGCGGATGAGCGCAGTGCTGAGCCGCGCGGCGCCCAGCAACGCAGTAGCGACCAACACCGTGCCGTCGAGCGCCGTGCCGATGAACCTCGCGTCGAAGGGGGCGGACGGACAGCAGCGGAGCGTGTGAAGCCTGCCAAGGCGGTTGCGTCCGAGCGCTGAGCGCGCACCGCTGCGTTCACGGCACGCGAGCGAGCCGCACCACTCACCACGCACGACCGGCGCCACCTGCGGCCATGCACGCCGCCTGCGGCTACGCACGCCACCCGCGGCTACACATGCCAGCCGCGGCTACACACGCCACCCGCGGCCACGCACGCGACTCACACCCAACCACACGACCGCTAAAACTCCAGCTTCTCCACGTACCCCGTCAACTCCAGATACCCGCGGCCGAGCGTCTGCGCCGCGCTGCGGCCGTCGCTCGCCGGACGTGCCGCCGTCACCGCGCCTTCCCAGTACACCGCGCCGGTGCTGGCGCGGCTGTCCACTTCCTGATCGTCGAACAGCGGAGTCAGCACCAGCTGCAGCCCGCCCGCATCGACGCGCATCGCCACCGGATAGCGCGCCTCCGTATGCGGCGAGCGCCACCAGCGCAGCGGCGTGAAGCTCACTTCGTGCTGTGCGAGTTCGCGCGTCGCACCGTGCGCATCGCGCAAGGTGCCGCCGCCCCAGAACGTGCGGCCGGCCTTGTCGCGAATGCGGATCGCCATGAGCGCGGTGCCGTCGTCGAGGTTGATGCCGATCCAGTCCCAGCCGACCGCCTGTTCGGCAAGCAGCGCTGACGACCATTCATGGTCGAGCCACGCGCTGCCTTCGACCGCTTCAGGTTGACCGCCTGCGCGGCGCTGGCGGGTCAGCATGCCCGCCACGCGCAATGCCGGTTCGCTGTAATAGAAGCTTGCCTGTTCTGGCAGCGGGCCTTTGCGGCTTACGCCGTGCGTGCCGTTCAGCAGCACGGGTTGTGTGGCGCGCATCGTAAATGCGAACGCAAAGTCCGCGGCGGCGATGTCTACCCGATAGAGACTCGCGCCATCCGCGGCGGCACTGCGTTGCAGCGACCAGTCGCCGATCTGTACGTTGGTGTCGGTTTCGCTCGCGTCGGCAAGGCCAAAGCCGCGGCGCGCCGAGCGCTGGTCGAGCTGCAAGGCGCCCGCGCGCGGGTCGCTGAGCGCGACGTTCGCGAACAGCAGCTGATGCGGCGCGAAGGCGCTCGGATTCGCGTCGTCGAGATCCGGACGCGAGCGGAAAAAGGTCACCTGGAAGCCGAGCGCGGCGCCGTCGCGGGTATTGAGCCAACCGGTCGCGTACCACCACTCGGTGCGAAACGGCAGATGGGCGCCGAAGTCGCGCGGAAACACCAGCGGGTGGCCGCTCGTGACCGGCGGATAGTCCGGCCGTGCGGCGTGTGCGAGCCGCGGCGCGATCAGCGGGGCAGTGAGCGGCGCGAGCGCGACGGGCAGGGCGAGAAAGGAGCGTCGTTTCATCGTATGCGTTACCAGTCGTCGCGCACCGCGCGCACCGCGTCGACCGACAACGCGGAACGGGCGCTCCACAGCGCGGTCAGCGCCGCCGCCAGCACGACCGCGCTGGCCAGCACGGCGCACAGCGCCCACGGCATATGCAGCGTCATGGTCCAGTGAAACGACTGAGGATTCACCACGTAGACCAATACCGCCGCGATCACCACGCCGAGCGTGAGGCCCGCCGCGACGCCGAGCAGCGCGACCAGCGCGCCTTCGAGCACCAGCATCGCGCCGATCTGGCCGCGCGTGACGCCCAGATGCCGCAGCACGCCGAACTCGCGGGTGCGCGCCAGCGCCTGTGCGCCGAAGCTCGCGCCGATACCGAACAGGCCGATCAGCACCGCGACTGCTTCGAGCAGATAGGTGACCGCGAAACTCCGGTCGAAAATCTTCAGGCTCGCGGCGCGAATCTCGCCGGGCTCGGAGAACGTCAGCCGGGCGCCACCCGGCAGCCGCTCGCGGATACGTGCGATGGCCTGCGCGGGCGTTACGTGCGGCGCGAGCCATAGCGCGGCGTCGGTGGCGCGCGTGTCGGCGGCGAGCGTGCGGTATTGCGCGGCGTCGATGACGACCGCGCCGAACTGCCGCGCGTAGTCGCGCCAGATGCCGGCCACCGTGAAGTCGACGGGGCGTCCGCCGACCGGCAGCGTGATCCGGCCGCCGACGCGCAGCCGGTACAGGTCGGCCATCGCTTCGCTAATCCATGCCGGCGGCGGCTCGCCGGCGCGCGGCGGCAGCGCGGCGCCGGTAAGCGGCAGGCGCGCGCCCGGATCGCGCGCATCGATCGGCCGTGCCAGCAGCGCGACCGGCGGCAGGCGCGGGTCGAGCGTGATCTGCGTGGCGCGCAGAAACTCGGCGCGCGTAATGCCGGGCGTCGCGGCAATGCTGGCCTGTTCGGCATCCGACAGAAAGCCGCTGTCGCCGGCCGGCGCCGCGCGCAGATAGAGCGGCGCGGGCAGGATCAGCTGCAGCCAGTCGTCGACGGCGATGCGGAAGCTCGACACCATGATTGCCATCGCCATCATCAGGCTGAAGCTGGTGACGATGCCTGCGAGCCCGATCGCCGCGCGTCCCGGCGCGTGCGCAAGCTGCGCGAGCGCGAGCTGCGGCACGGCGCGCCGCGCATCCGGCAACGCGGTGAACACGGTGCGCGCGACGAACGGCATCGCCATCACGCCGCCGATTAGCAGCAGCGCGACCGCCGCGTAGCCGAACAACGGCAGGCCGTCGACCGGCGGCAACTGGGTGGCGGCGATGCCGAGCACGAGGGCGAGCGCCGCGCCGAGCAGTGAGCGCGCGCGGTTCAGCCGTTTGAGGGGCGTTTCCTCGTCGCCGGCCTTGAGCGCCTGCGCGGGCCGCGCGCGGGCTGCTTCGAGCGCCGGCGCGGCGCTGCCGAGCACCGCGGCCGCCACGCCGAGCGCGCCGAACAAGGCGGCGCTGGCCGCATTGAAATGGACCTGCGGCCGCACGCCTTCGAAATAGCCGCCGCCAAGGTCGCCGCCGGCAAAACGCAGCACGGCTGCCGCGACCGCATAGCCGAGCGCGAGTCCGAGCACCGCGCCGAGCACGCCTTGCACGGCGCCCTCGGCGACCACGAGGCCGACCACGCCGCGCCGCGTAAGCCCGAGCGCGCGCAGCAGCGCGAATTGCGTGCGCCGCCGCAGCACGGCGAGCGCCTGGATCGTGAAGACGAGGAACGCGCCGGTGAACAACGCGACCAGCGCCAGCACGTTCAGGTTCGCGCGATAGGCGCGCGACAGCTGCGACGTGCGGCGCGTATTGTCGTGCGGCGACACGGCGGCGACGCCGGCTGGCAGCAGCGGTGCGAGCGAATGCGCGAACACGGCGGCATCGACGCCGGGGCGCAGCTTCACATCGATCCGCTGCAGCGTACCGAGCCGCTGCAGCTGCCACTGCGCCGCGCCGATATCGAGCACGCCGACGCGCACGCTGGTGCCCGACGCGGGCAGGGTGCCGGCGATACGCAGCGCGACGTTTTGCAGGCCGGCCTGCACGTGCAGCGTATCGCCGACTTTCAGGCCGCTCCACGCGAGCGCGGCCGGCGACAGGAATACGGTACCCGGCGCGAGCAGATCGAGCCGGCCGGCTTGCGAGCCTTCGACCCGGCCGATCAGGTTCGGCGTCACGCGGCCCGCGTGGAATACGTCGATGCCGAGCAGCTTCAACGATTCGTCCTGTCCGGCCACGCGCGCGTCGACTTCGACAACCGGGCTTGCCGCCGCGACTTCGGCAAGACGCGCAATGCGCGGGTAAAGCGCCTCGTCGAAACCGGCACGCGGGCCGCGGATTTCCAGGTCCGCGTCGCCCATCAGCGAATTGACCGTCGATGCCAGTTCGTTGAGCGCCGCGTGGTTGATCAGTTGCACGGCGTAGCCCATTGCGACACCGGCGGCGATCGCCAGCACCGCGACCGCGGCGCGCAACGGATGGCTGCGCGCTTCGCTGCCGAGCAGCACGGCGGCCAAAGCGAGCGCGCGTTGCCAGGCGGTGGTGGAAGGGCGCGCGGCGCGGGCGGTGGTGGCGTTCATCGGTGTGCCGCGGGGCGGGCGGCGGAAGGTGCGGTGGGTGTCGCGGGCATCGGGCGCATCGCGGGGATGGTGTGCCTCGCGTGCCTCGGCGCGGTTGCGTCGATCGCCGTTGCGCTGATCGCGTGCGTCATAACGTGCGCTCCAGCGGCGGCGCATAGGGCTCGAGCCCGGCCGGCGTCAGCCGCAGCACGCGATCCGCGCTTGCCGCGGCGGCTGCCGAGTGCGTGACCAGCAGCACAGCGGTACGTGCATCGCGCGTCGTCTCGCGCAGCAACTCCAGCACGCGTGCCGCGCTGTCGTGATCGAGATTGCCGGTCGGCTCGTCGGCCAGCAGCAGCGCCGGCCGGTGCACCAGCGCACGCGCCAGCGCGATGCGCTGCAGTTCGCCGCCGGACAGCTCGCGCGGCAGCGTCTGCGCGCGCGCCGCGAGGCCCACCGACGCGAGCGCCGCCGCCACCCGCGTGGCGACCTCCGCCGACGCCACGCCGTTGAGCAGCAGCGGCAGCGCGACGTTTTGCGCCGCGCTCAGATTCGGCAGCACGTGAAAGGCCTGAAATACGAAGCCCATCCGCGCGCGGCGCAACAGCGTTGCACCGTCGTCGTCGAGGCTCGTGAGGTCTTGGCCTTCGAACCGGATCGTGCCGCTGTCGGGGCGGTCGAGACCGGCTGCGAGATTGAGCAGTGTCGATTTGCCGGTGCCCGACTCGCCCATGACCGCGACGCATTCGCCGTCGCGCAGTTCGAGGTTTACGCCGGCAAACAGCTGGCGCGGCGGATGGCCGGGGTAGCTCTTCGATACATTCGACAGTGTCAGCATGCGGATTCGCCCGGACAGCTTTGCTTAGGTGGTTCGTATGGTATTGAGTTGCAGCGCAGAAGTCACCGGCCGAGAATGACCGGACCGATGCGTTGCCGGGCTGTAACGGTTGCCGGTCGGCGTGCGCGGGCGTTTCGGTAGCGCGCAAGGATCGCATGGCTTGTGCAGCGCAAGCGCGATGCCTCGCGTCTTGGCAAGTCGCGGCGCTTCATGGCGCGCCCGTGGCGTCATGTCACGTCACGCGCTTGAAGCCGGCACATTGCAGGACTCAGGAATGAGCACAGACTGGCTGGCCGATGCGGTGCTCGTCGTGCATGCGGCGCTCGTGCTGTTCATCGTCGGCGGCCTCGCGGCGATCTGGCTGGGCGCCGCGTTGCATTGGGACTGGGTGCATAACCGCGGGTTTCGCGGCGTGCATCTGTGCGCGATCGTCGTGGTGGCGGCGCTCGCGCTCGCCGGCGTCGCCTGTCCGCTGACCGTGCTCGAAGACGCGCTGCGGCACGCGCCGGATGCGAACCAGGGCTTCGTGCAGCGTTGGGTCGGGCGGCTGCTGTACTACCGGTTGCCGGCGTGGGTGTTCACACTAGCGTATGCGGCGTTTGCCGCGCTGGTGCTGTTGACGTGGCGGATCGTGCCGCCGCGGCGGCGTGCATGAGTGCATGAGTGTATGCAGCCGTCGTGCGGAATCGCGGGACGACGTGGCGTCAAACGACGTTCGCACCCGTGCCGCGTGCTGCTGCGGCAATGGCGTAGTGATCGCGTCTAGCGTCAAACGCGCGGCCGTCAATCCTGCCGTTACGCCGCCTCTTCCGGATGCGCTTGCAAGCCGGTCCTCAGCAGCAGCTTCGCCGCACTCACATAGTGGCGCGGATGCATCCCCGTATGCTGCGCGGCGGCGTGCAGATTGCGCAGGCAGCGCTGCAGCGGCGACGTGTCGTAAAGCGCCGCGCCGCCGCCGAGCGCAAAGCATGCATCGGCGACCCGCACGCACGCATGGGCGATCCACGTCGCGCTTTGAGTGGCGCGCACGTAGGCGGCTTCGTCGTGCTGCTTGCCGTGCAACGCGCTGCGCCACAGCGCGGCGGCTTCGGCGTTGTGCAGCGCGCGGGCCGCACGCAGTTCCGCTTCGACGCGGCCGAGTTCGCCCTGAAACAGTTCGGAATCGCGCATCGGCACCGTGACGCGGAACTGTTGCCGCCCGCTGCCGGCCAGTTCGACGATCGCATCGAGCGCGGCTTCAGCCATGCCGAGCACGATCGCCGAGCCCATCGGCGGCAGCAGCGGCGGCACCGCCCGATACAGCGGTCCGTCGATGCACGACGGTCCGTCGGCGGCGTCGAACAGGCAATCCTCGGCAACCGCGGCATGCCTGAGCGCGATGTGGTGACTGCCGGTGCCTTCGAGCCCCGCGACCTGCCACGTGTCCTCGATCTGCCATTCGCGCGCGGGCAGCATCACGCCGCGCATCAGCGGCGGCCCGCCTGCGCCCAGCCGCCCGGGTAGCGGCTTGCCGCGCTCGGTCACCACGCAGATGCCGAACAGCCAGTCGGCATGCGTGCAGCCGCTCGCAAACGACCAGCGTCCGTCGGCGCGCCAGCCTTGCGCGGTCCGTTCGAGCGTGCCGGTGGGCTGCACGGCGCCCGCGACGATCGCATCCGGCCCCCGCGCGTAGATGCGGTCGAAGGTTGCGCGGGGCAGACGCGTGGCGAACAGCATCTCGGCCGCACAAACGCCGGCGGTCCAGCCGACCGAGCCGTCGATGCGGCTCAATGCCTGCACGACGTGCATCGCCGTGAGCGGATCGAAACCGAGGCCGCCGTGGCTTGGCGGCACGTACAGGCGGAACAGGCCGATCGCGCGCAGTTCGTCGACGAGGTCGGCGGGCAACTGCCGGGCCTTTTCGATCGACACGGCGCGCTCGCGAATCGCGGGGGCGAGGGCGTCGATCTGCGCGAGCATGCGTTGGGCGATGTCGTTCATCCGGACCTCATATCGATGTGCTGCGTGGCAGAACGCACTGGGTGCGTGCGCGTGATCCGCGATACGGGCGTAGCGCGGGCCGGTTAGCGGCCGGGGGCGGCGCATCGCCATCGTAGCGCGGCCGTTAGTCCGCCGTCGTGGGCTTTGGTGCCGCTTTCGCGTCAAATAGGTGGAATGTTTACGCGTTGCCGCGTGTATTGCATGGATGAACCCGTCAGCCACGGAGGATCCGCGTATGGACCAACGGGGGGCGCCGTTCGGCGGCTACAGGCAGTCAGGGCTCGGGCGTGAGGAGTCGAAAGACGAACTGCTGCAGTTAGCGAAGCTGAAGTACGTCAACGTCGTGCTGGCAGAGTGCAGGAATGGGCACGCTGCTTCTCGCGCAACGCCGCGACCGGCTAAAGATTTAATGCGTGGTTCGCGACGTTTAAACTGGCTTTAAAGGGCTTTTGCCAACATTGCACCAAAAACCCATCGGTCCGCTTTAAAGGCGATTTGAAGCGAAGCTGTCAGGCGTTATTCAGCCTTCGACGCTGCGGTTCATAAAAGAAAAAAGCGCGGCCTAAGCCGCGCAATGCGTGGATATCCGCTGTCTACGGATACTGTGAAGCGCTTGCACTTTAGCCGCTCCGATTTTCACCGGCTATTCATAGGCTGAAATTGCTTATTCTGTTTTTCGCAAGAATGTGTGCGCATGCCCGTCGGTTTCGTAAGATTTGTCCGTTTTCGCCTGGACAAGGCCGCACATTCCGCAAAAATCCGCCATTGTTGCGGATTCAATGACTATCTTTTGTTGAATTTCGAATAATACGTGATTTGCGCGTGTCGCATCAGTGAGACGCGCATTTTTGCTATTTTTTACATCAACTCCCTGCGCAGGTAGTCTCCGCTTCGCGTCCACTTACTACAAGCGCAAGGAGCAAATAATGAAACGCATCACCACCCTTTCGGTCATCTCGATGGCGACGCTCGCGTGCACTGGGGCCGCACACGCGCAAAGCAGCGTAACCCTGTACGGCACGATCGATACGTCGATCACCTATGTTCACAACGCCGCCGGCAATCAGAATCTGTGGGCGCTCGGCAACAGCAGCGCGGGCAACCTGTCGGGCACGCGCTGGGGCCTGAAGGGCACCGAAGATCTGGGCGGCGGCCTCGCGGCGATCTTCCAGTTGGAAAACGGCTTCGATCCGAGCACCGGCAAGCTCGGCCAGGGCGGCCGCATCTTCGGTCGTCAGGCTTATGTCGGCGTGACCAGCAACCAGTTCGGTACCGTGACGCTCGGCCGCCAGTACGACCCGCTGATCGACCTCGTGCAAGGCATCACCGAAGACAACTACTTCGGCAGCGCATTCGCGACCGCCGGCGACGTCGACAACTACGACAACAGCTTCCGCGTCAGTAACGCGGTGAAGTACGCATCGCCGGTGTGGAACGGCCTGCAATTCGAAACGATGTATGCGTTCGGCGGCGTGGCCGGCACGGTCGGCTCGCAGCAGTCGTACGCAGCGGCCGTTGCCTACACGAACGGCGGCCTCGCACTGGCAGGCGGCTACTTCTACGCGTCGAACAGCCCGGCTTCCGCCGGCCCGCGCAGCACGACGCCGGGCGCCGGCTTCACCAGCACGTCGGACGGCACCTTCGATGGCCCGATCAACCTCGGCTACGACACCGCCCACTCGCTCGCGATCGGCCGCGTGGCAGGCCAGTACACGATCGGACCGTTCACGGTCGGCGCTGGCTACAGCAATGCGCAATACCGCCGCGACGCGAGCTCGGTGTTCGCTTCGGACGAGAAATTCAACACCGGCCAGGGCTTCTTCAACTGGCAGGCTTCGCCGGCCATGCTGCTCGGCGTCGGCTACAGCTACACGAAGTCGAGTGGCGATACGTCGGCGACCTATCACCAGGTGTCGATCGGCGCGGACTACTCGCTGTCCAAGCGCACCGACGTGTACATGACCGCTGCTTACCAGCACGCCAGCGGCACGACCGGCGACGGCAACGGCGGAGCGGTGGCCGCGCAGGCCTCGATTGGTTCGTATGGCTATGCAGGCACCAGCACGCAGGAAATGGTCAACCTGGGCCTGCGTCACAAGTTCTAACGCACAGCAGGTTTCGCTACCGCGCACGGTTCGATACGTGCGCGGCGTGCAAGCCGCCATGCGCAAAAAAATGGGCAGCCGGTGGGCTGCCCATTTTGTTTTGCTGCGCGCGGCGCTGCGTGTCGATGCGTATCGAGCACCGCGTGACTCAGCCGCGATCGATCGAATAGCGCCCGGGCCCAGCTACCGCGAGCAACAGCAGCCCGCCGATGATGCTGATGTTCTTGTAGAAGTTGACCATGTTCACGTACTGCTCCATGCCGGTTTGCGTCCAGTAGTGGTGGCCGATCAGCGCGGTGCCGAGCGTGTACAGCGCCAGCAGCAGCGCGAGCGGCCGCGTGAACACACCGACCACGATCGCGAGGCCGACCGCCAGCTCCATCACCACCGCGATCGCCGCGGCGGCCACCGGCACCGGTGCGCCGGTGGTCGCCATATAGGCTTCAGTCGCAGAGAAGCCAGTCAGCTTGGTCCAGCCGAACATCACGAACAGCACCATCAGCAGCACGCGTCCCACTAGCAGGATGGGGTCGCGGCGTTGGTCGATGAAGGTCTTCATTTGGGATGCCTCGTTAAATTCGTTCAGGTTGTATGAGGTTGTCGTTCAGGGTGGCCCGGGGTGGCCCACTGAGGCCACCCCGTCCACTCAGGACCACAGCTCCGATACTTCGATATTGCGCAGGTCGAACACCAGCACTTCCGCGTCGTCGCCTTCGCTGAAGCTGAGCGTGCGCTCGTTGCGGATCCGCGCGCCGTCGCCTTCGCCAAGCCGCACGCCGTTTACCGTTACCGAACCGCGTGCCACGTGCACGTACGCAAAGCGGTTCTCCGCAAGCTCGACGCTGGCGGTGTCGGCGCCGTCGAGCAGACCCGCATAGACGCGCGCATCCTGGCGCAGCTGCAGCGAACCATCAGTGCCTTCCGGCGACAGCACGAGCCGCAGTGCGCCGCGCTTCTGCTCCGCGCTGAAGTGCTGCTGCTGGTAGCGCGGCGTTGCGCCCTTTACCGACGGTGCGATCCAGATTTGCAGGAAGTGCACCGGCTGGTCGGCCGACGGATTGAACTCGCTATGCGCGACGCCGGTGCCGGCACTCATCACCTGAATATCGCCGGGCACGATCACCGAGCCCGTGCCCATCGAATCCTTGTGCTCGAGCTGGCCTTCCAGCACATACGAAAAGATCTCCATGTCGCGGTGCGGATGCTTGCCGAAGCCGCGGCCCGGCGCAACCCGGTCGTCGTTGATCACTATCAGGTCGGAGAAGCCGATCTGTTGCGGGTCGTAGTAGTTCGCAAACGAGAACGTGTGACGCGAGCTGAGCCAGCCATGTTCTGCGCGGCCCCGTTCGCTGGCGTGTCTGATTTCGATCATTTCTATTCTCCGGTTGGTTGGCGCCGGCGGGTGAGTGCTTCGTTGCCTGACGCGTTGAAAGAAGTTTAGGTCAATTCCGGAGGCTATAATCGTCGTCGAATGCGAATGACTGTCCTATCCATGTTGACAATCGGGGCCTGCTGGTATGCAACTCGACGACCTGAAAATCTTTGTCGCGACCGTCGACGCGCGCAATTTCACCGCGGCGGCTGAGCGGCTGCAGCTGTCCAAGCAGTTCGTCAGCCGCCGCGTGATGGCGCTCGAAGCGGGCCTCGGCGTGCGTCTGCTGGTGCGCAACACGCGCAAGCTGGCGGTGACCGATCTCGGCTACGAGTTCTACGAGCGTGCGAGCCGCATCCTGGCCGAGGTCGCCGAAGCCGAGCAGGCGATGTCGTCGCGGCGCGCGCATCCGCGCGGGCTGCTGCGCGTCAGCGCGCCACTGTCGTTCGGCATGGTGCATCTGTCGCCGCTGGTGGGCGCGTTCCTGAGTTCGAACCCCGAGGTCAGCATCGATATCGAATTGAGCGACCGGGTGGTGGACGTGGTCGGCGAGGGCTACGACATGGCGCTGCGCATCGGCACGCTCGCCGATTCGACGCTGATCGCGCAAAAGCTTGCCGAGGTGCGCATGGTGGCGTGCTGCAGCCCGGTGTATCGCGATACGCGGCGCCTGCCGATGACGCCTGCGGACCTCGTCCGCCATCCGTGCCTGCTGTATGGCGAAGAAACGCGCACTGGCTGGCATTTCGACGTGGATGGCGCCGTGCGCAGCATCGAAGTGCATGGCCCGCTGCGCGCCAACAACGGCGAGGTGCTGCGCGATGCGGCGATGGCCGGTATCGGTATCGCGCTGCTGCCGGAGTTTATCGTCGCCGGTGCGCTGGCGAGCGGGCGGCTGATCGAAGTGCTGGAGCGCTTCGTGTCGCCGCGGTTGACGCTGTACGCGGTGTATCCGCAGCATCGGCAGAGTTCGGTGACGATCCGTGCGTTCACACAGTTTTTGCGCGAGCGTTTTGCGACGGCGGGAGTTGCGGCGAACGCGTGAGTGCGCATGCGCGGCCGGGGCTACCGCGCATGCACAGGCAGCGCCGGTGGCTCCAGCGCGAGCGCTAGCCGCTGCGCCAGCCGCATTGCATCGAACGGCGCCTGGGTCTTCTGATCGTTGTCGAAGAAGCAGAACACGTCGCGGGTGCCGCGCTTGCGCGGCTGCGTGTGCGGGTCGATCAGATGCGCGTCGTGCGGCTGACCGCCGCGCGTCCACGCGCGAATCCGCGTCGCCCAGCGCGCGAGTGCCGCGTCGCCATAGGAACCCGCATAGCGCGCCTCGGTGCCGTGCAGCCGCAAGTAAATGAAATCGGTGCTCAGGTCTTCCGCATAGGGCCAGTGCTCGGTGGAGTGCGAAACGACCAGCGCGACGCGGTATTTGCGCAGCAACGCGACGAATTCCGGCACGACAAAGCTCGGGTGACGCACCTCGACCGCGTGCCGCATCGGCCGGTTGCGGTCGATTTCGGTGTAGGGGTGCGCGACCCGGCTGTCGTGCCGCGCGGCGAGCGCCGCTGCGGCAGCGGTGTCGACCGGCAGCAGCGCGAGAAAGCGCTCGAAGTGTTCCGCATCGAAATGCAGCGACGGCGGAAACTGCCACAGGAAGGGCCCGAGTTTTTCGTTGAGTGCGAGCAATCCCTGCGCGAAGAAGTTTGCGCAGGCGATTCGTGCGGTTTCGTCGCGAAAGCGCAGCATATGCGTCAGGTAGCGCGCGCCCTTGATGCCAAACAGAAAGTCGTCCGGCGTCTCGTCGTACCAGCGCTGGTAGCTGGCAAGCGGTTGCAGACTGTAGTGCGTGCCGTTGATTTCGATCGCGGCGACCGCGCGCGACGCATAGCGCAGTTCATCCGCCTGACGCAGGCCCTGCGGATAAAACGTGCCGCGCCAGCCGTCGTAGCGCCAGCCGGAAATTCCAATACGCACCTGCGCGGCGCGGTTCGACACGGCCATCCCCTTTGCGTATCAGCCTTGCCACATGGCCAGCAGTGCGCGTGCCCGCTGCTCCCGCGGCGCTAACCGGCCGCGACAATTCCGGCCATCGCGGTACCGCGCCGACACATTGCAGATACATCGCAACGCGACGATTCTCGTGCAGGCGCAGCGTTTTCGAACGAATTACTGGATAATGCGCGTACTTTGCGCGGCCGCCAGGCGGCTGGTTCGGGACCAAGCGGGCGAACGAGCCGCTGCCGCGTGGGGTTTTGTCAATTCAATACATACCAAGAGGGACAACCGTGGAACCAACAGATTCGGACCAGGCCGGCCGTTCATGGCTTTGGCTCATTTTGCTGATCCCCTACGTCGCGCTGCTGTGGCTGCCTTTCTATAACGACACGCGCCCATCATTCGCCGGATTTCCGTTTTTCTACTGGTATCAGTTTCTGTGGGTTCCGCTCACGTCGCTGCTGATCTACATCGTTTATCGGGGCATCAAGTGAGCGACCTGAATCCCATCAACCCGGTCGCGATGACCGTCTTCATCGCTTTTTTCGTGCTGGTTACCGTGGTGGGTTTTCTCGCGTCGCGCTGGAAGGCCGGCGATCTGACCCAGCTGCATGAGTGGGGCCTCGGCGGCCGCCAGTTCGGCACGATCATTTCATGGTTCCTCGTCGGCGGCGATTTCTATACCGCGTATACCGTGATCGCGGTGCCTGCGCTGGTGTATTCGGTCGGCGCGTATGGCTTCTTCGCACTGCCTTATACGATCATCGTGTATCCGTTCGTGTTCGCGGTGATGCCTAAGCTGTGGAAGGTTGCACATGCAAAGAACCACATCACCGCAGCCGACTACGTGCACGGCGAATACGGCGGCAAGTGGTTCCCGGCAGCGGTCGCGCTGACCGGCATCGTCGCGACGATGCCGTATATCGCGCTGCAGCTGGTCGGCATGCAGGTGGTGATCAAGGGGCTCGGCGTGACCGGCGAATTGCCGCTGATCGTCGCGTTCGTGATTCTCGCGCTGTACACGTACACCAGCGGCCTGCGTGCGCCGGCGATGATCGCGTTCGTCAAGGACATCATGATCTATATCGTCGTGATCGCGGCGATCTGGCTGATTCCGTCGAAGCTCGGCGGCTATGGCCACGTGTTCGACGCGGCGGATCAGTACTTCCAGGCGAAGGGCGGCGCGACTGGCATCATCCTGAAGCCGTCGCAGTTCACCGCGTATGCGTCGCTCGCGCTCGGCTCGGCGCTCGCGGCGTTCATGTATCCGCACACGATGACGGGCGTGCTGTCGTCGTCTTCGCAGGCGACGGTGCGCAAGAACGCGATCTTCCTGCCGGCGTACACGCTGCTGCTCGGGCTGATCGCGTTGCTCGGCTATATGGCGATCGCCGCCGGCGTGCACGTGAAGTCCGCGTCGGACGTCGTGCCGACGCTGCTCGGCACGCTGTTCCCGTCGTGGTTCGTTGGTTTCTCGGCCGCGGCGATTGCGATCAGCGCGCTGGTGCCGGCCGCGATCATGTCGATCGGCGCGGCGAACCTGTTCACGCGCAACCTGTGGCGTCCGCTGGTGTCGCCGAACATGGCCGGCGCGCAGGAAGCGTCGACTGCGAAGATCGTGTCGCTGGTCGTCAAGTTCGGTGCGCTGCTGTTTATCGTGTTCCTGCCGACGCAGTACGCGATCGACCTGCAACTGCTCGGCGGCGTGTGGATCCTGCAGATTTTCCCGGCCATCGTGTTCTCGCTGTATACGCGGCGCCTGAATACGCCGGGGCTGTTCCTCGGCTGGCTGGTCGGCATCGTGGTCGGCACCGGTCTCGCGATCGAAATGGGCCTGAAGCCGGTGTTCACGCTGCACGTCGGCGGCGCAAGCTGGCCGCTGTATATCGGGCTGATCGCGCTGGCGGCGAATATCGTCGTCACGTTTATCGTGTCGGCGGTTACGCCGAAGCGGGCGCACGCGTAACGCCTGCGTAGCCGACTCTGCTCGAAAAAGCCGCCTGCGGGCGGCTTTTTTCATGGGCACGCGTCGCGCGTACGCATAAAAAGCCTTCATCCGGCTGTCGGTTTGGTACGATGCAGCCTTTTCACTCCGTGGTATGTCAGTGTGAAACGCCCGATCGTGCCCTTCGCGCGTGAACTGTTCGCGTCGACGAGCGCTTTGCTCAAGCCCATCGCCATCAAGGCATTCGAGCGCGTACGCCATCCGACGCGGCGCGGCATCCTCCGTACGCTCGCGGCGATTCCGGCGCTGTTGCTGCTGTACGTGCTGGTGCTGATTCCGTTTACGCCCGGCATCGGCGATATCCGCAAGGCAAAGGTGGAGCAGCCGGCGCGCGTGTTTTCCGCTGACGGCAAGCTGCTCGCCGAGTTCAAGCCGACCAACCGCGTCTGGGTCAAGCTGTCCGATATCTCGCCGCATGTGGTCGATGCGCTGATCTCCACCGAGGATCACCGCTTTTACGAGCACCACGGCATCGATCTGAAACGCACCGCATCCGCCGCGTTGCACACCTTTTCCGGCGACCGCCAGGGCGGTTCGACGATCACGCAGCAGCTCGCGCGCAATCTGTATCCCGATGAGATCGGCCGCGCGCCGACGCTCACGCGCAAGCTGAAAGAGGCGATTACCGCGTTCAAGATCGAAGCGGTTTACACGAAGCCCGAAATTCTCGAAACCTATCTGAATACGGTGCCGTTTCTGTACAACGCGTACGGCATCGAAATGGCGGCGCGCACCTACTTCGATAAATCGGCACACGATCTGACCGTGCTCGAAAGCGCGACGCTGATCGGCATGCTGAAGGGCAACAGCTACTACAACCCGGTGCTCAATCCGGAGCGCGCGCTGCAGCGGCGCAATATCGTGCTCGCGCAGATGGTCAAGTACCAGCGCCTGAGCGGCGCTTCGTACCAGAGCCTGCAGCGCCGCGCGCTCAGCGTCGATTTCGAACGGCAGACCGAACCGCCGGGTCCGGCGCCGCATTTCTCGCAGCAATTGCGCAAATGGCTGATCGACTGGGCCGACAACCACGACTACAACATCTATTCGGATGGCCTCGTGGTGCGCACGACGATCGATTCGCGGCTGCAGGCGATGGCGACCCAGGCGGTGATCTGGCAGGGCAATCAGCTGCAGGGCATCGCCAATTCGGTGTGGGGTACGCGGGCTGCGTGTAGCGCGCATCAGGACGTGTTCAACGCGTTCGTGCGCGAAACCGCCGAGTATCGCGCGGCGAAACAGTCTGGCATGGCCGACGCGGATGCGTTGAAGCAGCTCGAAGCGGACCGGCGCTTCATGCAGAAGCTGTGCGACGACAAGACGCGCGTGCAGGCGGGCTTCGTCGCGATCGATCCGCGCAACGGGCAGATTCGCGCGTGGGTCGGCAGCCGCGATTTCAGCGACGATCCGTACGACCACGTGCAGCAGGCAAGGCGCCAGCCGGGCTCGACCTTCAAGCCGTTCGTGTACGGCGCGGCGTTCGCGCAAGGCGCAAAGCCCGACGATACGTTCGTCGATCAGCCGGTCGAAATCACGCTGACCGGCGGCGAAATCTGGAAGCCCGAAGACGAATCGCCGCCGAGCGGCAAGCCGGTCACGCTGCGCGACGCGCTCGCGTATTCGAAGAACCGCATCACCGCGCAATTGATGGAACAGGTCGGCCCGGCGCGCGTGGCGCGGCTCGCGCGCGCGATGGGCGTGCGCGACAGCCAGCTCGATGCGGTGCCGTCGCTGGCGCTTGGTACGAGCCCGGTGTCGCTGAAGGAGATGGTGTCGGCGTACAGCACGATTGCGGACCGCGGCGCCTATATTGCGCCGATGCTGGTCACGCGTATCGAAGATCGCGAAGGCAACGTGCTGGCCGAATTCCAGCCCGCGCCGCCGGAGCAGACGTTGCCGGCCGGCGCCGCGCAGACGCTGCTCGACGTGATGCGCGACGTGGTGAATCGCGGCACCGGCTCGAGCATCCGCAGCCGCTTCGGGATTCGCGGCGACGTGGCGGGCAAGACCGGCACGACCCAGGACGATGCGGACGGCTGGTTCATCCTGATGCATCCGCAACTGGTTGCGGGCGCATGGGTCGGCTTCAACGACAGCCGCATCACGCTGCGCAGCGACTACTGGGGGCAGGGCGCGCATAGTGCGCTGCCGATCGTCGGCGACTTCTTTCAGCGTGCGGTGCGCTCGCGGCTGGTCGATGGGCGCGCGAAGTTCGTCGAGGAGCCGCAGACCGGGTTCTTCGATGCGCTGCGCGCGAAGCTTGCGGCGTGGCGCGACTATCTGTTCGGCGCGAAGGCCGATGGCGCGGCGCCGCCGGCGTCGGCGAAGAAGATGGTGCGCGCGCCGCGGCATGCGGCGCCGGCGCAGGTTGCGGTGTCGGCGCCGCCGCCGGCTGCCGCCGAGCCAAGCGACGTCGAGCCTCCGCAGATCGTCGCGCCGCGTGGGGCGGCGGCGCAGCCGCCGCTGCTTGGGCCGGCTGGCGGTGCTGCCGGGGGCGTTGACGGAGTCGCTGGCGGGGCTGCCGGGTCTGCGGCCGCGGCTGCGGCAAGCACGGCGGCTGCGGCCAGTCAGCAGCCCGCGCGGATGCCGCCGCTGATTGGCGCGCCCGCTGACGCACCTGACTCAGGCGTGCCTGTCGTCCCGGCAGGTTCGACCAACGAGCCTGCGCAGCAATAAAGCGGGCGACGATAAGCAGTAGTGTGCTGCGCGCGAGTTACGGCGCGTGCGGCACGGCGACCGCGAGCGCTTGCGGCGGTTGCAGGCGGTAAGAATGCCGCGTAGAGGATGGCGTACCGCATTTCACCGGCTCGTAGCGCCACCGTCTTGTCTCGTACCGCACTGCACCGATCGGCATCGCACCGAGACGCATCGCCACGCATTGCAGCACCGCAGCGCGTTCCACGCACCGCATCCCACTGCACCGCTACCCGTCCTGCCGATCCGCTCCATTCAGCAGACGGATCATCGTCAGCCCATTACGCTGCGCAGCATCTTCGTAGCAATTGTTGAACACCACATCCGTCCGGTCGACGCGGCGCGCGATTTCGCGGATCGGGATCGTCAGCGTTTCGAGTTCTTCATCGCTGTAGTCGTAATTGAAGCGCCCCGAGGCGGTCGTGCTGCCGCTCCACGTCTGCGCATTGCGCCCGTGCAGCCGCACGATTGCCAACTGCGGCGAAGTCGCTTCCCACACCGTATGCGCGCGCGTCGCGACGTCGGGAGCGTCCATCACTACGTGCACCAGCCCGCGCTCGCGTTCGAAGGCAAGCGTCGACTGCCGGTGCCGCTCGTCGAACCAGCTCGGGTTGCGGAACTCGAACGCGGTCAGATACGGCGCCATGCGCTCCGCGCAATGCGCGACGTGCGCCTTGTCGCGCGGCGTCGCGCCGATCCAAGGCGCGAACTGGAACAGCACCGCGCCGAGCTTGCCGGCCACGCGCAGCGGCTCCAGCGCCTCGAAAAAGCGCCGCCATAGTTCATCGGCGAGCTCGGTCGGCATATCGCGGTAGTACAGGTTCTTCTTGCGGGTCTGCGGCAATGCCTGCTGGATATCGGCGGGAAAAAAGCGCGGCTCGGTCTGATGTCCGGTAAAGAGCCGGAACGCCTTCATGTTGAACCTGAAGCCGGCCGGCGTGCGTTCGGCCCACAGCGCACTGTTCGATGCGCTCGGCATCGCGTAGTACGACGCGTCGACCTCGACCATCGGGAAATTCGCCGCGTAGAAGCGCAGCCGCGCTTCCGCGCTGGTGCAGCCTTTCGGATAGAAACGGCCGGACTTAAGCAGCGATGCGTCGGTCCACGACGCGGTGCCCACGGCGATCGACATGGCGTTGCTCTCCCTGGATCCGGCGGGCGCTCGCCTGTGTCGCCTGCGCGCGCCACGCCGCTATTGTTTTTGCATCGTACTCCAGCGCGCCGACGCGAATGTTTGCCAGCCGGCACAGCGGTGCGTCGCCACCGCTGCCGCGGCGGCGATTGTTGCTAGAATTTCACTGGTCATCCGCTGAAGACTTGCCGAAGTTCCGCTTGAACGACGATCAACAACAACGGAGCGTGCATGAAAAGCAGCACCATCGCGGAACGCGAAGCAGCGGGTCGGGCCGCGCGTGAGCATTCGAAACGTTCAAGCCATCGCGTGGCCGGCGACCTGCACCGCGACCCGCTCGCGCTGCTGGCGTTGAGCAGCGAAGGGCGCGTCGAGCGGCTGGTGCCGCTGCGTTACGGCCGCATGGCGGCGTCGCCGTTTGCATTCTTCCGCGGCAGTGCGATCGTGCAGGCGCACGATCTGGGCCGCGTGCCGCATACCGAGCTGATCCAGCCGGTTTGCGGCGATTGCCATCTGATGAACTTCGGCGGCTTCGCCACGCCGGAGCGGCAGCTGATCTTCGATCTGAACGATTTCGACGAGGTGTCGGCGGGTCCGTTCGAATGGGACCTGAAGCGCCTCGTCGCGAGCTTCGTGGTGGCGGCGCGCCACCTGCGCTTCAGCCGCGGCGCGGCGCACGACATGGTCATGGCGGCGGTCACGCAGTATCGCGACCGCATCGCGCAATACGCCGAATATGGTGCGCTCGATCTGTGGTACGAGCGCATCACGTTCGACCGCATGATCGATGCGGCGCTGACCCCGGAAGGCCGGCGCCGGATCCGGCGCGGCATGGAAAAGGCCGCGACCCGCACGCATGAAAACATGCTCGACAAGATCGCCGGGCGCGTCGGCGACCGTTACGAACTGCGCGACATGCCGCCGGGCCTGTTCCACGTGCACGGCGCGGGCTCGCTGTTCATGCCGGAAGACGACTGGTTCAAGACCCGCGACTGGCACAAGCTGATCGACGGCATGTACACCGAGTATCAGAAGTCGCTGCCGCCGGACCGGCGCGCGCTGCTCGCGCAGTTCGTGCCGCAGGATCTGGCTTTCAAGGTGGTCGGCGTGGGCAGCGTCGGCACGCGCTGCCTCGTGCTGCTCGCCATCGATGCGCTCGGCAAGCCGCTGTTCCTGCAGCTGAAAGAGGCCGGCCGCTCGGTGGTGGCGCGCTATTTCAAGTCGCCGGCGCCGCGCCATGAAGGCGAGCGCGTGGTGCGCGGCCAGCAGCTGCTGCAGGCCGCGAGCGACATGTTCCTCGGCTGGGCGACCGGTCCGCATGGCCGGCAGTTTTATGTGCGGCAGCTGCTCGACATGAAGCTGTCCGCGAATATCGAATTGATGGACGCCGAACTGCTGACCGGCTACGCGCGCCTCTGCGGCTGGGCGCTCGCGCGCGCGCATGCGAAGGCCGGCGGTCAGGCGGTCGAGATCGGCGCGTACATCGGCCGCAGCGACCAGTTTGCCGAGGCGCTCGCCGAGTATGCGGCCGCCTACGCGGACCAGGTCGAGCGCGACTACGACGTGTTCGTCGCGGCCTGCCGCAGCGGCAAGCTCGAAGCGCGCAGCGACGAGGATCTGGCAGCCGATTTCCGCGTGTGAGTGCGGCGGGTGTGCGGACCAAGGCGCGGATCGATGCGCGCCGGTCAATGCGGGCGGTTAATGCGGGCAGTTAAGGTACGCGGTAAATGTGCACGGTTAAGGTTCGCGGTTAAGGTGCGCGCGCAGATGCGCGCAGGCAACAGCAACACGCGATAGGGGCACTCTGTGCCGTTCGGCCACGATGCGTGGCATCACTGACCTGGGAGGTGCATATGCTTTCGTTCATCGGTACGTTGATCGTCGGCCTCGTCGTCGGTTTGATCGCGCGCGCTATCAAGCCCGGCGACGACAAGATGGGTCTGATCATGACGATCGTCCTCGGTATTGCGGGTTCGCTGATCGCGGGCTACGTCGGGCGTGCGCTGGGCTGGTATCAGCCGGGGCAGGCCGCGGGGTGGATCGCGTCGATCATCGGCGCAATCGTGCTGCTGGTGATTTACGGCTTGATCAGGAAGCGCATGTGACGGTGAGCGCCGGCGCGCCGCGTGAAGGTCGAAGTCTTTGAAGCCTGAGGTTGGGGCGGGGCCTGAGGTTGAGGCTCCGAGGCTGAGGCCTGAAGTCTGAAGCACGCGCGCTGAAGCGCGTGCGCCACTTCACCGCGTTTGCGCCGACACCCGGTGCACCGCCGGCGCGCCGGTCTCGGCTGGCCTCGTCTGCTCGCGCGCTTCGCGCAGCGTGACGAAGCGCAAGCCGCGCGCGTGCGCGGCTTCCAGCACGCGCGGCAGTACCGCGACGATCAGCGGTTCGCCGCTCGCGGTGCGCGCCGCATTGCCGTCGTGCAGCAGCAGGATGTCGCGTGGCGCAAGACCGTCGAGCAGACGATGCGCGACGCGCTGCGGGTCGCGTTCGCGCGTGTCGAAACCGCGCCGTGTCCATGCGGCGAGGCGCAGGTCGAGCTTTTGCAGCACCGGTTCCAGAAACAGATTGCGCAATCCGGCCGGCGCGCGGAAGAACACGGGACGTTCGCCGGTCAGTTCCGTCAGCGTACGCTGCGCCGCGTCGATCTCGCGGGTCAGCGTGGCCGGCGGCGACACGGAAAACGTGTGCACGTGCACCTGTGAATGGTTTTCCACCGCATGGCCGCGCGCGGCGATTTCGCGGATCAGCTGCGGGTAGCGCTCAGCGCGCGCGCCGATGCAGAAAAACGTCGCGCGCACGCGGTGGCGGTCGAGCAGATCGAGCACTTGCGGCGTGACGAGCGGGTCCGGCCCGTCGTCGATCGTCAGCGCGAGCGCATCGGCGTTGCGCGCGGTGTCGGGCAACTGGGTCCAGTTCGGGCCGAGCAGCGACGAGCGCGGCCACAGGCCGAGCGCGGTGACGGCGAGGTGATTGACGAACATGGCCGCGAGCCACCACGGCCATGCGGACGGTTTCAGCAGCACGGCGGCGAGCAGCCCCGCATGCCATGCGGCGGTGCCGGTCACCAGCGCCGGATAACGCGCGCGGGGCCAGCGGCGCGCGGCGTTGCCGCCCGCCTGCGCAGCGCTGCGGCTGCGCGTCGGATTCGATTCAGTCATCATGCTTCCTCTGCGAGCTCCTCGATTGGCGGAAAGCTAATCGTCAAAAAAGGTGAGGACGCAACGCCGAACGATACCACTCCTGCGTTGCATCATGCATACAACGCGGCACATGCGTCCGCGCGCAGGGTTCACGACAATCGAAGCAGAACCAGCAAAGGAGGTGCCGGGTGGCTGAACAGGACGTGCAACAGGTACAGGCGGACCAGACTCAAGGGACCGCACAGGCCACGCTCGCGCGCAAGGTCGCGCTGGTGACGGGCGCCGGCAGCGGCATCGGCCGGGCGGCCGCGCGCAAGCTGCTCGAACATGGCTACAGCGTCGTGCTGACCGGCCGCCGGCAGCAACTGCTCGACGAACTGGCCGACGAAGC
>DATLOW010000064.1:0-10261 GCA_035536055.1 Paraburkholderia sp. | reverse complement strand
CAGCGCTAACCCTGACCTGATTCCGTTCTGCCCGTGAAAGCCATTACGTCGCGCGACAATCCGCTCTACAAGCGTCTGAAAGCGCTGGCCGGTTCGACGCATCAGCAGCGCCGCAGCGAGCATGCGCTGCTCGAAGGCTTTCATCTCGCGAGTGCGTATCTCGACGCCGCGGGCCAGCCTGAAACCTGCATCGTGACTGAAGGCGCGCTGCGTCACGCGGAAGCGCAGGCGCTCGTCGCGCGTATCGACGAACGGCGCATCGTGACGTTGCCGGATGCGCTGTTCGGGCAGTTGTCGAATGTGGTGAATGGCGTCGGGTTGCTGCTGCTGGTGGAGCGGATCGATACGCCGCTGCCGGAAAGCGTCGCACACAGTTGTGTGGTGCTCGACGGCGTGCAGGACGCCGGCAATGTCGGGTCGATTCTGCGCAGCGCGGCCGCTGCCGGAATCGGCGATGTGTTCTGCGGACAGGGCACCGCTTACGCGTGGTCGTCGAAGGTGCTGCGCTCGGCGATGGGTGCACATTTCCTGCTGCGCATTCACGAAGACGTCGAGCCGCAGGCACTGATCGAACGGCTCGCGGTGCCTGTTGCGATCACCGATTCGCATGGCGCGCAGGCGCTGTACGACTGCGATCTGGCGGGGCCGATCGCGTGGGTGTTCGGCAACGAAGGGGCAGGCGTTTCGCCAGCGTGGCGCGCGGCCGTCACGCATCGCGTGACGATTCCGCAGCCGGGCGGGATGGAGTCGTTGAACGTTGCGGCCGCCGCGGCGGTGTGTCTGTTCGAGCAGTGTCGCCAGCAGCGCGGCACGCCGCGTTAGCGTCGACGGGCGCGTGGTGCCTGGCCGCGGTCGTTGCGCGGGCCGCGGCTTGAGCGTCTGTGTGGGCTTAAGCTGGAGCTAGCGCTTCAGCTTCAGTACGAAGACCGGTCCAGCCGGATTTCCTGCAGGATCGTCGTCGCGATTTCCTCGATCGACTTGTGCGTCGACGACAACCACTTGATGTTCTCGCGCCGCATCATCGTCTCGGCCTCGTTGATCTCGTAGCGGCAGTTTTCGATCGCCGCGTACTTGCTGCCCGGACGGCGCTCATTGCGAATCTCGGACAGACGCTGCGGATCGATCGACAGCCCGAACATCTTGTCCCGGTGCTGCAGCAGCGGTGTCGGCAGCTTGCCGCGCTCGAAATCTTCCGGAATCAGCGGATAGTTGGCGGCCTTCACGCCGTACTGCATCGCGAGGTACAAACTGGTCGGCGTCTTGCCGCTGCGCGATACGCCGACCAGAATCACGTCGGCCTCGGCCAGATTGCGGTTCGATTGACCGTCGTCGTGGGCCAGCGAGAAGTTGATCGCCTCGATACGATTCTTGTACTCCTCGGTGTCCGCGTTCTGGTGGCCGCGGCCCATCGCATGGCTCGACTTCAGTTCGAGTTCCTGCTCGAGCGGTTCGACGAAGGTCTGGAACATATCCAGCACCAGCGCATTCGAATCCTTGACGATCTGGTTCGACGCGCTATTCACGAGCGTGGTGAACACGATCGGCCGGCGGCCTTCCTGACGGCCGGCTTCATTAATCTTTTCGAGCGTCGCATAGGCCTTTTCGGTCGAATCGACGAAGGGCACGCGCACGAGCCGGAATTTCTGGTCGAACTGTGACAGGATCGAGTGAGCGAAGGTCTCGGCAGTGATCCCGGTACCGTCGGAGACGATGAAAACGGTTGGCGGCATACGTCAGGAAGGGAACATGAGCGGCACGAACCGCTCGAATTAAGATTGCCGCGACGAATCCATGGCGCACGGCGTTGCCGATGCTGCAACGCATCGTAACGATCGTCACGGCAACTGTAAAAAGACCGTGCGCGCCTGGGACAAACCCGCGCAAAGCCCCGGCCGGCGTGGCTGAAACGCCGGTGCGAGGCCTGGCACACGGTCTGCTGCGGCATTTTGTGCGAAGCCGCGCGCAATTATCGCCGAAGCGTCACATTTCATAACTCGGCACGGTAGAATAGCGGCAACCTGTTGGATAAGCAATTGCAAGCCGGCTGAAGGCTTGAGCCTTCAGGGCCCACTGCAGGGCCCACTGCAAGGCCCGCCGCGATTGCTTCTCCAACAGGTTGTGCAAGACGCGCCCACCGCTTTTTATGAGCGGCGCGCGGTCAAGCCCACTTGCGCAATCGAGTATTTTTTCCACTCTTAGGGGCTTGTATGACTAACGCAGTAAACGTCGCAAAGGACCACGCGTATGTAGTTCCGTTCGAACAGTTGCGAATGACCGACGTGGAAGTCGTCGGCGGCAAGAATGCATCGCTCGGCGAGATGATCAGTCAGCTCGCCGAGGCCGGCGTTCAGGTGCCGACGGGCTTCGCCACGACGGCGCTCGCCTTTCGCGAATTCCTGCAGCACAACAAGCTCACCGAACGCATTGCACAGCGTCTGGAGTCGCTCGACGTCGACGACGTGAAGGCGCTCGCCGCTGCCGGCAAGGAAATCCGCCAGTGGATCATCGACGCGCCGCTGCAGCCGCGCCTCGAGCAGGAAATCCGCGCGGCGTTCGAAACCCTCACGAAGAACTCGCCTGCCGAGATGTCGTTTGCCGTGCGCTCGTCGGCAACGGCCGAAGACTTGCCGGACGCTTCGTTCGCGGGCCAGCAGGAAACCTACCTGAACGTGGTCGGCATCGACGACGTGCTCGACCGCATGAAGCACGTGTTCGCGTCGCTGTACAACGACCGCGCGATCTCGTACCGCGTGCACAAGGGCTTTACGCATGCTGAAGTCGCGTTGTCGGCGGGCGTGCAGCGCATGGTGCGCTCGGACGTCGGCGCGGCCGGCGTGATGTTCACGCTCGATACCGAATCCGGCTTCAAGGATGCCGTGTTCATCACGTCGAGCTACGGCCTCGGCGAAACGGTGGTGCAGGGCGCGGTGAACCCGGACGAGTTCTACGTGTTCAAGACCACGCTCGCGCAGGGCAAGTACCCGATCATCCGCCGTTCGATCGGCTCGAAGCTGATCAAGATGGAATTCACGCAAGCCGGCGAAGAAGGCCGCGTGAAGACCGTCGACGTGCCGCACGAACAGCGTAACCGCTACTCGATCACCGACGAAGACGTGATCCAGCTGGCGAAGTACGCGGTGATCATCGAGAAGCACTACCAGCGTCCGATGGACATCGAGTGGGGCAAGGACGGCCGCGACGGCAAGATTTTCATCCTGCAGGCGCGTCCGGAAACGGTGAAGAGCCAGGGCGGCAACAAGGCCGAGCAGCGCTTCAAGCTGAAAGGCCAGTCGCAGGTGCTCGCCACCGGTCGTGCGATCGGCCAGAAGATCGGCGCGGGTCCGGTGCGTGTGATTCACGATCCGTCGGAGATGGAGCGTGTGCAGCCGGGCGACGTGCTGGTCGCCGACATGACCGACCCGAACTGGGAACCGGTGATGAAGCGCGCGTCGGCAATCGTCACGAACCGCGGCGGCCGGACCTGCCACGCGGCGATTATCGCGCGCGAGCTCGGCGTGCCGGCGGTGGTCGGCTGCGGCGACGCGACCGACATCCTGAAAGACGGTGCGCTCGTCACCGTGTCGTGCGCGGAAGGCGACGAAGGCCGCATCTACGACGGTCTGCTCGAAACCGAAGTGACCGAAGTCCAGCGTGGTGAACTGCCGCCGATCAACACGAAGATCATGATGAACGTCGGCAATCCGCAGCTGGCGTTCGACTTCTCGCAGTTGCCGAACTTCGGCGTGGGTCTCGCGCGCCTCGAGTTCATCATCAACAACAACATCGGCGTACACCCGAAGGCGATTCTCGAGTACCCGAACATCGATCAGGACCTGAAGAAGGCGGTCGAGAGCGTCGCGCGCGGCCATGCGTCGCCGCGTGCGTTCTACGTCGACAAGCTGACCGAAGGCATCGCGACGATCGCCGCGGCGTTCTATCCGAAGCCCGTCATCGTGCGTCTGTCCGACTTCAAGTCGAACGAGTACAAGAAGCTGATCGGCGGTTCGCGTTACGAGCCGGACGAGGAAAACCCGATGCTGGGTTTCCGCGGCGCGTCGCGCTACATCGCGGAAGACTTCGCGATGGCCTTCGAGATGGAGTGTCTGGCGCTCAAGCGCGTGCGCGAAGAGATGGGTCTCGATAACGTCGAGATCATGGTGCCGTTTATCCGTACGCTGAAGCAGGCGGAACGCGTCGTGAACCTGCTCGCGAAATTCGGCCTGAAGCGCGGCGAAAACGGCCTGCGTCTGGTGATGATGTGCGAAGTGCCGTCGAACGCGATTCTCGCCGAAGAATTCCTGCAGTTCTTCGACGGCTTCTCGATCGGTTCGAACGACCTGACGCAGCTGACGCTCGGCCTCGACCGCGACTCGGGCATGGAACTGCTGGCCGCCGATTTCGACGAACGCGACCCGGCCGTGCAGTTCATGCTGAAGCGCGCGATCGAAACCTGTCTGCGGCTGAACAAGTACGTCGGCATTTGCGGCCAGGGCCCGTCCGATCATCCGGATTTCGCGCAATGGCTGGTGGATGTGGGCATCGCGTCGATCTCGCTGAACCCGGATACGATCATCGACACGTGGCAGGCACTGGCGAAGTCGCAGGCGAAATAAGCGTGCTGCATTGCCGTACCGCACCGTAATGAAGCGGTGAGCGGCGCTTTGTCAAAGAGCGTCGCGACACACGCAAATCGGCGCATCTTCGTGCTATAAACACCCCGGTAATCCCGGGGTGTTTTGCTTTGCGGAGGCCAAAGTGACACTAGCAGGTGCGTTCTGGTGGATCGGTGCCGGTGTGCTGATCGTCGCGGAACTGATGATCGGCACGTTCTATCTGTTGATGATCGCGCTCGGCTTTATCGCCGCCGCGCTCGCGCGGCTCGCAGGCGCGAGCCTCGAGGTACAGATCGGCGTGGCCGCCGTGGTCGCGCTGATCGCGGTGGCGGTGCTGCGCCGTTCGCGGTTCGGGCGGCGGCAGCGCATCGAGGCGTCGCGTAACCCCGACGTCAATCTCGATATCGGCGCGACGCTTGCCGTGCCGGAATGGCACAACCGCCGCGCACGCACGCAGTATCGCGGCGCCGCGTGGGACGTCGAACTCGCGCCGGGCGAACCGGAAGATGCGCGTCTTTATGAAGTCGCCGCGTTGCGCGGCAGCTGTCTGGTGGTGGTCGCGAGCCGGCATGCGGCGCATGCGTGAGCGCGAAGCCCCGATGACGCAGATCCCGGCGAGCGCGCGCGCAACAACGCACGCACAAACCCGGCCGCAAGCTCGGCCACCAACAAGAATTCAAACGAAGCAAGGGGGTGTCGTATGGAATCGATGATCTTCGCAATCGTGCTTCTGATCATCGTGATCGTGGTCGTGGCGCGCACCATCAAGATCGTGCCGCAGCAGCATGCATGGATCGTCGAGCGGCTCGGCCGCTATCACGCGACCTTGTCGCCCGGCGCGACGCTGGTGCTGCCGTTTATCGATCGCATCGCGTACAAGCACGTGCTGAAGGAAATCCCGCTCGACGTGCCGAGCCAGGTCTGCATTACGCGCGACAACACGCAGCTGCAGGTGGACGGCGTGCTGTATTTTCAGGTTACCGATCCGATGAAGGCGTCGTACGGCTCGAGCAACTTCGTGCTGGCGATCACGCAGCTGTCGCAAACCACGCTGCGCTCGGTGATCGGTAAGCTCGAACTCGACAAAACCTTCGAAGAACGCGATTTCATCAACCACAGCATCGTGTCGTCGCTCGACGAGGCGGCGGCGAACTGGGGCGTGAAGGTGCTGCGCTATGAGATCAAGGACCTGACGCCGCCCAAGGAGATTCTGCACGCGATGCAGCGGCAGATTACCGCCGAACGCGAGAAGCGCGCGCTGATCGCAGCTTCGGAAGGGCGCCGCCAGGAGCAGATCAATATCGCGTCGGGCAGCCGCGAGGCCGCGATCCAGCAGTCCGAAGGCGAGAAGCAGGCGGCGATCAACCAGGCGCAGGGCGAGGCCGCGGCCATTCTCGCGGTGGCCGACGCGAATGCGCAGGCGATCCAGAAAATCGCCGCGGCGATCCAGGCGACCGGCGGCATGGAAGCGGTCAACCTGAAAATAGCCGAACAGTACGTGAACGCGTTCGGCAATGTCGCGAAAGAGGGCAATACGCTGATCGTGCCGGGTAATTTCGCGGACATGAGTTCGATGATTGCGTCGGCGCTGACGATCGTCAAACACCGCGGGCAAGCGTAGGCGCACGCGGCGAGGCGTGAGGCGGTGTGGCGCTGCGCGTATCGCTTTGCGCGCTTGTCTTTCAGTTTGTAGATTTCCGCCGCGTTTTCGCCGCTCCTGAAAGCCGTTCGCTCGCTCGCGCGCGGCAAACGCCGAATCCGGTGAAAATGACGCGCTCAGCAGTCGTCCGCTTGCCCGGGCGGACGGTTGCGCGATGCACGTCGCCGCGCGTTGAACGCCGATGCGTGCCGGTTTGCCGGATCGGGCATGGCCTTGGTGAAGCGGTGGCGATTGCCGGCTCGCAGCTATGCCGGTTCGCCTGCACGGAATCAACGCGTATGGATTTTCCCGAACGAATTCGCAGCGGGGCACCGGTGTTGACGGAAGGCGCGATCGTCACGCGGCTCGTCTACGAATACGGTTTGCCGACGCCCGACTCGGCAAGCTTTGTCCATCTGTTCCACGACGACGGCCGGCGCGCGCTGACCGACGTCTACACCAGCTACCTGCAGATCGCCGCCGAATACCAGCTACCGATGCTGGTCGGCACCGCGACGTGGCGCGCGCATCCCGACGGTTTGGCTAAACAGGGCTTCACTGCACCGGACGACTTGCGGCGCGTCAACCAGGAAGCGGTGCGGTTCCTGCGCGAGCTGCGTGGCGCGCTCGGCCTCGACGAGCTGATCTATATCGGCGGCGTGATCGGCCCGCGCCGCGACGGCTACGACGCGAGCGGCGCACCGGACGAAGCCGGCGCGTACGCGTACCACGCACAGCAGGCGCGTGTGCTGGCGCAGGCCGGCGCGGACGTGCTGTACGCGCCGACATTCCCGAACACCGAAGAACTGGCTGGCATCGCGCACGCCTGCGCCGACACCGATTTGCCCTACGTACTGGCACCGGTCATCGACGCGCGCGGTCTGCTGCCGGATGGCGCGAGCCTTGCCGACGTGGTCGCGCGCCTCGATACGGCCGCGTGGCGCGCGCCGCTGCATTTCCAGGTGGGTTGTGTGCACCCGAATCACTACCTCGAAGCGTCGGGCGGCAACGGATGGCCGGCTGCCTCGCGGATCTTGGGCTTGCAGGCCAATGCATCGGCATTGCCACCGGAGGAACTCGAAAAGCTCGATCGCGCCGCCGGCGACGATCCGGATTCGTTTGCCGCCTATATGGGCACGCTGTACCAGCGCGGCGCACGCGTGCTGGGCGGCTGTTGCGGCACCAGCGACGCGCATCTGCGGGCACTGGCGCGGCGTCTGCGGGAATTGACGCCGGCGGCATGACGGCGTCGCGGTGATCCGACCCGACGCGACGCGCAGGGCGCCCCGCGGGAACGCCTCGGCATTGCCGAAACGTCAGGTCGGCGTGCGCATCAAGCGTGCCTTCTCGCGCTCCCAGTCGCGTTTCTTCTCGGTCTCGCGCTTGTCGTGCAGCTTCTTGCCCTTCGCGAGGCCGATTTCGCACTTCACGCGCCCGCCCTTGTAGTGGAAGTTCAGCGGCACCAGCGTATAGCCGCGCTGCTCGACCTTGCCGATCAGCTTGCTGATTTCCTCCGCATGCAGCAGCAGCTTGCGGGTGCGCACCGGGTCGGGCTTGATGTGCGTCGATGCCTCGGGCAACGGACTGATGTGCGTGCCGATCAGAAACAGCTCGGCGTTCTTGATGACGACGTAGCCTTCCTTGATCTGGCCGCGCCCGGCGCGCAGCGCCTTGACCTCCCATCCTTCGAGCACGAGTCCGGCTTCGTAGCGTTCTTCGATCGAGTAATCGAAGAACGCCTTCCTGTTTTCGATGATGCTCATGAATGGAAATTGCCTAACTCGTTTAAAATCGCAATTTTAGCAAAGCGGTGCGCCGAAAACCGCCGTGCTTTAACGCGATTGCTTTTACGCGATTTTTATCCGCTTTCACTCTCGCCGCGCGCGCCGTTCAATTTATGGCAGATGTTCAGAAAACCGTGCTGATACGCCACTCGGCGGAACAGATGTTCGACCTCGTCACCGATGTCAGCGACTATCCCAACTTCCTGCCCTGGTGCGGCGGCGTCGAAGTCCGTCGCCAGGACGAGAACGGCATGGAGGCGCGCATCGACATCAACTTCAAGGGCATCCGCCAGCACTTCGCGACGCACAACCGGCAGCAGCGGCCGTCGCGGATCGACATGGAGTTCGCCGACGGGCCGTTTCGCAAGTTCACCGGCTTCTGGCGCTTCACGCCGCTGCGCGCGGACGCGTGCAAGATCGAATTCGCGCTGCACTACGAGTTCACTAACATCATCCTCGAGAAGCTGATCGGGCCGGTGTTCAACCATATCGCGAACACCTTCGTCGAATCGTTCGTGAAGCGCGCCGACCAGCGCTACGGCAAGGCATGAGCGCGCCGCTCTCGGTGGAGGTGTGCTACGCGCTGGCCGATCGCCAGACGCTGATCGCGCTCGAACTGCCGCAAGGCGCGACCCTGCGGCAGGCGATCGACGCGAGCGGCGTGTTGCAGCGTCATCCGGAGATCGATCTGACGAAACAGAAGGTCGGCGTATTTGGCAAGGTTAAGACGCTCGATACGGCGCTGGCGGACCACGATCGCGTCGAGATCTACCGCCCGCTGATCGTCGACCCGAAGCTCGCGCGGCAGCGGCGTGTGGACAAGACGCGCAAGGAAGGCTCGGTGGAAGGGCGCAAGTGGCTGCCGAAGGATTCGCGCTAGGCGGATCGCTCGCCTCAGTGCACCGCCGTCTGCGCCTCTTCCTCCAGCGACGCGCGCTTCGCGCCATCGTCCGCATGGCGCCGCACCGACCAGCTGACGCCGGCCAGCAACAGCGCAATCGCCGCCGCCTCCAGCGGGCGCGGCAGCCGATGGTCGTAGATAAACGCGTAGAGCAGCGCAAACAGCGTTTCGAACACGATCAGCTGGCCTGACAGCGTCAGCGGCAGGCGCTTCGACGCGGCGTTCCACAGCCCGTTGCCGAGCCACGACGCGCCGATCGCGAGACCCAGATTCATCAGCCAGAACGAATGCCAGCGCGCGTCGTCGAGCGGTGCGCCGACCACAGCGTGCGGCAGCAGCGCGCAGAGCCCCCATAGCAGCGCGCCGAGCAGCCCCGTGACGATGCCCCACAGCGCCGACCATTCGGAGCCGCTAAAGCGCGTATTGCGCTGCAGATAGCGGGCGTTTTCGACCGCGAACCATGTCCATGCGGCGAGCGCGCCGAGCGCGCAGGCCACACCGGCGAGGCGCGTCAGCAGGCTCGCGCCGGCGCCGCCGTCGCCCGCAGCGCCGCCGAACACATCCGCATTGATGCAGACGATGCCGGCCAGCACCATCGCGAGCGGCCACACGAGCCGCGCCAGCGGCACCGCGCCGTGATCGCGCCGGCCGAGCAGCGTGACGGTAACCGGCAGCACACCGACGATCAGCGAGGCCGGCGCAATGCCCACCATATGGACGGCGCCCGTCAGCAGCAGGTAGTAGAGCAGGTTGCCGACCAGCGCCAGCACGGTCAGCGCCTTCAGATCGGCCGCGGTCAGCCGTTTCAGCAGCGAGCGCGCCGACGGCAGCGCGGCCAGCACGGAAACCGCGCCGTACATCATGTAGCGCCCGGAACTGAGCAGCAGCGGCGAAAAATCGGACAGCAGCCGGGGCACCAGAAACACCATGCCCCACAACGCGCCCGCCATCATTCCGTACATCACGCCGCGCTGCATGGTTCGCCCCGATCACAAGAAATTGCAGGTTTCAAAGTGCGCGCAGCATACCGCGGCGGCATCGGCCGGGTCTTGTTCGATCCTGCAACGCGGCGCTCGCGGCAAACGAAACCGGTTCGAACGCGACCTGAACGGAAAAGCGAAATCCGTCGCCGGCAGGCGTGGAAAAAACGTTACGAAATTCGCTAACCCGCTGTTCGCGCAGCGAAAACCGGCGCGAATCGCGTATAATTCGGTTTTGCGCCTATAGGATTTGCCATGCGTCTGATCCAAAAAGCACTCACGTTCGATGACGTGCTCCTCGTCCCGGCCTTCTCCGACGTTCTGCCGCGCGACACCAGCCTGAA
>DATLOW010000063.1:0-20812 GCA_035536055.1 Paraburkholderia sp. | reverse complement strand
TGCTGCCGCCGACCTTTTCGGTCAGTTCGAGCAACGGCTTCGAGCTGTCGCTGCCGTATTACTTCAACATCGCGCCGAATCGCGATCTGACCATCACGCCGCGCATCATCTCGCGCCGCGGCGTGCAGACGCAGGCGAGTTTCCGCTATCTGTCGCCCACGTATAGCGGCTCGATCACCGGCGAATTCCTGCCGGACGACGCGATCACGAAGACCAACCGCTACGCGATCTACATCACGCACAACCAGGACTTCGGCGGCGGGTTCGGCGGTTATGTCTACTACAACCGGGTCTCGGACAACACCTATCCGGAAGACCTCGCATCGTCGACCAGCCAGTTCCTGAACGGCACGCAGCTGCTGTATCAGCAGGAAGCCGGCCTGACGTACAACAACGGGCCCTGGTCGGTGCTGGCGCGCGAACAGCACTGGCAGACGCTGACCCCGTCGACGCCGCCGTACGGTCGCGAGCCGCAGTTGAACGTGAAGTACGCGAAGTACAACGTCGGCGGCTTCGACTACGGCGCGGAAATGGATTACTCGCGCTTTCGGATCACCGCCGACAACATGACCGAAGGCGATCGGGTGATGTTCAACCCGTATCTGTCGTATTCGGTGGTGGGGCCGGGCTATTTCGTGACGCCGAAGGTGCAATGGCACTTCGCGTCGTACAACCTGAGCAATCTCGGCACAAACTCGGTTCCGGGCCAGGCGAAGAACTTCACCGAATCGATTCCGACCTTTTCGTTCGATACGGGCCTCGTATTCGACCGCTCGGTGCGTATCTTCGGCGAAGACTATATCCAGACGCTGGAGCCGCGGCTGTATTACGTGTACACGCCGTTCCGCAATCAGGACCAGGCGCCGCTGTTCGATACCGCCGATTCCGACTTCGGCCTCGCCGAGATCTTCACGCCGAACACGTTCGTCGGTAACGACCGGATCGCCGACGCGAACCGCCTGACCGCCGCGCTGACCACCCGCTTCCTCAATGCGGCCAACGGCGACGAACGCGCGCGCTTCGTGATCGCCCAGCAGTACTACTTTACGGACCAGCGCGTCACGCTGTTCCCGGGGCAGTCGGCTACCACGGCGCGCCACTCGGACCTGATCGCCGGTGCGTCGATCAAGCTCGGCGCCGGTTTCGCGTCGGAAACCGCGTTCCAATATAATGCCGACAACAACCAGCTGGTGAAATCCAGCATCGGTTTCGGGTTCAGTCCCGAAACGGGCAAGGTCGTCAACCTCGGTTATCGTTACACGCGCGCGAACACCACGCTCGAAAACCAGCCGATCAACCAGTTGCTGATCTCGGGGCAATGGCCGTTCTCGCACCGGGTGTCCGCGGTGGGCCGGATCAATTACGACTTGCAAGGGCATCGCATCGTCGACGGGCTGATCGGCATGCAGTACGACGCCGACTGCTGGACGCTCGGCGTAGGCGTGCAGCGCTACGCGAACGGCGTCAATACGTCGGGGTTCGAAACCTCCGCGACGCGCGTGCTTGCGCAGCTTACGCTGAAGGGCTTGTCGAGCGTCGACAACGGGCTCGTCAGGGCGTTCCGCGACAGCGTGGCCGGTTACTCGCCGCCGCTGCCGCCGCCACCGCCCGAGTCGCGGTTCAACAATTATGAGTGACGGTAGCGCCGCCTCATAAAATACGAAGAGACGGGCGTCGAACGTCCCGACATCATTGGAGTATCTGTGGGAATCATGAAAAAGCTTCGTTTGGCAACGCTCGCGACCGGGCTCGCAGCGGCCGCTCTGTTCATGCCGGCGGTGCATGCGCAGGCGCTCAATGCCGGCAACGGCCAGACCGTCGATACGATTGCGGCCGTCGTCAACAACGGCGTGATCACGCAGCGCGAACTCGACGAGCGCATCGGCCTGATCTCGCGCCGGCTGAACCAGCAGCACGCGCCGATTCCGCCGGCCGACCAGCTGCGTCAGCAGGTGCTCAACCAGATGGTGCTCGAACGGATCCAGCTGCAAAAGGCGCGCGAGGACAACATCACCGTCGACGAAGCCACCGTGCAGAAAACGCTCGAGCGCCTCGCGCAGGCGAACAACATGACGCTGGCAATCTACCGTGCGCGCATCGAGGCCGAGGGCGTACCCTGGAGCACCTTCACCAGCGACGCGAAGACCGAGCTGGTCCTGTCGCGCCTGCGCGAGAAGGAAGTGGACAGCAAGATCACGGTGTCCGACGCCGAAGTGGCGAACTACATCGCCAGTCAGCGCGGCCCGACGGCGGGCATGACGAGCGACCTGCACATCGAGCACATCTTGCTGAAGGCGCCGCTCAACGCGTCGCAAACCGATATCGAAGCCGCGCAGAAGAAAGCTGACGATCTGCTGAAACAGGCGACCGGCGGCGATAATTTCGAAAAGCTTGCGAAATCGAATTCGCAGGCGCCGGATGCATCGAAGGGCGGCGACATGGGCTTCCTGCCGCCGTCGAAGCTGCCGCCGGAGTTCGTCTCCGCCGCGGCGCAGCTGCGGCCGGGTCAGGTGAATCCGAAGCTGATCCGGACCAACGACGGTTTCGAGATCATGCGCCTCGTCGAGCGCCGCACCGGCCAGGGCACTGGCGGCGATACCGCAAAGCTGGTGCAGACGCACGTGCGCCACATCCTGATTCGCGTCGGCGACGGCACGTCCGAGCCGCAGGCGCGCCAGAAGCTGCTCGAAATCAAACAGGAAATCGCCGCGGGCGGCGGCGACTTCGACAAGTTCGCGCGCACCTATTCGCAGGACGGCTCCGCGTCGCAAGGCGGCGACCTCGGCTGGGTCAGCCCGGGCGAGACCGTGCCGGAATTCGAACGCGCGATGAACAGCCTGCAGGACGGCCAGATCAGCGATCCGGTGCGCAGCGAGTATGGCTACCACCTGATCCAGGTGCTGGGCCGCCGCGAAGCCGAAGGCTCGGTCGCGCAGCAGATGGACCTGGCACGCCAGGCCATCGGCCAGCGCAAGGCGGAGCAGGCGTATGCAGACTGGCTGCGCGAATTGCGCGACACTGCCTATGTCGACTTCAAGGCCACACCCAGCGCCGTACAGTAAGCTTTCACGATGACATCCGCCGCCACGCTCCGTTCGCCGTTGCAGATCGCCGTTACCACCGGCGAGCCGGCCGGCGTCGGCCCCGAGCTGACCGCGCAGGCGCTGGCGGCTGCCGCGGCGCGTTGGCCGGATGCGCAGTTCGCGGTGCTCGGCGACGCGAGCTTGCTCGAAGCGCGCGCGCAGGCGGTCGGCATCGACTGGCAGGCGATGCTGCGCGGCCAGCACGTAAGCGTGCGGCACCATCCGCTCGGTGCGCCGGTGCGGGCCGGCAAGCTGGACGCGGCGAACGGCCGCTACGTGCTGAGTCTGCTCGATACGGCCATCGACGGCGCGCTCGCCGGCACGTATGACGCGATCGTCACCGCGCCGCTGCAAAAGAGCACGATCAACGATGCCGGTGTGCCGTTCACCGGCCACACCGAATATCTGGCCGAACGCACCCATACGCCGCGCGTCGTGATGATGCTGGCCGGCACCGGCCAGCGGCCGCTGCGCGTCGCGCTCGCCACCACGCATCTGCCGCTGAAAGACGTGCCCGCGGCGCTCACCGTCGATAGTCTCGCCGACACGCTGCGCATCATCGATCACGATCTGCGCCAGCATTTCGGCTTGCCGGCGCCGCGTATTCTGGTGACCGGCCTCAATCCGCATGCGGGCGAAAACGGCTATCTCGGCCGCGAGGAAATCGACGTGATCGAGCCGGCGCTGCAACGGGCGAACGCGCAAGGCATCGACGCGCGCGGACCTTATCCGGCCGACACGCTGTTCCAGCCGCGCCATCTGAACGAAGCCGACTGCGTGCTCGCAATGTTCCACGACCAGGGCCTGCCGGTGCTCAAATACGCGACCTTCGGCGCCGGCATCAACGTGACGCTCGGGTTGCCGATCGTGCGCACATCGGTCGATCACGGCACCGCGCTCGACCTCGCCGGCACTGGCCGTGCCGATGCCGGCAGTCTGATCGCCGCGCTCGATACGGCAGTGTCGATGGCGCGCCAGCGGCGCCGCCAGCCCTGATTTCCAGCACCGACCTCCCGATGTCCTCCAGCAGACAGCATCAAGGCCATTTCGCACGCAAACGCTTCGGGCAGAATTTTCTGGTCGATCTGGGCGTGATCGATTCGATCGTCGACCTGATTCGCCCGCAGCGCGGCGAACGGATGGTCGAGATCGGGCCGGGGCTCGGCGCGCTGACCGGGCCGCTGATCGAGCGGCTCGCAACGCCCGATGCGCCGCTGCATGCGGTCGAGCTGGACCGCGACCTGATCGGCCGCCTGAAGAACAAATTCGGCGCCCTGCTCGAACTGCACGAAGGCGACGCGCTCGCCTTCGACTTCGCCACATTGGCCGCGTCCGGCGCGCCTGGTGAGCCGGATGCAAAGCCGTCGTTGCGCATCGTCGGCAACCTGCCTTACAACATCTCGAGTCCGTTGCTGTTTCATCTGGCGAGCTTTGCGCCGCGCGTGATCGACCAGCACTTCATGCTGCAGAACGAGGTGGTCGAGCGGATGGTCGCGCAGCCGGGCAGCAAGGCCTTCGGCCGGCTTTCGGTGATGCTGCAGTACCGTTATGTGATCGACAAGCTGCTCGACGTGCCGCCCGAGTCGTTCCAGCCGCCGCCGAAAGTCGACTCGGCGATCGTACGGATGATTCCGTACGCACCGCATGAACTGCCGGGCGTCGACGAAGCGACGCTCGGCGGACTGGTCACCGCGGCGTTCTCGCAGCGCCGCAAGATGCTGCGCAATACGCTCGCGTCTTATCGCGATCAGGTGGATTTCGACGCGTTCGGCTTCGACCTGGCGCGGCGCGCCGAAGACGTGCCGGTCGACGAGTACGTGCGCATCGCTCAGGCGGTTGAAAGAAAAAAATAAGAAGCTGAATTTTTGCGCTTTTGTCGGAGCCTTGTCTCCGCATCAATTAAATTTCTGATCAGAGCCGGCGGCTGTTTTCGGACTAGTCCTATAAGCCTGCCCGTTGGTAGGTTTCTATACTTCTGCGCATTCGATCCCGATCTCCGGGCGTCGCGTCGAACGTCGTACAACGACGTTTCGACCGCGACGACTGATACGCCAGTTACAGGTGTTGGAACCTCGTAAGCAAAACCGGCGTACGCACAAGTTTCGATTTCTCTCAACGCAGCGCAATTGGAGCTGGCTCCGGGCACAGCTCCAGTCAGTTTATTTAGGATCAGAAAATGTATAACAAACTTCGATCGCAACAGCATGCACCCGTGCGCGTGACGAAAGGTCTGCGCGTCACGTCGATCGCACTCGGCATTGCGGCGTTGAGCGCTGCTGCGCCGGCGTTCGCCAGTGCCGTGGCGAACGCCGACTGTACGCCTGCCAATGCGGGCAGCGGCAAATGGTCGAATGTGTCGGGCTGCGATGCGAGCGCGGGCGCGTTCAACGCCGCGCACAATCTCGCGGAAACGGTGTACGGCTCCAACGGCTACGTGCCGCAGAACGTCAGCTTCGCGAGCATCTTCGGGTTTGGCGGCCAGGTGCGCGCGTACTACGGCACCGCGCTCGGCGCCGCGGCGTATGTCAGCAACACCGCGCAGAACAGCGTCGCGCTCGGCACGGGTTCGGTCGCGTCGGAGGCGAACACCGTGTCGCTCGGCCGGGTCGGCGACAGCCCGCTGAAGGGCACCTATACGGACAATGGCGACGGCACTTCCGCCGACGCGACGCCTTTCAACCAGAGCCTCGCGGGCACGCTGACGCGCCGTTTGACCAACATGTCCGCGGGTATCAACAACACCGATGCGGTGAACGTCGGCCAGCTCAAGGCGGCCGGCCTGAACATCGATACGTCGGGCAACGTGACGAACGCATTCGTCGCCTACGACGATACGACGAAGAACAAGGTGACGCTGGGCGGCACGAGCGGTACGACCATCACCAATCTGGCTGCGGGCGCGGTCAATGCGGCCAGCACCGATGCGATCAACGGCGCGCAGCTCTACAACACCGCGAACAGCACGGCGGCAGCGCTCGGCGGCGGTTCGGCGGCCAACGCCGATGGCTCCGTGAAGCGCCCGAGCTACAACATCGCGGGCGGTACGTATAACGACGTCGGTTCGGCACTCGCCGCAGTGGATGCAAAGGCTGCTGCAGGTTCGATCGACGGTGTCAAATACGACACGTCGGCGCACGACAGGGTGACGTTCAGCGGGGCACGCGGCACGGTGCTGTCGAACGTGAGCGCCGGCGCTTTCAACACCGATGCGGTGAACGTCGGCCAGCTGAAGGCGGCCGGCCTGAACATCGACACATCGGGCAACGTGACGAACGCATTCGTCGCCTACGACGATACGACGAAGAACAAGGTGACGCTGGGCGGCACGAGCGGTACGACCATCACCAATCTGGCGGCGGGCGCGGTCAACGCGGCCAGCAAGGATGCGATCAACGGCGCGCAGCTCTACAACACCGCGAACAGCACAGCGGCAGCGCTCGGCGGCGGTTCGGCGGCCAACGCCGATGGCTCCGTGAAGCGCCCGAGCTACAACATCGCGGGCGGCACGTATAACGACGTCGGTTCGGCACTCGCCGCAGTGGATGCAAAGGCTGCTGCAGGTTCGATCGACGGTGTCAAATACGACACGTCGGCGCACGACAGGGTGACGTTCAGCGGCGCACGCGGCACGGTGCTGACGAACGTGAGCGCCGGCGCCCTCGACGCCGATGCGGTCAACGTCGCGCAACTGAAAGCGGCCGGCCTGAACATCGACACATCGGGCAACGTGACCAACGCGTTTGTCGCCTACGACGACGCGACGCAGGGCAAAGTCACGCTTGGCGGCGGGGTGGCCGGGACCGTCATCGCGAATCTGGCGGACGGCGCAGTCAATGCGATGAGCCGCGAAGCAATCAACGGCTCGCAGTTGTACGGCACGGCGAATAGCGTCGCGCGGGCGCTCGGCGGCGGTGCCGCCGTCAATACCGATGGCAGCGTCAGCATGCCGAAGTACACGGTCGGCGGCGACTCGGTGAACGGTGTCGAAGGCGCGGTGAATGCGCTCGATACGCGTATCACGCAAGCTACCGACGGCATTGCTGAGAAGGTCAAATACATCAAGTTCGGCGATACCGTCGCGGCGGATGCGAGCGCGTCCGGTGTCAACTCTGTGGCGATCGGCGGATTTGCCATGGCGCAAGGCGACAACGCGCTCGCAATCGGCGCGAATTCGCGTGCGATGGCGACGAATTCGGTGGCGATCGGCGCCGGTTCGTCGACCTCGATCGCCAACACGTTTGCCGTGGGATCGAATACGTCGAAGCGACGCGTCGTCAACGTGGCCGATGCCGTCAATGCCAGCGACGCAGTGACGCTCGGGCAGATGAACGCGGCGATTGCCTCCGCTCTGCCGGCAAATGGTACGCAAAGCCTTCTGAAGAGCGGTGCCGTGCTGCGCTCGGCCGCTGCACCGCTGGCTGCGACGTCGGTGGGCGCGACCTCGGCAAGCGACACCTCGATGTCCGCAACGTCGGTGGGTGCGCTGCAAGCCGCGCCTGCGGTGGACAACCTCGCATACGACGGTGCCGCACACGACCGCGTCACGCTCGGCGGCACCGACGGCACGACGCGCGTCGCGCTGACGAATCTGCAAGACGCTACGCTATCCGAAGCCAGCAGCGACGCCGTCACCGGCGCGCAACTGTATGCGACGAATCAGCAACTGGCGACGCTCGGCAACGCCGTGCAGAACTACTCGGCAAACGGCTCGACGAGCATCGCGGCCAATACGACGAGCGGCCCGGCGCTGGCGACCGGTTCAGGTTCGTTTGCCGCAGGCGGCGGGGCGAGCGCCAGCGGCAACGACGCGACCGCGCTCGGCGACCGCGCGCAGGCAGCGGGCAAAGCTTCGGTTGCGCTCGGTTCGCAGGCGAAAGCGTCGGCGAACAATGCGGTTGCAATCGGTGCGAATGCGGTGGCTGATCGCGACAACACGGTGTCGGTCGGCGCGGCGGGCAGTGAGCGACAGATCGTCAACGTCGCAGCCGGCGTCGAAGGCAACGATGCGGTGAACGTGAACCAGCTGAACAGCGCAGTCGCCCATGCGGGGCAGCAGATGGCGGGCTTGCAGAGCCAGATCAACAGCGTCGCCAAGAGTGCGAACGCAGGCACTGCGGCCGCGATGGCCGTAGCAGGGTTGCCGCAGGCGACCGACGCCGGCAAGGCGATGGTTGCCGTGGCCGGCTCGCGTTACGGCGGTCAGTCGGGCGCAGCGTTCGGCGCGTCGTACGTGACGCAGAACAACCGCTTCGTCGTCAAGCTGTCGGGCAACACGAGTAGCAACGGAAATGTCGGCGTCGTCGCGGGCGCGGGTTTCCAATGGTGAACTGACTATCTGACGAGCGTCGCGTGGCTGCTGCGCATGGCGGCCACGCAACGGCGCGCGCAACCGCCCACTGAGCGGCGTACTGAGCGGCCCACTGAGCGCCGCGCTGAGCGGCCTACGCGGCGGCTCGTTCCGCGCAGCTTGCGCGGAGCGAACCAGGCCGGGGCGGCCTCGATCTTTCGAACCGGATGCGGTAGCCGAGCCTGCCGCATCCGGTTTTTCTATCTATTCGCTTTTTCTTTTTTCGCACACAGCGTCTTCCGTAAGGCATCATTCTGCCGACCGGCCTTTTCGAGATGCGGACCAATCTCACTCAGGTTCAGGCCGTATAGCACGTCCCACACAACAAGGAGACGGCGTGATAAAGCTCAGCAGATGGACGTTTCCGATCTTGCCGGCCGCATTGGCCTGCGCGACGGCGCACGCACAATCGAGTGTGACGCTGTATGGGGTCGTCGACGAAAGCGTGCGCTATATGACGCACACCAACGCAGCCGGCGATTCGAAGATCGGCCTCGGCACTGGCGGTCTGAGCGAAAGCCGTTGGGGCTTGCGCGGCAACGAAGATCTCGGGGGCGGCTGGTCCGCGTTCTTCCGGATCGAAAACCGCTTCTTCATCAATTCCGGCCAGAGCGACACCACGCTGCCGTTTTTCAACGAGGCGCAGGTCGGCGTGCAGTCCACCACCTATGGACGTCTCGTGCTCGGCCGGCAGCCGAACGTGCTGATCGAAGGCATCACGATTGGCGGCTACGGCAGCAACCCGTGGATTCCGTACAACTTCAGCTTCCAGCCGGAAGTGACGATGTCCGGCGGCATCTGGACCAGCAACCAGGTGCAGTATCAGGCGCGCTACAACGGGCTGACCTTCGCGGCCGCATATGCGTTCGGCGGTGTGGCGGGACACACGGCATACGGTTCGCAACTCGGCGTGGCCGCCGCGTATTCGCCGAAGCAAGGACCGCTCAACATCGGCGGCGCCTATGAGGAGTCGCGCGATTCGGTGAACGGCAGCACGGCGAAAGCGTGGACCTTCGGCGGTGCGTATATCTGGGACGGCACACGTTTCGCGGTGGGCTATATCGTCAACCGCAACGATCCCGGTTTTTCAAATTTCGCGAACGGGCCGTTCAGCGCGCCGCAACTGACCGCGCTGAAGTACACCGATTTTTCGCAGCGTCGGATGATCATGGGCGGCATCACGCAGGCGCTCGGCAACGCATGGCACCTCGCGCTGAACGTGTGGCGCACGCTGCAGGACGGCAAGACCGCCGCGCAGGACGGCTCGGCGTGGCAGTATCAGTTCGTCACGGACTACAGCCTGTCCAAGCGCACCGACGTTTACGTCGAAGCCGACTATGCGCTGTATCGCGGCGATCTGATCGGCGCGCAGTTGCAGGGCGTCAACGGGGTCGGCCTTGCGCAGAAAGGCACGCAGCTCGGTCTGATGGCGGGGCTGCGGCATCTGTTCTAGGGTGCGCGGCGACGGCGGCAGCGGGCGCGGCGCTTTTTCGGTACATTTACGAGCTTGTCCCCCAGCAACAAGGAAATCATCATGCGCCTTCTCCACACGATGCTCCGCGTCGGCAATCTCGACCGCTCGATCAAGTTCTACACCGAACTGCTCGGCATGAAAGTGCTGCGCCGCCAGGATTATCCGGATGGCAAGTTCACGCTCGCCTTCGTCGGCTACACCGATGAGCGCGAAGGCACCGTCATCGAACTGACGCACAACTGGGACACGGAGTCGTACGATCTCGGCAACGCGTTCGGCCATCTCGCGGTCGAGGTCGACGACGCGTATGCGGCATGCGCACAGATCAAGGCACAAGGCGGCACGGTGGTGCGCGAAGCCGGCCCGATGAAGCACGGCACGACGGTGATCGCATTCGTCACCGATCCGGACGGCTACAAGATCGAGTTCATTCAGAAGAAGGCCTGACCGAGGCCACTCGCGTGCATGCGTTGCATGCACGCAAGACGCGTGTTTTGAGCGACGCGCGTGCACCGCTCGCGCGGTGCGCTTACAACGCCGGCAGCAACTCCGGCGGATGATGCTTGAGGGTCTGCCGCGCTTCGCGAAACTCGGGAAAGATCGATTCGACGGTTTCCCAGAAGCGCGGGCTGTGATTCATCTCGCGCAGGTGCGCCAGTTCGTGCGCGACCACGTAGTCGATGATCGACAGCGGAAAGTGAATCAGCCGCCAGTTCAGCCGGATCTTGCCGTCGCTCGAACAACTGCCCCAGCGTGTGGCCGCCGACGTCAATGCATACGCGCGGTAGCTCGCGCCCAACTTCTCCGCGTAAATCGCGAGGCGCTCGCCGAACAGGCGCTTGGCCTCGCCTTGCAGCCAGCCTTGCACGCGGTCCTTGATCTGCTGCGGGTCGGCCTGCGGCGGCAGCGGCACCGCGAGCGATGCCTGTTGCACGTCGAATTCGAGCAGGCCGTGCGGCGCGCCGAGCGTCACGCGAATCGTCTGACCGAGATACGGCAGTTGTGCGCCGTCTTTCCAGTCGACGCGCGGTAGCGCGCGCTGCTCGGTGCGCGTCTGCCATTCGGTGAGTTTCGCGAAAATCCAGCGTTGCTTTTCGGTGATCGCGGTTTCGATATCGGCTAACGTGACCCAGCGCGGCGCGGTGATCGCCAGCCCACTGCTGTCGACTGCAAAACCGATCGAGCGGCGCGACGAGCGCTTCAGCTGGTAGTACAGCGAGCGCGTGCCGAGTGTGATGTGCCGCAGTTTCGAACCGTCGGGCGCAAGCGGGGGCGCCGGCTTGTGCGGCGGTGCTGACGGCGATATGCCGGGCTCTTCGAAGAGCGGCAGATCGAGTTGCCGGCTATCGAGCGCCGCAGCAGGCTGCGGCGTAGAAGACTTCTGCATCGGACTCACTTCGCGTTCTTGAACGCCATCCTTCGACCGTACGGCTGATGGAGAGGCGGCGTCACGCGTCAGGTTTGCGCGGCGGCGGGCGAATTCTGTCCGGCGCCATAGGCGGCTGGATCGATGCGGCGCATCTCGGCTTCGATCCAGGTTTCGACGCGCATGTTCACTTCATCGGGCGAGAGCCCGCTAGTGTCGATCGGCTTGCCGATCGACACCGTGACTATACCCGGATATTTGATAAACGAGTTGCGAGGCCACACCCGGCCGGCGTTATGCGCGATCGGCACCACTGGCGCGCCGGTGGCGATCGCAAAGCGTGCGCCGCCGGTTTTGTATTTGCCCTGCTTGCCGGTCGGCGTGCGCGTGCCTTCGGGGAACATGATCACCCATGCGCCTTCGGCCATGCGCACCTTGCCTTGTCGCGTGACCGAAGCGAATGCGTTCTTGCCTTCCTTGCGATCGATGTGGACCATCTTCAGCATGCCAAGCGCCCAGCCGAAAAACGGCACATACAGCAGCTCGCGCTTGAACACGTAGCACAGTGGGCGCGGCATCAGCGCGGGCAGTGCGACGGTTTCCCACGCGGACTGATGTTTCGACAGCAGCACGGCAGGACCGTCGGGCAGGTTCTCGCGGCCTCGCACTTCGTAACGGATGCCGGCCAGATATCTGGCCACCGTCACCACCACGCGGCACCAGCCGACCGCCATCCAGTAGCGCCGATCGGCGCGCATGAACGGAAACGCGATAAAGCAGGCGGTCGCATACGGCACCGTCCACACGATGAAGAACACGAGCAGCAGCAGGGAGCGGAGAAAGCGCATCGGTGAGGTCAACGAAGGTGAGCGTGGCGCACGGTGCGCATCATTCCTGTTCTTCGGCGAGGAAGTCGAGGGCAAAAGCACGCAGGTCGTCGTGCACGCGCGTGCCGTCGGGCAGGCCGCCGGCTGCGAGCGTCTTGCGGCCTTTGCCGGTCAGTACCAGATGCGGCACGAAGCCGAGCGTATCGGCGGCCTGCAGGTCGCGCAGCGAATCGCCGACGGCAGGCGTGCCCTTCGGATCGATGTCGTAGCGTTCGGCGATCATCTTCAGCATGCCGGGCCGTGGCTTGCGGCATTCGCACTGATCTTCGGCCGTGTGCGGGCAGAAGAAGATCGCATCGATGCGCGCGCCGGCCGTGGCGGCGATCCGGTGCATCTTCTCGTGCATCGCATTGAGCGCGGCCATATCGAACAGACCGCGTCCGATACCGGACTGGTTGGTCGCGATCGCGATCCGGTAGCCCGCCTGGTTCAGGCGCGCGATTGCCTCGAGGCTGCCGGGCAGCGCGACCCACTCGTCGGGCGACTTGATGAATGCGTCCGAATCGACGTTGATCACGCCGTCGCGATCGAGTACCACCAGTTTCTTTTGTGTCCCCATGGCGCGTCGCTCAGGCGGCAAGCCGCGAAATGTCGGCCACGCAGTTCATCTGCTGATGCAGTGCGCCGAGCAGGGCCAGACGGTTCGCACGCAACGCCGGGTCTTCGGCGTTGACCATCACGTCGTTGAAGAACGTGTCGACCGGTTCGCGCAGCGCGGCGAGCGCGGACAGTGCGCCGGTGTATTCGCGTTGCGCGAGCTGCGACTGCACGCGCGGTGCGACCTGTTCGAGTTGCGCATGCAGCGCCTGTTCGGCGCTCTCGACCAGCAACGTCGTCTGCACGCCATTCGAGGTTGCGGCCTCGGACTTCTTCAGGATGTTCGAGATCCGCTTGTTCGCTGCGGCGAGCGACGCGGCTTCGGCGAGCAGCGCGAATTCGCGCACTGCGTCGAGACGCGCAATCACGTCGTCGAGGCGGGTCGGATTCAGCGCCAGCACCGCGTCGATCTCGCCGGCCGCGTAACCGCGCTCGCGCAGCAGGCCGCGCAAGCGGTCCATAAAGAATTCGTACAGTGCCGGCGTGGCGTCCGCGACATTCGGCAGCGCGGCGAATTGACGATGCGCGGCACGCAGCAGTTCGAGCAGATCGAGCGGCAACTGCTTCTCGACCAGAATCCGCAGCACGCCGAGCGCATGGCGGCGCAGCGCGAACGGATCTTTCTCGCCGGTCGGCTGCAGGCCGATGCCCCAGATGCCGACCAGCGTCTCGAGCTTGTCGGCCAGCGCAACCGCAGTGCCGGTTGCAGTGGCGGGCAGTGCATCGCCGGAGAAGCGCGGCTGATAGTGCTCAGTGCAGGCGAGCGCGACTTCTTCGGGCTCGCCGTCGTGGCGCGCGTAGTACGTGCCCATCGTGCCCTGCAGTTCGGGGAACTCGCCGACCATGTCGGTCAGCAGATCGGCCTTTGCCAGACGTGCGGCGCGCTTCGCCAGCGCGACGTCGGCGCAGCATTGCGCGGCGATCTCGCCGGCCAGTGCTTCGATCCGTTCGACGCGCTGCAGCGTCGAGCCGAGCTTGTTGTGATACACGACGTTCGCGAGCAGCGGCACGCGGTCGGCGAGCGGCTTCTTCTTGTCCTGCGTGAAGAAAAATTTCGCATCGGCCAGACGCGGACGCACCACGCGCTGGTTGCCTTCGACGATATCGCCGGGCGTTTCCGTCTCGATGTTCGACACGATCAGAAAGCGCGAGCGCAGCTTGCCGTTCGCATCGGTCAGCGCGAAGTATTTCTGGTTGGTCTGCATCGTCAGGATCAGGCATTCCTGCGGCACCTGCAGAAACTCGTCCTCGAAATTGCACGCGTAGACCACCGGCCATTCGACCAGCGACGTTACTTCGTCGAGCAACGCTTCGGGCATCACGACCTTGTCGCCGTTCGCGTGCGCGTTCAGATGCGAGCGGATCACTTCCTTGCGGTCGGCGAAATTGGCGATCACGTGCGCCTTGTGGCGCAGCGTTTCGGCGTACGCGTCGGCGTGCTGGATCTGCACCAGGCCTTCGGACAGGAAGCGGTGGCCGCGCGTGGTGTCGTCGGCATCGATGCCGAAGGCGCTGACCGGCACGATCCGGTTGTCGTGCAGCACGGTCAGACGATGCACGGGGCGCACGAATTGCACATTGGTGCCATCCGGACGCTGGTAAGTCATCGTCTTCGGAATCGGCAGCTTCGTCAGCGTTTCTTCGATCGCGGCCTGCAGGCCGTCGGCGAGCGTCGCGCCGGGCGCCGCATAGCGCAGGAAGAAGGCCTCGGCTTTACCGTCCGATGCGCGCTCGAGGTCGTTCACCGAAAAATCGGGGAAGCCGAGCGCCGCGAGTTTTTTCGCGAGCGGCGCGGTGGGCTGGCCGTTCGCGTCGAGCGCGACCGAGACCGGCAGCACTTTTTCGCGCACGTGTTTTTCCGGCGCGACGTGGCGGACGTTCTTGATGGTTACCGCAAGGCGCCGCGGCGTCGCATAGCGTTCGAACGACAGCGCGCCTTCGATCAGATCGCGCGCCGCAAGGCGCTGCGCAATGCCTTCGGCGAACGCGTCGCCGAGGCGCGCGAGAGCCTTCGGCGGCAGTTCCTCGGTCAACAGTTCGACGAGCAGGGTGGCGTGATGGGGGTGCGTCATGTGTGCGTGATCTCGTCAGTCGTTGTCGATTTTGCGTTCGACCTTGAGCGGCGGCGCCCAGGCGGGCATGGCTGCGTCCTGTTCGTCGGTGGTGAGGCCGGGCACCGCGTGCACCGGATTGCCGAGCATCGGGAAGCCGAGCTTTTCGCGCGAGTCGTAGTAGGCCTGCGCGACGAGGCGCGACAGATTGCGGATGCGGCCGATATACGCCGCACGCTCGGTAACCGAAATCGCGCCGCGCGCGTCGAGCAGGTTGAAGGTATGCGCGGACTTCAGCACCAGCTCATAGGCGGGCAGCGGCAGCTGCGCTTCCATCATCCGCTTCGCTTCGCTTTCGTAGCTGTTGAAGAACGTGAACAGCAGTTCGACGTTGGCGTGTTCGAAGTTGTACGTCGACTGTTCGACCTCGTTCTGGTGATACACGTCGCCGTACGTGAGGCGGCGCGTTTCGGGGCCGTTCGGGCCGTCTTCCTGCCACTCGGTCCAGATCAGGTCGTAGACGTTCTCGACCTTCTGCAGATACATCGCCAGACGCTCGAGGCCGTAGGTGATTTCGCCGAGCACCGGTTTGCAGTCGAGACCGCCGACCTGCTGGAAGTACGTGAACTGCGTGACTTCCATGCCGTTCAGCCACACTTCCCAGCCGAGGCCCCACGCGCCGAGCGTCGGATTTTCCCAGTCGTCCTCGACGAAGCGCACGTCGTTCTGCTGCAGATCGAAGCCGAGCGCTTCGAGTGAGCCGAGGTACAGGTCGAGGATGTTTTCGGGCGCCGGCTTCAGCACCACCTGGTACTGGTAGTAATGCTGCAGGCGGTTCGGGTTGTCGCCATAGCGGCCGTCCTTCGGGCGCCGCGACGGCTGCACGTAGGCGGCGCGCCACGGCTCGGGGCCGATCGCGCGCAGGAACGTGTGGACATGCGAGGTGCCGGCGCCGACTTCCATGTCGATCGGCTGGAGCAGCGCGCAACCCTGCTTGTCCCAGTAGGACTGCAGCGTCAGGATGATTTGCTGAAACGTGAGCATGAAGTGCCTTTCCGGCAGGAAGTGCGGCGTGCGACTGAACCGCTGCGGGAGCACCGCGCGCGACAGGCCGACGGTGAGGCCGGCTGCGTCCGCGGTGTTCCGGCAGCGGGCCACTGCGCGGCCCGGTGCTAAAACCTGCAATTTTACCGGATTGCTGTTGCGATGCGACTTTCGGTGACAGGACGGGCGGCGCACGCGGGCGCCGCAACGGGGGATTCGCTGGCCGACCGGCTTCGGCTTGCTTGCGGCTCGACGTTTATTTGAGCTCGTCGCGCGGCGTGTTCTGCGGCGCGCCGCTCGCGGCATCGACGCCGTTGCCGTTGCCTGTGCCTTTACGGCGCCGGTCGATACGCGACGGCCCGAACGCGAAACCCACCGCGAGCAGCAGCAGCGACGCGGCCAGCACCGTGTTGTTGCCGCTCGTCACATACGGCGTATTGCCGGTCGTGCCTTGCACCGTCGTATCGAGCTCGCCGACCGTGAAGCCCGGCAATCGCCCGGTCACGTTGCCGTGCGCATCGATCGCGGCGGTCGCGCCGGTGTTGGTAGCGCGCAGCATCGGCCGGCCGGTTTCGAGCGCACGCATCCGGGCGATCTGCAGATGCTGGTCCAGCGCGATCGTATTGCCGAACCACGCGAGGTTGGTCGAGTTGATCAGCACGCCCGGCGACGGCGAGTTCTCGCGCACGGTACGGGCGATCTCCTCGCCGAAGATGTCTTCGTAGCAGATGTCGAGCGACACCGGCTGGTTATGCACGATAAAGGGCTTCTGCACCGGCGCGCCGCGCGCGAAATCGCCGAGCGGAATCCGCATCAGGTTCACGAACCAGTGGAAGCCCCACGGCACGAATTCGCCGAATGGCACCAGATGATGCTTGTCGTAGCGGTAGATGGTCTGCGAGTTCGGCGTGACGCCGAACAGGCTGTTCGTATAGTCGACCACGTCGCCGTCCGGCGTGATCCTGCCGCCGAGCGCGCCGAACACGATCGACGTGCCGGTCGAATCGGCGAAATGCCGCACCGCGACTGCAAACGAGTTCGGCATCTGCTGCACCAGCACCGGCACCGCGGTTTCGGGCGTGACGACCAGATCCGCGGGCTTCGCGACGATCATCTGCCGGAACTCGTCGATGGCGTCCTGGATCCCTTGCGGGTCGAACTTCATTTCCTGCTTCACGTTGCCTTGCAGCAGGCGCACGGTGAGCGTCGCATTGGACGGCTGGGTCCACGAGACGAGCGGCAGCAGCAGGCCTGCGGCGACCAGCGCGAGCGCGATGACAGCGGGTGTCGCGACGCGCGCGCTGCGGCTGGCAGGCGCGCCGTCACCGCTGCTGCCGCTGTTGCCACCGCTGCCGGCCATACCGGATGCCGCGTCCACCTCGCCGTTGCGGCGCGCGCGCAGCAGCGCCTGCGCGATGAATGCCGCGGCCAGCGCGAGCACCCAGCCGACGCCGTACACGCCGGCGATCGGCGCAAAGCCGGCGAACGGCCCGTCCACCTGCGGATAGCCGCTGGCGAGCCATGGAAACCCGGTGAATACTGTGCCGCGCAGCCATTCGCCGATCGCCCACGCGCTCGCGAACGCAAACGCGCCGTGCCAGGTCGGCGCAAACGGCGTGTCGTCCAGTTTGCCGTTGCGCGCATGGCCCGCGCAAAACGACCAGACACCGGCGGCCAGCGCCGGATACACGGCCAGATACATCGAGAACAGCACCAGCGCGGCGCCCGCCAGTGGCGCGGGCATGCCGCCGTAGTCGTGCATGCTGACGTACAGCCACCAGACGCCGGTCACGTAGTTGCCGAAGCCGAACGCAAAGCCGGTCAGCGCGGCGCTTTTCCAGCCGGTCGCGCGCGTGAGCCACGCATAGAAGAACACGAAGATCGCCAGTTCGAGCCAGCCGCCATGCGGCGTCGGAGCGAACGACAGCGTATTGGCGGCGCCGGCGACCACGGCCGCCAGATAGTGCCAGCGCGGCAGCGTGCGGCCGCCTGCGGCGGCAGAGGACGTCACGCCGCGGCGCAGACGGTTTGGAATCGGTTCGGCCATCGTCGGCGTGGAAAGCTAAAGCGCAAAAAAACGAGCGGAACTCGGGGAATCAGGTTTGCACGTGCTGCGCATCGCGCTCGCGCTGGCCGGCGAGCGGATCCTTGCGGACCAGCAGCATGTGGATTTGCCGCGCATCGGCGCGCAGCACTTCGAAAATCAGGTCACCCAGACGCACCTTCTCGCCGCGATGCGGCACGCGTCCGAAGTGATGCGTGACCAGGCCGCCGATCGTATCGACTTCGTCGTCGGAAAAGTGCGTGCCGAACTCTTCGTTGAACTGGCCGATCTCGGTCAGCGCGCGCACGCGATAGCGGCCGTCCGGCGACGCGATGATATTGCCGCTCTCTTCGTCGAAGTCGTATTCGTCTTCGATATCGCCGACGATCTGCTCCAGCACGTCTTCGATCGTAATCAGGCCGGCCACGCCGCCGTATTCGTCGACCACGATCGCGATGTGATTGCGGTTCACGCGGAAATCGTGCAGCAGCACGTTCAGGCGTTTCGATTCGGGGATAAACACCGCGGGGCGCAGCATGCCGCGCACGTCGAATTCCTCTTCCGCGTAGTAGCGCAGCAGGTCTTTTGCAAGCAGCACGCCGATTACGTTGTCGCGATTGCCTTCGTAGACCGGATAGCGCGAGTGCGCCTTTTCGAGCATGAACGGGATGAAATCCGCCGGCGTGTCCGCGATATTGATCGCGTCCATCTGGGCCCGGGGCACCATGATGTCGCGCGCGGACAGTTCCGAAACCTGGAACACGCCTTCGATCATCGACAACGAGTCCGCGTCGATCAGGTTGCGCTCGTGCGCGTCCTGCAGGATTTCGAGGAGTTCGCCGCGAGAGTCGGGCTCGGGCGAGATGAAGTCGGTCAGTCGCTCGAGCAGCGAGCGCTTTTCGGTGGGTTTGTCGCTGGCTGATCGTCGACTGGGATACGTGTCGTTCATGGTGATGCGCCTGGCCTTGCCCGGCGCGTTGTTACAGAGTGATTAGGATACACCACGCGCATGGCAGGTCCGTGTCCCGCTGCGCGATGCGAGCGCACACGGCGGTTTTCTGGCTTTTGCACGTGCGTTCGCGGCCGGTTGCGCGCCGATGCCGCGGTTTTAGCCGGCGACGGCACGGCCGCGGCCTGGCGCGGCTTGCCTTTTATCCTAACGGAATACGCGGGAAGTTCGGTTAACAAAAAAAGTATGGTGCGCGCACCGTTCGTCAGCGGCGTTCGGGGCCGGTGTTGCGGCGAGTGGTGCTGGCAGGGGTGCTGTGCGCCGCGGCGCCGGTTTGCGCGTCCTGCTGCGCGGCACTTTTTGCGGCGCTTTTCGTATTCGTCTGCCGCTGCTGATTCTCGCAGCGCCTGAGCAGCGCTTCGAGCGCACGGTCCGGCATGCCACTCGCGCGCAGCGCCGCGACGGTGCGGTTCACGTAGTCGAGCGTCGTGCCATAGCGGCCGGTCGCACAGCCAAGCACGGTGTGGACCATCTGGTCGGACAGTTTGCCCGTGTACGACGGCACATCGCGGCGCATCACGAACGCGAGCGCGGCGACGCGCCGGCCATCGGCCAGCGTGCACGGCAGCCATGCGGGCCGGTACGAGCCCATTGGCATTTCGCGGCGCCACAGCGCTTCCAGATGCGGCATCGCGCCGTCGGCCGCGAGTCTGAATGCGATCCCGCTGCACGAGCCGCCACGGTCGAGTGCGAGCACGAGGCCGGGCTGCTCGGGCGTGCCGCGATTCACGCGCGACCACAGGTACAGCCCACGGTGATAGCCGTGCACGCGCGAGCGCATCGCTTCGACGGTCGGCAGTCCCGGATTCCAGATCAGCGAACCATAGCCGAACAGCCACAGGTCGGACGTGCCGTCCCAGTTCGCGAGCGTGGCGGTAAGCGATGCGCGCAATTCGTCTTCCGACAGCAGCCGCGACTCGCCGAGCACCGGCGGATAGCCGGGGCAGGGCGTCAGGCCGGGCGCTGCGGAATCGGGATGGCGGGCGGTCACGATGGGTCGGTGGGTTCGGGCGGCCGGTGCGGACAGCGGATGGGCGGACGGTGGACAGGCGGGTTGCGGCCCTTACTGGTACGGATCGGGAAACCCGAGCGAGGCCAGCACTTCGCGTTCGATGCCTTCCATTTCCTGCGCCTCCGCGTCGTCTTCGTGGTCGTAGCCCTGAGCGTGCAGCGTACCGTGAACCAGCAGATGCGCATAGTGCGCGAGCAACGGTTTATGCTGATCGGCGGCTTCTTTTTCGACCACCGGGCAGCACAGGATCAGATCGCCGCTGACCGGATCGTCAGCCGATTCGGCATACGCGAAGGTCAGTACATTGGTCGCGTAGTCCTTGCCGCGATAGGTGCGGTTCAGCGTGCGGCCTTCGTCGGCATCGACGAAGCGCACGGTGAGCTCGGCGTCGGCGAACAGCGCCGCCTTGATCCACTGCGCGACGCTCGCGCGCGGCAGCAGCGCCTTGTGCGCGGGCCACGCTTTCGCAGCGGGGAACTGCAGGTTCAATGAAAGTTTCGGCGGACGGCTGCTCATGCTTCGCTGAGGAGTGGGCGCGCCGCGCTGCGCTGGCAGCGCGGCATGCGTCGTTGCATTACCTTGATTCGGCGGCGTTGTCGTTTTTGTTCGCGTGCGCGTCGTACGCCTCGACGATGCGCGCCACCAGTGGGTGGCGCACCACGTCCGCGCTGGTAAAGCGCGTCAGCGCGATGCCGCGCACGTTCGACAGCACCTGCTGCGCTTCGATCAGACCGCTCTTCTGGCCGCGCGGCAAGTCGACCTGGGTCGTATCGCCGGTGACGACCGCCTTCGAGCCGAAGCCGATCCGCGTCAGGAACATCTTCATCTGCTCGGGCGTGGTGTTCTGCGCTTCGTCGAGGATGATGAACGCATGATTCAACGTGCGGCCGCGCATGTA
>DATLOW010000062.1:0-7970 GCA_035536055.1 Paraburkholderia sp. | reverse complement strand
GATGTTGAACGCGGAAGGGCCGAAGCCGGTATCGACGTCCACCAGCAGCGGCACGTCGCACACGTCGGTGATACGGCGCACGTCGATCAGCACGTCTTCGAGCGTCGAGATGCCGAGATCGGGCAGCCCGAGCGAACCGGCGGCGACCCCGCCGCCGGACAGATAGATCGCCTTGAAGCCGGCGCGCTCGGCGAGCAGCGCATGGTTCGCGTTAATTGCGCCGATCACCTGCAGCGGCTTCTCCGCCGCGACGGCCGCGCGGAATTTCGCGCCGGCGCTCGAGGGCGCCGGACGCTGTGAGGTTGGGTTCATCGCAAGGTCTCCTTGAGGGCTCGCGAGTGCTTTGTGCAAAGAGCGGGCCAACCGTGCGAAAACGTCTCAACCCGTTGATTTTGCGGAATTTCCCAACAGGCACATGACGTTGCTGAAATTTCATTTGTGAAATTTGAAATTTCAAAATAGAAAGAAAACGAGCATAATGAAACGCAAATCGTCCGCTCGTTCAACGCCTGTTCACCGCCATGACCAACCCAGCCGTTCCGCTTCCTCGCCCACGCATCTGGGCGGTCGGCATCAGCAAGCTGCGCGATCTGTTTCGCGATATCGCCGCCGACTACGACGACTCCGCCGAGCTGCAACTGGTGTCACGCGGCTTTGAAGAGGCAGCGCGCGAGATTCGCGAAGCAGACGCTGCCGCGCGGCCAGATATCGTCGTCGCCGCCGGTTCGAACGGCGCCTATCTGAAGGCGCGCGTCGACGTGCCGGTCGTGCTGGTCAATCCGACCGGCTTCGACGTGATGCACGCGCTGGCCCGCGCGCGCCGCGAGACCGAAGCGAGCGGATCGGTCGCGCTCGTCACGCACGGCGACACACCGGCCGAAGTGCGCCGCTTCGTTGCCGCATACGGCCTCGACGTGCGGTTCGCGTCGTACCAGTCGGCGCAGGACGCGCAAGCCTGCGTGCTCGATCTGCGCGACCGTGGTGTCACGGCGCTGGTCGGTCCCGGTCTCGTCACCGACCTGGCCGCGCGCGCCGGCATGCAGGCGGTGTTCGTCTATTCGCGCGCGTCGGTGCGCGCGGCCTTCGATACTGCGCTCGAAGTCGCGCAGGCGACCCGTGCCGAAGCGGTGCGGCGTCTGCGCCTCGATAACGTGCTGCAGCATCTGCGCGACGGCGTGGTCGCGCTCGATGCGCAAGGACGTATCGAAGCGTTGAACCAGCGTTTCGCGGCGGTGCTCGGCATCGCGCCGTCGGCCGCGGTCGGCCGCGCGCTTGCCGAACTCGCGCCAGAGCTCGCTGCCGGCATCCCCGATCACGAAGTCGAGTCGCTCGCCAGCGTGCGCGGCCTCAGTTATGTGGTGCACCGCGGGCCGCTGGTCGATAGCGGCATGACCAGCGGGACCGTATTGACCTTCCAGGAGTCGCGTGCCGTCGAGCGGCTCGATCGCACGCTGCGTTCGCGGCAGCGCGCGCAGCAGTTCGCCGCGCGTTACCGGCTCGACGATCTGGTCGGCGCATGCGCGGCGATCGAGGACGTGCGCAAGCTGGTGCGGCGCTATGCGAAATCCGATGCGACCGTATTGATTCGCGGCGACAGCGGCACCGGCAAGGAGATGGTCGCGCAGAGTCTGCATCAGCTCAGCGCGCGCCGCGACTTTCCATTTGTCGCGATCAACTGCGGCGCATTTCCGGAGGCTTTGCTCGAAAGCGAACTGTTCGGTTACGAGGAGGGCGCGTTCACCGGCGCGCGACGGGGCGGCAAGGCAGGGCTGATCGAAGCGGCGCATCGCGGCACGCTGTTTCTCGATGAAATCGGCGAGATGCCGTTGCCGTTGCAAAGCCGCCTGCTGCGCGTGCTGCAGGAGCGCGAAGTGGTGCGGCTCGGTTCGACCGAGCCGACGCGCATCGACGTGCGGATCGTCGCGGCCACGCATCGCGCGTTGACCGAGGCGGTGCACGCCGGCGAGTTTCGCGCCGATCTGTACTACCGGCTCAATATTCTGAATATCGGCTTGCCGCCGCTGCGCGAGCGGCAGGCCGACATCATGCCGCTCGCTGCCGTGCTGTTGCGCGACGCGGCGCGGCGCGAGCCACGGCTTGCCGCGCGCATCGACAGCGCGGCGGCGGCTGCGCAGCTGCTTGCACCGGTTCACGCTCCGCTCGTGCGGCACGCGTGGCCAGGCAATGTTCGCGAGTTGCAAAACGTGATCGAGCGCATCGCGGTCGAGCTCGCCGAACGCAGCGAAGCGGCGGCAGGTGCGCTGGCGCCGCTCAATGAGGCGGTGCTGCAGGCGATTGCGCCGGAGCTGTTCGATGGCGCGCGGCTGCCGCGGGCGCTTGATGCGATCGGTACGGCCGGCAGCTTCGCGCGATTCGATGCGGCCAACGCGTCCACCCGCGCTGCGCCTGATGCTTCCAGCGACGCAGCCAGTGCGCGCGCCGCCGCTTCCGGGCCATTGACGTTGCGGCAACGCCGCCGCCGCGTCGAAGCCGACGAGATCCGGGCGGCGCTCGAAGCCTGCAACGGCGATCGCGACCATGTGTGCCGGCTGCTCGGCATCAGCAAAACCACGCTATGGCGCAAGCTGAACGCGTCCGCATAGCGGATGCGCTCGACGCTGGCACGCGCTGCTTTCCGGAAGCTTGCGCACGCAATCGGTCAGGTCGCGTATGCGTGTCCCGCAGAATCTCACCTTTGCCGTCACGCGCTGTCGATACCTGGTAATCCCTGGCAAAGCACACAATCGCGCGTTGAACCGGTCGATTGTTGCTGGATTCGACAAGCAGGCGCAAAACCGCATGAATTTCGCTGTCGTTTTCACCGGTCGGCTTGCAGCGCATACAAGCTTGCGCATGCAACGACCTTCACAACGCACATAAACGGTGTCGTTTCGGTGCACCGGGCGGTCTGCAACAAGGTGAGCGAATTCGGGAGCTCGCGCGCGGAATTCAAACCGCGAACCGTGGACAAGTTCGCGGTGGCCGCCTAAGCGGGGATCTGCCGTAGCACTTGCGCAACCCGGCCGTGTTCGTGCAGCACGCTCGCGCTTGCTTGCAGCAGCTGCTGGTAGCGCGGCAGGAACGCATTGTCGGGGCGCTCCGGCGAGAACAGCGCGGCCAGTTCCTGCACTGCGCCGATGCGTTCTTCGGCGCTTGCGTCCTTGCTGTCGAGCACCTCGTCGACGTTCGCAATCATCGTCGACAGCGGCGTGAGCCAGCGAAACCCCGGCTGGTTGATCAGCGCTTGCAGGAACGCGGCTGGCGTCACCGGGCCGGATTCCTTTTCGTACTCGGCGCGCTCGTGGTCGAGGATCGCCTTGTGCACAGCCAGCAGCGGCCGGCGTACCTCGTTGAGAATCTGGATTGCCTGCTGGTCGTTCATCATGCGGCTCCTTGCGGGAAGTCTGGCTGTGTGGTGCGGTGATGCAGGAAGCACGGGCGCGGATGGGTTGGCCGAAATGGCACGGCTGGAATGACCCAGCCTACATGGACCAACACCACATGGGCCAGCCCCGTATGGGTTAGCCCCACATGGGCCAACTCGATGGGCCAGCCCAGAATGTACCAGCCAAGAATGGGCCAGCCCAAAATAGGCCAGCGCCCGAGCGCTATCCCAAATGCGCGCACCCAAGTCAAGGCGCGCCGCCCAAGCGTCGTTCATTCCCAACGCCCCTGCGCATCCGATGCGCGCGCCACTGCTTAACGCTTTTTTACAGACATCGAACGATGCTATGCTGGCGACGCCTTTGCTGTGATCAATCCGTCCAGCCGGCGCCCGTCAGGAAAGCGGTTCGATGCTGGGTCGGGCCGGCGCGTACCGATGACCTGCGCAGCCAACGATACGTGAAGAAATTTCCGGACATGCAAGACCAACACACCGCCACCTTGCTCGACTATTACACGAGACATCAGGCTTCGGCGCAATGGCGCGGCTTCCTGACGGCGCTCGCCGAGGAATTCGAAACGCAACTCGGCACGGCGCAACTGCGACAGCTGATGGCACGCATCGGTGTCAAATTTGCCGGTTCGCATCCGCCGGGCACATGCGCGACGCTCGACGAGCTGGCTGCCTTTTTCAACACGACCTGGTCGTCGCTCGACTGGGGCTTCGTGAATCTCGTCGAACGCGACGAGTACCTTTCGATCCAGCATCATTGTGCGCCGCTCGCCGCCTTCGGCGCGGCGGCCGACGCATGGACCCCGGCGTTTCTCGAAGGCGCCTATCAGCATTGGTTGGGCGAGCTCGGCGCAGGTGCGCTGGTATTGCGGCAGGTCGAGACCGGCGACCACCGCACGCTGGAATTCAGGCTCGCGAAGACCGCGTGAGCGGTGTGCATCACGTAGTGACGACGAAGAACAAAGTGGTATCCGGCCCGTCGCGGGTCTGGGGGTAGCGAAATCATGAGCGTTTCAGACGACATCGGAAATTTATTCCAGCGCTTCGGCGGCGATGCCGATCGCTATCAGGAAGTGGCGCGCGACGACGACGCGAAGCATGCGGCTTCGCGTTGGCCGCTGCTGACCGCACTCGATATCGGCCATCCCGGGCAGGTACCGGGAGCGGGGCGGCCCGCGCCCGCGCAGAGTGCACAGGCAGCACATGCAGCGCAGATAGCGCAAGCGCAGCCTAACGCGATGCCGCAGCAAGCGGCGCCGCTTCAAGTGGCACAGCGCAGCGACGAGGCACTGCCGCCGGGCACTGCTGTCGACGAAAGCAGCGCAGCCACGTCGGGCCTCGTGCGCGCGCCGTTGTTCGCGCGCGCGCACCGGCATGCGACGCTGCCGCCGCCCGCGGACCCGGCGCGGCAAGCAGCAACGCGCTTTAGTCCGCCACCCGCGGCGCATGCGTCCCGCGAGGAGCGCGTAACGGCAGCACCCGTTGCAGCGCTGTTCGCGGCGCATGCCAGTGCCGCGCCAGCCGACGCTGTACCTGCACCTGTGGCGGCTGCGCCTGCGGCCCACACGCCTGCGGCCGCTGCTCGGTCAGCACCTGTCATCGCCGCCGCATCAGCACCCGCCGCCGCATCACCGGGCCTATTCTCCGCACCGCCCCCCGTACGCGAGCACCAGCGCGCGGCAGTCGGCGCCTTGTTCGAAAGCAAATCGCAAACGATTGCTCCGTCCCCGGTTGCTAGCAGTCCGCTTGTGCAATCGGCGCCGCAGCGCGCCGCATCGCCGTCATCCACCGGCAGCGCTTCCATCCTGTCGAGCCTGTTCACGCCAAGCCCGGCGGCCCACGCTCCGGCACCTGCCGCCGCCCAGGAACCGCGCGCGCTCGCCAGCGTGTTCGCACGGCTCGCCGCCGCGCCGCACCGCAAACCCGGCGGCCAGACGTCATGAAAGTGATCGCCGTGGTATCCGCCAAGGGCGGCGTAGGCAAGACCACGCTCGCCGCCAATCTCGCGTCGGTGCTCGGCTCGAACGGGCGGCGCGTGATCGTGGTCGACTTCGATCCGCAAAACGCATTGCGGCTGCACTTCGGCATTCCGGTCGATCACTTCGATGGCGTCGCGCGCGCCACCGTCGCCGGCGATCCGTGGCGCAGCGTGATGTTCGACGGCATCGACGGCGTGACCGTGCTGCCGCACGGCGCGCTGAACGAAGACGACCGCCGCAGCTTCGAGGCGCGTCTCGACAGCCATCCGGACCTCGTGCGCACGTCGCTCGACGCGCTCGGCCTCGAACCGTCCGACATCGTGCTGATCGATACGCCGCCGGGCGCGACGGTGTACACGCGCGCCGCGCTGCTGGCGGCCCGCTACGTGCTGAACGTGGTGATCGCGGATGCCGCGTCGTACGCGGCGATCCCGCAGATGGAGCGGCTGCTGCAGGCCTACGCGCTGCCGCGCGCCGATTTTCTCGGCTATGGCTATGTGATCAACCAGGTCGACGTCGGCCGCAATCTGACCAAGGACGTGCTGAAGGTATTGCGCGGCACGCTCGAACCGAACCTGTTTCCGGGCGTCGTGCATCTCGATCAGGGCGTCAGCGAATCGCTCGCCTACGACACGACGGTGATCCACTACGATCCGCTGAGCCAGGCGGCGGCCGACCTGCGTGCCTGCGGCGACTGGCTCGACGCGCGCCTGAACGGCGGCGCCGCGCAGCCGAGGAGCGCGGCATGAGCGCGACGCCGGAAGACATTCTCGCTGCCGCCGACGCCGAGCCGCCGCGCCGCTCCGCATTCGACCGTTTCGCGTCGCGGCTGATCGACGGCCGCATCCTCGCCAGCAAGCCGGTCAGCATCGTGCTGGCGCTCGTCGCGCTGATGTTGCTGTACCTGGTGTTTACGGTACCGCTCGATTTCGGCCAGCAGCTCACGTTTGCAGTGTGCTGTTTCGTGCTCGCGCTGCTGTTCCGTCGCGCGCAGGGGCACTTCGCGACGCTGGTGATGATCATGCTGTCGGTGATCGCGACCGGCCGCTATATGTATTGGCGCCTCACCGAAACCACGCACTGGGACCGGCCGCTCGATGCGATCTGGGGCTTGCTGCTGGTCTCGGCCGAAGTGTATGCGGCGCTGGTGCTGATGCTCGGCTACTTCCAGACCGCGTGGCCGTTAAAGCGCAAGCCGCTGCCGCTGCCGGCCGACCGCAGCCTGTGGCCGACCGTCGATATCTTCATTCCGACCTACAACGAGCCGCTGTCGGTGGTGAAGCCGACCATCTACGCGGCCATCGCACTCGACTATCCGAAAGACAAGCTGTCGATCCACGTGCTCGACGACGGCCGGCGCGCCGACTTCAAGGCATTCTGCGACGAAGTGGGCGTCGCATGGACGATCCGCTCGCACAACCGCCATGCGAAGGCGGGCAACATCAACGAAGCGCTGAAGATCACCGACGGCGAGTACTTCGCGATCTTCGACTGCGATCACATTCCGACCCGCTCGTTCCTGCAGGTCGGGCTTGGCTGGTTCCTGCGCGACCGCAAGCTGTCGATGCTGCAGACGCCGCACCATTTCTTCTCGGCCGACCCGTTCGAGAAAAACCTCGGCACGTTCCGCAAGGTGCCCAACGAAGGCGAGCTGTTCTACGGCCTCGTGCAGGACGGCAACGATCTGTGGAACGCGACGTTCTTCTGCGGCTCGTGCGCGCTGTTGCGGCGAACCATGGTGGAAGAGATCGGCGGCATCGCGGTGGAGACCGTGACGGAGGACGCGCATACCGCGCTGAAGCTGCACCGGCGCGGCTATACCACCGCGTATCTGGCGATTCCGCAGGCCGCGGGACTCGCGACCGAAAGTCTCGGCGGTCATATCGGCCAGCGCATCCGCTGGGCGCGCGGCATGACGCAGATTTTCCGCATCGACAATCCGCTCGCCGGACGCGGGCTGTCGTTCGGCCAGCGGCTGTGCTACCTGAACGCGATGCTGCATTTCTTCTACGGCATCCCGCGGCTGGTGTTCCTGACTGCGCCGCTGTCGTACCTGTTCTTCAACGCGCACATCATCCAGGCGGCGGCCGGCACGATCGCGATCTTCGCGCTGCCGCACATGTTCCACGCGAACATCACGAACTCGCGGATGCAGCGGCAGTTCCGCCATTCGTTCTGGTCCGAGGTGTACGAGTCGGTGCTGGCGTCGTACATCACCGCGCCGACGCTGCTCGCGCTGATCAACCCGAAGCTCGGCAAGTTCAACGTCACCGCGAAGGGCGGCCGCATCGAAGAGCAGTACTTCGACTGGGGCATCTCGCGGCCGTACCTGTTCCTGCTGATACTGAACCTGCTCGGTTTCGTCGCGGGCGGTGTGCACATCGGGATGCATTGGGATTCGCGCAGCGAAGTGCAGACAACCCTGCTGAACCTCGCGTGGACCGCCTACAACATGCTGATTCTCGGCGCGAGCGTCGCGGCCGCGCGCGAGCAGCGCCAGGTGCGCAACACGCACCGGGTGGCGATGAAGTTTCCCGCGTCGCTGCGCTTTTCGACGGGTCGCACGCTCGCCTGCGAGACGATCGACTACGCCG
>DATLOW010000061.1:0-13528 GCA_035536055.1 Paraburkholderia sp. | reverse complement strand
GATTCGGTGTCGATGGCGGTGAACCGGCTCGGCCTCGCGCTGCATTCGGTGCTGCACCCGGTGTTCCGCATCTGGCGCGGCAAGGACGGCTCGATCGTGCGCGTCGGCGTGGGCGGCGCGACCGCCGATGACGGGCAATCGCAACTGGCGTCGTTTATCCATTTCGAAGTCGACCGCTGCGGCGACGCGGCGCGGCTCGACGCGCTGCGCGACGATATCGCGCGCGTGCTCGGCGACGTGCGCGCCTCGGTCGAGGACTGGCCGAAGATCGTCGATATCGCGCGCAGCACGATCCGGGACATGGCGGTGCGCGAAACCAGCGCGGACGGTGTCGAAGCGCGCGCGTTTCTCGAATGGATGGTGGCCGACCATTTCACGTTTCTCGGCCAGCGCGACTACGAACTCGTGTCGCATGGTGGCGGCTTCGGCTTGCGCAGCATTGCGGGCTCGGGGCTCGGGATTCTGCGCGACGTCGCACAGAATGCCGGTGCACCGGACGTGACGCCGCTGCCGCCGGCCGCGGCGGAAATCATCAAGGGCGCGTCGCCGATCTTTCTGACCAAGGCGAATTCGCGCGCCACCGTGCATCGTCCCGGCTATCTCGACTATGTCGGCGTGAAGCTGGTCGGACCGGACGGCAAGATCGCCGGCGAGCGGCGCTTTATCGGCCTCTATACGTCGACGGCGTATATGGTGTCGAGCGCCGAGATTCCGATCGTGCGGCGCAAATGCGCGAATATCGTGCGGCGCGCGGGCTTTCTGCCGAAGGGGCATCTGGGCAAATCGCTGGTCACGGTGCTGGAAACCTGGCCGCGCGACGAGCTGTTCCAGGCCGACGAAAACGAGCTGTACGACATCGCGATGGGCGTGTTGCGGCTGCAGGAACATCAGCGCACGCGGCTCTTCGTGCGGCGCGACCGTTTCGACCGCTTCGTGTCGTGCCTCGTGTTCGTGCCGCGCGACAAGTACAACACCGACTTGCGCCGCCGCATCGCGAAGCTGCTGCTCGATGCGTTCAACGGTTCGGCGGTCGAGTTCACGCCACTGTTGTCCGAATCGACGCTCGCGCGGATTCACTTCGTGGTGCGCGCCGAACCCGGCGCGATGCGCGACGTCGATACGCGCGAACTGGAAGCGCGCCTCGTGCAGGTATCGCGCCGCTGGCAGGACGACCTCGCCGACGCGCTGCTCGATGCGTTCGGCGAAGAGCAGGGCAATCGTCTGCTGCAGCACTACGGCGATTCGTTTCCGGCCGGCTATCGCGACGACTACGCGGCGCGCACGGCGGTGCGCGACATCGAACTGATCGAGCGCGTGCAGGGCACCGGCCATCTGGCGATGAACCTGTACCGGCCGATCGAAGCGGGCCCGCGCGCATTCCGCTTCAAGGTGTACCGCGCGGGCGAACCGATCGCGCTGTCGCGCAGCTTGCCGATGCTCGAGCATCTGGGCGTGCGGGTCGACGAAGAGCGTCCTTACCTGATCGAAACCTCGCACGCGACGCCCGCATGGATTCACGATTTCGGCCTCGAACTGGCCGACGATGCGGAGTTCGATATCGAGCGCGTGAAGGATCTGTTCGAAGACGCGTTCGAGCAGGTATGGACCGGCTCGATCGAAAACGACGATTTCAACCGGCTCGTGCTGCGCGCGCATCTGGCCGCGCGCGAGGTGACGATTCTGCGCGCGTACGCGAAGTATCTGCGCCAGGTCGGCTCGACCTTCAGCGACGCGTATATCGAACGTGCAATGACCGGCAACCCGGCGATCGCGCGGATGCTGGTCGAACTGTTTATCGCGCGCTTCGATCCCGCGCCGGGCACTGGGCGCGAAGCGCGTATCGAACGGCTGCTGAAGGTGATTGGCGGTGCGCTCGACCAGGTGCCGAATCTCGACGAAGATCGCATCTTGCGGCAGTTCCTCGGTGTGATCAGTGCGACGCTGCGCACCAACTACTTTCACCGCGGCAGCGATGGGCGGCCGAAGCCTTATCTGTCGTTCAAATTCGATCCTGCCCAGGTGCCGGGGCTGCCCGAGCCGAAGCCGATGTTCGAGATCTGGGTCTATGCGCCGCGTGTCGAAGGCGTGCACCTGCGCGGCGGCCGGGTGGCGCGCGGCGGACTGCGCTGGTCGGACCGGCGCGAGGACTTCCGCACCGAGGTGCTCGGGCTGATGAAGGCGCAGATGGTGAAGAACGTCGTGATCGTGCCGGTCGGCTCGAAGGGCGGTTTCGTCGTCAAGAATCCGCCGCCGGCGACCGATCGCGAAGCGTGGCTGCGCGAAGGTATCGCGTGCTATCAGACCTTTTTGCGCGGCCTGCTCGATCTGACCGACAACCGCAGCGGCGGCGAGATCGTGCCGCCGCCGGACGTGGTGCGGCACGATCCGGACGATCCCTATCTGGTGGTCGCCGCGGACAAGGGCACGGCCACGTTCTCCGACTACGCGAATGCGATTTCGCAGGAATATGGCTTCTGGCTCGACGACGCGTTCGCGTCCGGCGGCTCGGTCGGCTACGACCACAAGAAAATGGCAATCACCGCGCGTGGTGCATGGGAATCGGTGAAGCGCCACTTTCGCGAAATGGGCGTCGATACGCAGACCACCGACTTTACCGTGGTCGGCATCGGCGATATGTCCGGCGACGTGTTCGGCAACGGCATGCTGCTGTCGCCGCATATCCGGCTGGTCGCGGCGTTCGACCACCGGCACGTGTTTCTCGATCCGAACCCCGACCCCGCGACGAGCCTCGCGGAACGGCAGCGTATCTTCGCGCTGGAACGTTCGAGCTGGGCCGACTACGACACCGCGTTGATCTCGTCGGGCGGCGGCGTATTTCCGCGCAGCGCGAAAACCATTCCGCTATCGAACGCGGTGCAGGCGGTGCTCGGCATCGGCGCGGCGGCGCTCGCGCCGAACGAACTGATCCGCGCGATCCTGCAGGCGCCGGTCGATCTGCTGTACAACGGCGGCATCGGCACCTATGTGAAGGCGAGCCGCGAAACCCATGCGCAGGTCGGCGACCGCACCAACGACGCGGTGCGCGTGAACGGCTGCGAACTGCGCTGCAAGGTGGTCGGCGAAGGCGGCAATCTCGGCTGCACGCAACTGGGCCGCATCGAATTCGCACAGCGCGGCGGCCGCATCAATACCGATGCGATCGATAACTCGGCGGGCGTCGACTGTTCGGATCACGAGGTCAACATCAAGATTCTGCTCGGCCTCGTGGTGGCCGACGGCGAGATGACCGACAAGCAGCGCAATGCGCTGCTCGCCGAGATGACCGACGAAGTCGGGCTGCTGGTGCTGCAGGACAACTACTACCAGACCCAGGCGCTGTCGATCGCGGGCCGCTATGCGGTGGAAATGCTCGACGCGGAAACCCGGCTGATGCGCTGGCTCGAACGTGCGGGCCGCCTGAACCGCGTGATCGAATTCCTGCCGACCGACGACGAAATCAACGAACGGCGCACCGCGAATCAGGGGCTGACGTCACCGGAACGCGCGGTGCTGCTCGCGTACAGCAAGATGTGGCTGTACGACGCGCTGCTCGAATCGGATGTGCCCGAAGATGCGCTGGTGGCCGGCATGCTGTCCGAATACTTCCCGCAGCCGCTGCGGCAGCGCTTCGACGAGCCGATGCACCGGCATCCGCTGCGCCGCGAGATTCTCGCGACGTATCTGACCAACGGCCTCGTGAACCGGGTCGGCTGCGCATTCGTGCACCGGCTGATGGAAGAAACCGATGCACAGCCCGGCGATATCGTGCGGGCCTGCCTGATGGCGCGCAGCGTGTTCGATCTCGACGACGTATGGCGCAAGATCGATGCGCTCGACAATCGCGTCGCCGACGACGTGCAGGCGCGCATGTTTGTCGAGATCACGCATCTGCTGGAAAGCGCGGCGTTGTGGTTCCTGCGGCATCTGCAGGCCGGCGGGCTGAAGGACGGCGGGGCGAGCGCGTTGATCGCGCGCTGTCGCGATGCCGCGCAGCAGCTTGCGCCGCAACTGCCGGCGCTGCTGCCCGCGGCCGATCTCGAAGCGCTGTCGGAGCGGCAGCGCGTGCTGGTGGATGCGGGCGTCGACAGCGAACTGGCGGTGCGGGTGGCGAGCGGCGAGATTCCGGCCGCGCTGCTCGATATCGCCGAAGTCGCGGCGGCGAGCGGGCGCAGTCTCGAACAGGTGGCGGGCGTGTATTTCGCGCTCGGTACGCAGCTGACCTACAACTGGATCAGCGAGCGCGCCGCCGCGTTGCCGACGCCGACGCACTGGGACGTGATGGCGCGCGCCGCCGCGCTGGCGGAACTGGCGTGCCTGAAACGCGCGCTGGCGACCAGCGCGCTGGCCGACGCGGGCGACGCATCCGCGCTGGCCGAGCCGCAGGCGCTGGTCGACGCATGGTGCCGGCGGCGCGAAGCACCGCTCGCGCGCTATGCGCGACTGCTGGGCGAACTGCGCGCGGCGGGCGGCGCGAGTCTGTCGATGCTGCTGGTGGTCGTGCGCGAAATGGCGGCGCTCGAGCGGTATTGAGCGTCATCGAGCGGATTCGAAGCGCCGCGCGGATGCGATTGCGGCAGCGTCGCGCCGGATTGCCGATAATATCGGTTCTTTGAACCACTGCATCGCGCTTGCCATGAACCCATCCGCTTCGCCGAATTCCGCCGTTCCCCGCCTGACGAGCCTGTCGCATGGCGGCGGCTGCGGCTGCAAGATCGCACCCGGCGTGCTGTCGGACCTGCTGAAGCGCAGCGTGCCGCTGCCGGCGTTTCCCGACCTGCTGGTCGGCACCGAAACGTCCGACGACGCCGCCGTGTATCGGCTCAACGACGAGCAGGCGATCATCGCGACCACCGACTTCTTTATGCCGATCGTCGACGATCCGTACGATTTCGGCCGGATTGCCGCCACCAATGCGCTATCGGACGTCTATGCGATGGGCGGCAAGCCGATTCTCGCGCTCGCGCTGGTCGGCATGCCGATCAACGTGCTGCCGCACGATGTGATCGCCGCGGTGCTGCGCGGCGGCGAAGATGTCTGCACGCAGGCCGGCATTCCGGTCGCGGGCGGCCATTCGATCGATTCGGTCGAGCCGATCTACGGCCTTGCGGCGCTCGGCATCGTGCATCCGCAGCGGGTGAAGCGCAATGCGGCCGCGCGCGCCGGCGACGTGTTGGTGCTCGGCAAGCCGCTCGGCGTCGGGGTGCTGTCCGCGGCGCTGAAGAAAAACCAGCTCGGCGACGCGGGTTATGCGGCGATGATCGCCGCGACGACCCAGCTGAATCGCCCGGGCACCGCGCTTGCGGCATTGCCCGGCGTGCATGCGCTGACCGACGTGACCGGTTTCGGGCTGCTGGGCCATACGCTCGAAATGGCGCGCGGCGCGGGGCTGGCGGCGCGCGTGCGCTATGCGGGTCTGCCGTGGCTCGAAGGAGTCGGCGAGTTTGCGGCGGCCGGCGTGTTTACCGGTGCATCGGGCCGCAACTGGAGTTCGTACGGCACGGATGTGCAGCTCGCCGACGGCCTGCCCGAGGTCGCGCGCGCCCTGCTGACCGATCCGCAAACCTCCGGCGGCCTGCTGGTGGCGTGCGCGCCTGAAGCGGTCGACGAAGTGCTGGCGATTTTCCGCGCCGACGGCTTCGATCGCGCCACCGTGATCGGCGAAATGCTGGATGGAGCGCCGCGCGTCGAAGTGGTTTGACACGACGACTTTCGAAAACCGTCGGCAACGCCAGTTGCCGCTCTCGACGCCACCACGAACGCCACTTCCACCCGACGATGAAAGAAGAATCGCCGAAAGCCATCTTCTATGCGCTCGCCGCCAATCTCGGCATCGCCGTCTGCAAGTTTGCCGCTGCCGCGTTTACGCGCTCCGGCTCGATGTTCGCCGAAGCGATTCACTCGACCGCCGATTGCGGCAATCAGCTGCTGCTGCTGGTCGGCCTGCGTCAGGCGCGCGAGCCGGCCAGTCCGCTGCATCCGATGGGGGCGGGCCGTGCCATCTACTTTTATTCGCTGATCGTCGCGTTGCTGCTGTTTTTCGTCGGCGGCGCATTCTCGGTGTACGAAGGCGTGCACCGGGTGATGCTGCAGGAACCGCTGACGCATGCGTATGTGGCGGTCGGCGTGCTCGGCATTTCGGTGGTGCTCGAGACGCTGTCGCTGATGGGCGCGTTGCGCGAGATCCGCAAGAGCCATCCGGACAAGTCGCTGTGGCGCTGGTTTCGCGAAACGCGCGAATCGGAGCTGCTGGTGGTCGCCGGCGAAGATATCGCCGCGCTCGCTGGCCTCGCGATCGCGTTCGTCGCGGTGCTGCTGACTGTGCTGACCGGCAACCCGCTGTTCGATGCACTCGGTTCGATCGGCGTCGGCCTGTTGCTGATGGTGATCGCGTTTCTGGTTGCGCGCGAAGTGAAGTCGATGATGATCGGCGAATCGGCGAGCCCTGAGGTGCGCCATGCGATCGAAGCGCATCTGCGCGCGCGTGGCGAAATCCGCAGCATCATGAATCTGATCACGCTGCAGTGGGGGCGCCACGTGGTGGTCGCCGTCCAGGCGGAAATGATCGACTACGACAGCGGCCGTGCGATGGTCGATGCGATCAACGTGATCGAAGCGGACTTGCAGCAGCATTTTCCGCAAGTGCGCTGGGTGTTTTTCGAACCGGACGTGCCGCGCGTCTGATGCGCATCGACGAGGCGTGCTGCCGCGTCTCGCTTCGCCTTACCTGACACTGCCATACGGCGGCCGAATGGATGCCCGCCGGCATTTATTGTTTAATGCCGGCGTCGCGCAAGCGCCCCTATACTTGCCGCACTTTCCTGCGCGATGCGCCTGCCTGCTGCTTAGAGGCGGGTTCCGCCGTCGTGCGACAGCATAGCCAATAACAAGGAACGCTCTGCCATGACATGCCGCCGCCGTTACCCGATGGTTTTTCGCCATTCGCTCGCGCTCGCTGCGCTAATCGCTGCCGCCGGTCTGTCGTCGGCAGCGGTACTGGCGAAGACGCCGACAGCCTCTGCAGGCGTCGCCGCGCACGACGCAAAGAGCCGCGCTGCACGCGTGCGCGCGCCGAAAGTGATGATCGTGTCGATGTTCGGCCCCGAGGGCAAAGTGTGGCTCGACAAGCTGGGACCGTGGCAGGACATCGCAGTCGATGGTTTGTCGCCCGATTACCCGAACGTGAAGTGCAACGCGCAGGACGTTTGCGTGATGACCACCGGCATGGGTCACGCGAATGCCGCCGCATCGATGATGGCGCTGGGTTTTTCGCCGCGCTTCGATCTGCGGCATACGTACTTTCTGGTGGCCGGCGTCGCCGGCATCGACCCCGCGCGCGGCACGTTAGGCAGCGCGGCATGGGCCAACTGGCTGGTGGACTTCGGCATTCAATGGGAAGTGGACGGACGCGAAGTGCCGCCCGACTGGAACAGCGGCTACTTCGGCATCTTCGCGAAGAACCCCAGCGAGAAACCGCCGCTCGAGTACAAGACCGAAGTGTTCCAGCTCAACCGGCAACTGGCCGATACGGCCTACGCGCTATCGCGCGGCGTGAAACTCGCGGATGCGCCGCAGGCACAGGCGACGCGCGAAAAATATGCCTACGCGCCCGCCAATCAGCCGCCGACGGTCGTGCAATGCGACACGTTGACGAGCGATACCTGGTGGTCCGGCAAGCGCATTGGCGAACGCGCGCGCGACTGGACCAAACTGCTGACCGACGGCAAAGGCGTCTATTGCACGACGCAGCAGGAAGACAATGCAACCTATGAAGCGCTCAAGCGTGCCGCCAGTGTGCATCGCGTCGATCTGCAGCGCGTGGCGGTGCTGCGCACCGGCGCGGACTTCGACCGGGCCGCCGACGGCGCGTCGAGCGTCGACAATCTGTTGAACACCAATGGCCAGGGTGGCGGCGATATTGCGCTGGAGAATCTGTACCGCGCGGGTCACCCGCTGGTCGATGCGATCGTCACGCAATGGAGCAAATGGCAGAAGGGTGTGCCGCAGAATTGACTAGCGGACACACCCTTCGAAAACAGCGCGCAGCGGCGCTGCAATTATCAATTGCATTAATTGGAACGATACGGCGTCCACACGGGCACGTCGGTCGACCACTGATCGAGTTCGGACGGGGTCATGTTTGGCTCCTTCGATAAGTTGGAGGGACTTGCCGCGCGGTTTCGCCTCGTTATGCGGCGCTTCGCGCGGCGCCTGATTTACTGGCCGTTGGCGGCGTTTGCCGCACTGTTGCCTTGTGCCGCGACGTGTTCGCCCTGGCTATCGGCGTTGGCGCTTGGCGCCGTGTAGCCATGCGACACAGCGGTACCGAGCCTCACTTCATCGCGCGTGACGGTGCTGCCTTGCGACCACCACGGCTGGTTGTACGTACCAGCGCGGCCGATGCCGCCACCGCCTGCCGCGAATGCGGACGTGCTAAGCAGAAGCGACACTACCAGACCTGCGAAGAGCTTGCGTTGCATGTTTCACCCCTGTCATTCGTTTGCGGCGAAGGTTGCCGCGACAGGGTGAAATGTAGGCCTTGACGTGCGGCAGATAAATCCACCATTCACGAATTGAATTGTCCAGCATGCAGAACAATCGCAGCGAGCGCTGCGATTGTCGTTCGTCAGACGAGACGCGCCAAAGTCACACGCGCTTTGTGGTTAATCACGCGACCCACTCGGTCACGACCGGCGTATCCAGCTCCGGTTCTTCCTCGCGCTGTTCGATGGTGCGCCTGGTGCACGTCGCATCGAGTTTGCCGCGCCCGCTCAGCAACGGGCAGCTGTCGAACAGCTCGGCCACCCAGTCGACGAACACACGCACCTTTGACGACAGATGCTTGCTGTGCGGATACACCACGGAGATTGGCATCGGCAGCGGCTTGAAGTCCGGCAGCACCTCGACGAGCTCGCCGGTATGCAGATGCGGCAGCACCATGAACAGCGGCGGCTGGATCAGGCCGAAGCCTTCGAGGCCGCAGGTCACGTACGCGTCTGCATCGTTGACCGAAACAATGCCCTTCATCTTGACAGGGACTTCCTTGCCGTCGACCAGAAACTCCCAGTCGAAGGTGCGGCCGGTGCGGCTCGAAAAATAATTGACGGCGGTGTGCTGCTCGAGATCTTCCAGTGTGCGCGGTGTGCCCGCGCGCTCGAGGTACGACGGCGCCGCGCACGACACCCCTTCGAACAGGCCGATGCGCCGCGCGACCAGCGACGAATCCTGCAGCGCGCCGACCCGCAGCACGCAATCGACGCCTTCCTGCAGCAGATCGACCGGCCGGTCAGTCAAGCCGAGCTGCAGGTCGATATCCGGATAGAGCTTGTGGAATTCGCATAGCTTCGGAATCACCAGCAGTCTGCCGAGCGAACCCGGCATATCGATGCGCAGCTTGCCGTGCGGCTTCTTGTTGCCGCTCTGGAAACTCGCCTCGGTCTCTTCGACGTCCGCAAGGATGCGCACGCAACGTTCGTAGTACGCGGCGCCGTCCGGCGTCAACGACAGGCGGCGCGTGGTTCGATGCAACAGGCGCGTGCCGAGGAACGCTTCGAGATTCTGGATAATGGTCGTGACCGACGCGCGCGGCAGGTCGAGCGTTTCCGCGGCGCGCGTGAAGCTGTTGGTGTCGACGACCCGGGTGAACACTTGCATGGCCTGAAGACGGTCCATGGCAACCTCCGGAAGATTGAGCGCGATCGGTGCGTTGCGTAGCGGGCGTGCCGCTCAGGCGAAAACAAAACGAACGTATTGTTCAGTCGCACCGAATTGTGTTGCCGGATTATAGGCATTTATTTGAAGTTTTGCTGAACCCACAATGCGGACCATTCGATAATTTCGCGCTTTGCGCACTCCGATATGGACGCATTCAATTCGCGCCACGCACCGGATCTGGCCGGTGGCAGCCGTGGCACGGCAAGCGATCACGCGGCGCTGGACATCAGCGACGTGCAGATCGAAGGGTACGCGCAGGACATCGCGTTGCGGCTTTACCGGCCGATTGGCAAGCATGCATTGCCGATTCTTTTGTATTTTCACGGCGGCGGTTTCGTGCGCGGCTCGATCGCCGAATCCGACACGGCGGCGCGCTTTCTCGCGCAGCACGTGCCGGCGCTGGTCGTGTCGGTCGGCTACTCGCTTGCGCCGCAATTCCCGTTTCCGGCCGCGCCGGAAGATGCGCATCGCGCGGCACTGTGGGTGAAGACCCGCTCGCGCGCGTTCGGTGCCGATTCGAAACGGATCGGCGTGGCCGGATACGACGCCGGCGGTCAGCTTGCCAACTGCCTGTCGTTCATCGCACGTGATCGCGGCGACGTGCGCATCGAAGCGCAGGTACTGTTCGGGCCGATGCTCGACCCGAGCCTCACCCGTCTCGGCGACGAGCGCCAGCTCGGCTCCGATATCACCGCCAAGGAATGCGCGGCCTGCTACCGCGCGTATTTGCCGCAGGCGGCGCAACGCATGCATCCGTATGCGGCGCCGCTGGAAGCGTCGCGTCTGGCGAATCTGCCCGATACGCTGATCGCCACGGCCGGCAACGACGTGCTGCACGTCGAAGCCGAGAAATATGCAGGCAACCTGATTGCCGCCGGCGTGCTGACCCAGGTTGCGCGCTTTCCCAATGTTTCGCACGCGGGGCTTGCCGATCACCCCGCGGCGCTGCAAGAAGCGGTGCGCTTTCTGCGCTGCCGCTTTGCTGCGCGCGCGCTCCGTTAAACCAACTTCAACCAACGATAAATCCGGAGTCTGTCATGTCTAAACTTCCTGTTACCCGTTCCCGGCTGGCCATCGCCGCGGTGGCGGTCATCGTGCTCGCGGGGCTCGGCACACTCGGCGCAATGCGCTTCGATGCGCACTCGGAGGCGCAGGCCGCGCCGGCGCCGGCCTTGACCGAGGTCGACGTCGCCTCGGTACTGCAACGAACCGTCACCGACTGGCAAAGCTATTCGGGCCGGCTCGAAGCGATCGATCGCGTCGATATCCGTCCGCAGGTGCCGGGTACGATCGTCGCCGTCAATTTCAAGGACGGCGCGCTGGTGAAGAAGGGCGACGTGCTGTTCGTCATCGATCCGCGCCCGTATCAGGCCGAAGTCGATCGCGCCGCCGCGCAACTGGCCGCCGCGCAGGCACACCGCATCTACACGCAAACCGATTGGGAGCGCGCGCAACGTCTGATCGGCGACAACGCAATCGCCAAGCGCGATTACGACGAGAAGCAGAACGCCGCACGCGAATCGGATGCGAACGTGAAGGGCGCGCAGGCCGCGCTCGAAGCCGCGCAGATCAATCTCGGCTATACGAAGGTCGTGGCGCCCGTGTCGGGCCGCGTGTCGCGCGCCGAAATCACGCTCGGCAACGTGGTGAGCGCCGGTGCCGGCGCCGCGCCGTTGACCACGCTGGTATCGGTATCGCCGATCTATGCATCGTTCGATGCGGACGAGCAGACCTACCTCGACTACATCAGCCAGGTGAAGAACAGTGGCAAGGTGCCGGTCGAACTGGGCCTCGCGAACGAAACCGGTTATTCGCGCACCGGCGTGATCGATTCGGTCGACAACCGGCTCGATACGTCGTCGGGCACGATCCGCGTGCGTGCGCGCTTCGACAATGCCGACGGCACGCTGTTGCCGGGCCTGTACGCACGCGTCAAGGTGGGCGGCAGCGCGCCGCATCCGGCGTTGCTGATCGACGATGCGGCGATCGGCACCGACCAGGACAAGAAGTTCGTGCTGGTGGTCGACAAGAACGATCACGTCGCGTATCGCGAAGTCTCGCCGGGCAGCCTGCAAGGCAATCTGCGCGTGATCAAGGGCGGCCTGCAGGCCGGCGACCGGATCGTCGTCAACGGCACGCAGCGGGTGCGTCCGGGCGAGCAGATCAAGGCCCACATGGTGCCGATGACCGGCGACGGCGACGCGAACGGCGCGCCGGTCGCGCAGTCGCAGGCCCGCGCGAAGGCGCAGAAGGACTCGTGATCCGATCGATCGCGGTTTCCTTCAGCCTTCTGCTTCAGAACTAAAGAGCCTTTCATGAACATATCCAAATTCTTCATCGACCGGCCGATTTTCGCGGGCGTGCTATCCGTCCTGATCCTGCTGGCAGGTCTGATCGCACTGTTCCAGCTGCCGATTTCCGAGTACCCGGAAGTCGTGCCGCCTTCGGTGGTCGTCAAGGCGCAGTATCCCGGCGCGAACCCGAAAGTGATCGCCGAAGCCGTGGCGTCGCCGCTCGAAGAGCAGATCAACGGCGTCGAGAACATGCTGTATATGCAGTCGCAGGCCAACAGCGACGGCAACCTGACGCTGACCGTGACGTTCGCGCTCGGCACCAATCCGGACCTCGCGACGCAACTGGTGCAGAACCGCGTGAACCAGGCGCTGCCGCGTCTGCCGGAAGACGTGCAGCGTCTTGGCGTGACGACCATCAAGAGCTCGCCGACGCTGACCATGGTGGTGCACCTGATCTCGCCGAACGACCAGTACGACATGACGTATCTGCGCAACTACGCGCTGCTGAACGTGCGCGACCGGCTGCAGCGGATTCGGGGCGTCGGCGAAGTGCAGCTGTGGGGCGCGGGCGACTATGCGATGCGCGTATGGCTCGATCCGCACAAGGTGGCCGAGCGCAATCTGACCGCGACCGAAGTGGTCAACGCGATTCGCGAGCAGAACATCCAGGTCGCGGCCGGTGTGATCGGCGCGTCGCCGTCGGTGCCGGGCACGCCGCTGCAGCTGTCGGTCAATGCACGCGGGCGCCTGAAAACCGAAGGCGAATTCGGCGACATCGTCGTGAAGACGGCGCCGGACGGCGCGGTCACGTATCTGCGCGATATCGCGCGCATCGAGCTCGCCGCGTCGGAATACGGTCTGCGTTCGCTGCTGGACAACAAGCCGGCCGTTGCGCTCGCAATCAACCAGTCGCCGGGCGCGAACTCGCTGCAGATCTCCGACCAGGTGCGCAAGGAGATGAAAGACCTCGCGCAGGATTTCCCGGCCGGTGTGCAATACAAGATCGTCTATGACCCGACGCAGTTCGTGCGCTCGAGTATCGAGGCGGTGATTCACACGCTGCTCGAAGCGATCGCGCTGGTGGTGGTGGTCGTGATCGTGTTCCTGCAGACGTGGCGCGCATCGATCATTCCGCTGATTGCGGTGCCGGTGTCGATCGTCGGTACGTTCTCGCTGCTGCTGGCGTTCGGTTTCTCGATCAATGCGCTGTCGCTGTTCGGCATGGTGCTGGCGATCGGTATCGTCGTCGACGACGCGATCGTGGTGGTCGAGAACGTCGAACGCAACATCGAAAGCGGTCTGTCCGCACGCGAAGCCACCTACAAGGCGATGCAGGAGGTGAGCGGACCGATTATCGCGATTGCCTTGACGCTGGTGGCCGTGTTCGTGCCGCTCGCGTTCATGACCGGCCTGACCGGCCAGTTCTACAAGCAGTTCGCGATGACCATCGCGATCTCGACGGTGATCTCCGCGTTCAACTCGCTGACGCTGTCGCCGGCGCTCGCCGCGATGCTGCTGCGTGG
>DATLOW010000060.1:0-3035 GCA_035536055.1 Paraburkholderia sp. | reverse complement strand
CCGATCTGCACGAATACCAGGCGGGCCCGATCGTCGTGCCGACCGAACCGCATGCGCTGACCGGCGCAAAAGCGCCGCAGGTGCTCGGCCACGAGTTCAGCGCGGAGGTGGTCGAAGTCGGCAAGGACGTGAAGAACGTGCAGCCCGGCGACCGCATTTCGGTGATGCCGCTCGCATCGTGCGGCGAATGCTACTACTGCCTGCGCGGCATGCGGCACCTGTGCACGAAGATGGGTTGCGTCGGACTGTCGTGGGACGGCGGCGGCATGGCCGAGTACACGGTGCTCAACGACTATCACGCGAACCGGCTGCCCGACAGCGTCAGCGACAAACAGGGCGCGCTGATCGAACCGGCTGCGGTGGCGCTCTATGCAGTCGATCGCGGCGGCGTAACGGTTGGTTCGAGCGTGCTGATCACCGGCGCAGGGCCGATCGGCGTGCTGGCCGCGCTGGCCTGTCATGCAGCGGGCGCCTCGCAGATTTTCGTCAGCGAGCCGAACCCCGCGCGCGCCGCGAAGATGGCCAGCTTCAACGTCGCCACACAGATTTTCGACCCGAGCGACGGCGAACTTCCGCAGAAAATCCGCGATCTGACGCAGGGCGTCGGCGTGGACGTGGCGATCGAATGCGCAGGCAACCAGCATGCATTGAACGCTTGCGTCGACGCGGTGCGTTCGGCGGGCGCGGTCGTGCAGGCCGGACTGCACGTGGGCAGCGCAACCGTCGACCCGATGAAATGGTCGTTGAAAGACATTCGTATCGAAGGCACGTGGTGCTATCCGGTCACGCTGTGGCCGCGCATCATCGGCATGATCGCGAACGGCAAATTCCCGGTGGAAAAGCTGATTCACGACCTGATCGATGCCGACGACGTCGTCGCGAAGGGCTTCGATGTGCTGAGTGACAAAGGCAGCGACAAGATGAAGATTCTGATCAACCCGCAAACGCGCTAAAACATTGCTGGAGACGTGCATGACTGGAACGAATCTGCAGCACAAAGCGACGCTCGGCTGGATCGGCCTCGGCAAGATGGGCGCGCCGATCGTGACGAACCTGATCAAGGCCGGCTTTCAGGTGACGGTGTACGACGTCGACGCACGGCGTGCCGCCGAACTGGCTGCGAGCGGCGCGCGGGTGGCGGACAGCGTTGCCGCGCTGGCGGCCGCGAGCGAATTGATCTTTTCGATCATCCCCGACGACAAGGTCTTGCAGCACGTCGCGCTCGGCCCGCAAGGCGTGCTCGAGAATGCGCGTGACGGCGCGGTGTATATCGACATGAGCACGGTATCGCCGGGCATTTCGGCGGCCGTGCGCGACGCGGCGCGCGAGTGCGTGGTCGACTACGTCGCCGCGCCGGTATCGGGCAGCACGGTGCTGGCCGAAAAGGCACAGTTGACGGTATTCGCGTCGGGCCCGCAGCCGGCATTTCAACGCGCGCTGCCTGCCTTCGAGGCGCTTTCCGCGCGCCAGTACTATGTCGGCGGCGACGAGCAGGCGCGCTATCTGAAGCTGGCGATCAACCATCTGGTCGGCTCGACGGCCGTGCTGCTGGCCGAAGCGCTGACGCTCGGCGAAAAAGGCGGCCTCGACTGGCAACAGATGCTGACCGTAATCGGCGACAGTGTGGCCGCTTCGCCGCTCGTCAAATACAAGCTCGAGCCGCTGAAAGCGCGCAACTTCGCGCCGGCGTTTTCGTCGAGCCAGATGCTGAAGGATATGTCGCTGGTGGTCGACGCAGGCGCCGCCGCCGGCGTGCCGATGGCCGCCGCGGCGCTGGTGCGCGAGCAGTTTGCGCAGTACGTGCAGCGCGACGGCGCGGAACTGGACTTTTTCTCGATCGTGCGCGCCGTGGAAGCGGCCGCGGGCGTGGTTCACGCCGCGCAGTCACCAAACATTTAACTTGACGGAGCGGAAATGCACTTTACTGTTTACTGCCTCGACCACGACGGCATGGTCGACAAGCGTCTCGCGCACTATGAAGCGCACAAGGCCTATCTGGCCACGTCGCCGATCAGGATGGTGATGTCCGGCCCGCTACTGGCCGGCGATCAGCAGACGATGATCGGCAGCTTCTTTCTGTACGAGGCCGACGACATCGCCGATGTGATGCGCTTTAACAGCAACGATCCGTTCAATGCAGCCGGCATCTGGCGTAGCGTGGATATCCGGCCCTTCCTGAAGCGGGTCGACAATCGTTAGAACCCTTCGATACAGGTATCGCCATGCGTAATCTCGACGAACACACGATTACCGAAGCCGTGCTCGCGCGTCATACGGAAGCGCCCAATGCGCGGCTGAAGGAAGTCGTGGAAAGCCTCGTGCGCCATCTGCACGCATTCGCCCGTGAAGTGAATCTGAGCGAAGGCGAATGGGAGCAGGGCATCCGCTTTCTGACCGAAGTCGGTCACATCACCGACGACAAACGGCAGGAATTCATTTTGCTGTCGGATACGCTCGGCCTGTCGATGCTGGTTACCGCGATGGCGAACCGCAAGCCCGCGGGCTGCACCGAGGCGACCGTGTTCGGGCCGTTTTTCGTTGCGGACGCACCTGTCTACGAAAACGGCGCGGACGTCGCGAACGGCGCGCAAGGCGAGCCGTGTTTCGTGTCCGGCAAGATCAAGGGCCCCGACGGCGAGGCCGTGCCGAATGCGCGCATCGAAGTGTGGCAAGCCGACGAAAAGGGCTTCTACGACGTGCAGTACAAGGACGACGATGCGCACCGCGCGCGTGGCGTGCTGCATAGCCTCGCGGACGGCAGCTACCATTTCCGCTCGATCGTCGCGCAGCCGTATCCGATTCCGCACGATGGGCCGGTCGGCAAGATGCTGGCGGGGCTCGGCCGCCATCCGTGGCGGCCCGCGCATCTGCATTTCATGATCACGGCGCCGGGCTATCAGCGGCTCGTCACGCACGTGTTCCGCGACGGCGATGCGTATCTGGATTCGGATGCGGTGTTCGGCGTGCGCTCGTCGTTGATCGCGCAATGGGTAGCGCATCCGGAGGGCACCGCGCCGGACGGCACGCGGATGGAT
>DATLOW010000059.1:0-21283 GCA_035536055.1 Paraburkholderia sp. | reverse complement strand
CTTCGAACCGCTGAGCCTGATAAGGGACTGACCGCCGCGCTTGCCGCGCTTGCCGCGCTTGCCGAGCTTGCCGCGCTTGCCGCGCTTGCCGCGCCTGCCGCGCCTGCCGCGCCTGCCGCGCTTGCCGCGCCTGCCGCGCCTGCCGCACCCGCCGCACCCGCCGCACCCGCCGCACCCATCGCGCCTGCCACGCCCACCACGTCCGCCGCGCCTGCGCACCCTCCGCGATTGCGGACATTCCTGTCCGCAGTGATGCAACGCGCGACCCGTTTTTCCGCCGGCCGCCAGCCTCTACATTTGACGTCAAGCGCAAGCAGGCCCGCAAACAGCTGAAACGCGGCTTCTGCTTCTCACTGATCCAATTGACCCGAGCAGGTAATCACCATGTCGAAGCTCTTTTCGAAAGTCGCAGTCGGCCCGTATGAATTCGCGCACCGTGTGGTGCTCGCCCCGCTGACCCGCATGCGCGCCGAAAGCGGCGCACGCCCCGGCCCGCTGATGGCCGAGTACTACGCGCAACGCAGCTCGCCCGGCGCGCTGCTGATCGCCGAAGCGACGAGTGCCGCCGCTAACGGCAACGGCTATCTGGGCGCGCCCGGCATGTACGACGATAGCCAGATCGCCGGCTGGAAGCAGGTCACCGACGCAGTGCACGCGAAGGGCGGCAAGCTTTTCCTGCAGCTGTACCACGCGGGCCGTCAGTCGAATTCGCAACTGCAGCCGGACGGCGGCCGCCCGGTCGGCCCATCCGAAGTGCCGCACGGCGGCGTCGCGTACACGGAGGCCGGCTGGGTGCCCAATACGCCGAACCGCGCGCTCGACACCGCCGAAATCCCGGGCATCGTCGAAAGCTTTCGCCGGGCGGCCGAACGCGCGCTGCAAGCGGGCTTCGACGGCATCGAGCTGCACGGCGCGAACGGCTATCTGTTCGACCAGTTCCTGCAGGACGGCAGCAACCGCCGCACCGACGAATACGGCGGCTCGATCGCCAATCGTGCGCGCCTGCTGCTCGACGCGACACGCGCCGTGATGTCGGTGTGGGGCGCGCACCGGGTGGCGGTGCGCCTCGCCCCGAGCGGCTCATGGGGCGATATGTCCGACAGCGATCCGGCAGCACTGTTCGCCTACGTCGCCGGCGAGCTCGACAAGCTCGGCATCGCATACCTGCACCTGATCGAACCGCGCATCGCCGGCAACGTCGAGGACGGCACACGCGACCAGCAGCCGGTTGCGTCGCGCACGCTGCGCGCGCATTTCCATGGCCCGATCGTCGCGGCCGGCGGGTTCGACGGCGCGAGTGCGGACGCGATCGTTGCGGCCGGCGACGCGGATCTGGTTGCGTTCGGCCGGCATTTCATCGCCAATCCGGATCTGCCGGAACGGCTGCGCCGCAACCTGCCGCTCAACTCGTATGATCGGCCGACCTTCTTCGGCGGCACGGAGGTCGGTTACACCGACTATCCGTTCCATGCCGAGGAGCCGGTGGCGGCTTGATCGCAAGGCTCGACGCAGATTCGTCGGGCCGCTTCGGCGAGGCGTTGGCGGAACCCCAAGCTGCATGAACAAGGCTTGCGGTGTTCCGCCCTCCCGGCCGCCGGGTTACGTCAGCATCAGCCGGTCACGTGGTTCATCAGGTGACGCAGCAGCGCAATCAGCTGTTCGCCGCCCAGCATGCCGAGCAGCCCGACCAGCGCAATCGCGGGCGGCGCCGGCGACTTCACGTCGAGCACGCCGTACAGCGCGCCTGCCAGCACCCCCACCGCGAGCGAAACGACATAAGCTTTCACGTCGATCTCCCAGGCGCCGCTTACATGCGCAGCACCACGCGGCCGCGCGTACCTGCCGCCACGGCTGCGTAGGCGGCCTGCGCATCGGCCAGCGCGAACCACTGCGCGATCGTCGGCGGCACGTACAGCCCTTGCTCGAAGCCCGGCGCCAGCGCGGCGAGCAGCGGCGCCGAATCCGTCACGCCAAGCTTCGCGCTGTCCGCGCCGAACAGCTGCGTTTCGTTGTGATAGAAGTCGATCAGATCGAAGTCGACGCGCCGCTTGCCGGTCGCGCTGATCTCGACCACCCGGCCGCGCCGTTTCGCGAGGCCGAGCGCAAGCTCGAACGCCACGCCGCCCACCGCATCGAACACCACGTCGACGCCACCCTCCGCGAGCGCCCTCACGCGTTGCGCAGCGTCGTCGCCGATCGGCACGTACGCGTCGATCAGACGGCCAGCCGGCGACTGCGGATCCGGCGCGCGCCGATCGACGGCAATCACGCGCGCGCCGCGCGCCTTCGCGATCTGCGTGACCGCGCCGCCAACGCCGCCCGACGCGCCGATCACCGCGATCGTCTCGCCGGCCGCGAGCTGCGCGTATTCGACTGTGCCAAGCCATGCGACCACGAAATTCACGCCGATCGACGCCGCCTGTTCATGACTCAGATTGGCCGGCTTGCGCGCGAGCGACGCGAGCGGCACGCGGATGAACTGCGCATGCGTGCCGTCGCGCGTAAAGCCGATGTCGCCGCCGGTGCCCCACACTTCGGCGCCGATCCATTGAGACGGACCATCGGTCACCACGCCGCTGAAATCGCGGCCCGGCACGCGCGGCGGCACCGTATGCGCGAAATGGCCAGCCACGTTCTTCACGTCGCTCGGATTCACCGAGGCCGCCTCGATACGTACCACGGCGTGGTCGGCATCGGCGCTGGGCGTGGCGAGCTCGACGTACTCGAGTACGCCCGGTTCGCCAAAGGATTTGAACTGAACGGCTTTCATCACACTTGCTCCTGATCGGTGGATGCCGGGTCGGCGTTCATTTGCCGGCAGCGACAGCAGCAAGTGTAGGGAATGGCGGCGGCGCGTCAGGACAACGTGTTTCGAGTTTCGGACAAGCGTGACGGAGGCTTACGGTATCCGGCCGCTGCCTGTGCGCAATGTTTGCGGCGGATGACCACACTATGCGATCACGCCGGATGCTCATACCGGGCAATCACGCCTCGGGCGCATGCTCCACGCCCGCACCACCCGCCAGCGTCTCGCTCGCCGCAAACTCACTGGGCGCCACACCCAGTTCGCGCCTGAACATATCGCTGAAGCTGCTCAGCCGATAGCCGAGCGCATGCGCGATCGTGCCGACCGATTGCCCTTCTGCAAGCCGCGACAGCGCAATCGCGAGCTGAACCTGGCGCCGCCATTCGGCAAAGCCGAGCCCCAGCGCACGCGAAAACAATCGGGCCAGCGTCCTGACACTCGCGCCGACCGAAGCCGCATGCTGTTCGAAGCTGATATCGACCGAAGGATTGTCGATCACCGCACGGCACAGCGCATCGAGCCGCCGGTCCGATGCATCGGGCAGCGGGATACGCAACGAATAGCGGGCCGCATGCGCAAGCTCCAGCGCGACCAGCCGGTACGCGGTGTCCTGATAGCGCGGGTCGCGCTCGGCCTCGTGTTCCGCCAGCACCGCGATCAGTTCGCGCAGCAGACCGTTGACCTCGAACACGTCTGGCCGGTCGCTCAGATGCTGCACGTCGACTTCGCGCAGATACAGATTGCGCATGTCCACTGCCGTCATCATGCGGATCGCGTGCACGGTATCGGGCGGCAGCCACACCGCGCGCTGCGGCGGCACCACCAGCGCCTCGCGGCCGACCTCGACCCACATCACGCCCGCCACCGCGTAAAGGATCTGCGCCCACGCGTGCGCATGCGGATCGATGCGCACGCCGCGCGGGTAGTGTCTGGCCAGCGACTTGCCGCGTCCTGCGTCGTCGCTGAGATCGGGAGGAATAGCTTGCGGCATCGGTGCGAGCGCGGTCGTGCCGTGGTTCGTTAGCTCGCCGCCGCCGAATAAGCAGCCCGCAACGCGGCGACGTCGAATTTGATCATGCTCATCATCGCCTGCGCGACGCGCGCCGCCTTCACCGGATCGGGGTCGGCCATCATCGTCATCAGATCGCGCGGCACGATCTGCCACGACACGCCGAAGCGATCCTTCAGCCAGCCGCAGGCTTCGGTCGAACCGCCGCCGGCGAGCAGCGCATCCCAGTAGCGATCCAGCTCGGCCTGATCCGCGCAGTCGACCATTAGCGACACCGAATGGTTGAACGCGTCCGGCTGCCCGGAGCTCATCGCGATGAACGGCTGGCCGAACAGCTCGAAGCCAACCACCTTGGTATCGCCGGCGCTCGGCACCGGCGTGACGTTCACCACCCGCGAATCCGGGAAAATTGCCGTGTAGAACGCCGCAGCCTGCTCGGCGTCGGCTGCGTACCAGAGGAACGGGGTGATCTTTTGAATCGTCATCGCATATCTCCTGTCAGGGTGGTGGCGCAGTGAGCGCCGCAACGCGCAACCGCATGCGGCCCCTTCAGACGACGAACCACGACCGTCCGGATCGACACGCCGACCGTCATTCAGATGAGTTTTTACGATCACGCTACGCGAGGCACGACGGTGGATCGATCGATCCGTGTCAGCATCGCGTGCACGAGCGGCCATCTTATCCGATCACGGCAACCTCAACGGCTGTCACATAGCGCCGTTATCATCACGCGCGAGGGCAGCCGACCCGCGGATGCCCATACCTGTCCAGCCAGCCTGTGTTGCCACTACGATGTCGATAACCGTCAGTTTCCCCGCCGAAGTCCGCGACTGGATCGCACATAACCTGACGCGCGGCGTCGCCGCGCAGGCGATCGTGCACGAACTGGTCGAGCGCAACAATGCGGTCGAACTTGCGTCGGCGATGGTCGATGCGGTCGCTTCGGCGTTTCTGTACGGCACGCCGTTGCCCGGCGCGACGCTCGAAGTGGGCACCGCGCCGCTCCGGTACGAAGCCGAGCCGCTGCGCGTGCCCGACGGTCCGCTGATCACGATCGGCGAGCGCAAAATGCGCGTGCTCGCACGCCTGCAGCGGCCCGCCTCCGTGCACCTCGCCGGTTTCCTCACCGGCAACGAATGCGAACAGCTGATCGCACTCGCGCGGCCGCGCCTGAATCACTCAACGGTGATCGATCCGGTCACCGGACGCAATGTCGTCGCCGGGCATCGCAGCAGCAGCGGGATGTTTTTCCGGCTCGGCGAAACGCAGTTGATCGCGCGCCTCGAAGCGCGCATCGCGGAACTCACCGGCCTGCCGGTCGAGAATGGCGAAGGCCTGCAGATGCTGCATTACGAAGCCGGCGCCGAATCGACGCCGCACGTCGACTACCTGGTCGCCAACAATGACGCGAATCGCGAGTCGGTGGCGCGCAGCGGGCAGCGCGTCGGTACGCTGCTGATGTATCTGAACGACGTCGACGGCGGCGGCGGCGAGACCGTGTTTCCGCAGTTGGGCTGGTCGGTGGTGCCGCGCCGCGGCGATGCGCTGTACTTCGAATACGGCAACCGTTTCGGGCTTTGCGATCCGGGCTCGCTGCACGCGAGCACGCCGCTGCGCGCCGGCGACAAGTGGGTTGCCACCAAATGGATCCGCACGCGCCGCTTCGTGCCGCGCGATCAGGCGTAAGCGCCGGCGGCACGCGCCGCGGGCGATGCCGCCGTCAAGCCGGTTGAAAAGCGGGTTGAAAAGCCGGCCGTGAGCCGGCTTGCTAAATAGCTTTAGAGCAAACTGAATGGCGGCCTGTACCGCAACCCAGGCCGCGTTCGCGCGTCAGCGCTGGAACACCTCGTCGGCCACCCAGCCGTTCGACGTCAGATACACGCCTTCGCGCAGCTGCATGGTGCCCGCGCCTTCGATCACGCGCTTGATCATCGGAAAGACGCGCTGCGCATCGGCATCCCTGGCCCACGGCGCCGGGTCGATCTTGTACGTGTAGATCACCGAAGTGGCGAGCTTGCCCTCGACCTGGTTCGGCCGTTCCCAGCCCACCACCTTGTCGAGCGTCAGCGTGGCCGCGCAGAAATCGGCCGGATGCGTGACCCGGCTGGTTGCGGTCGCAACCACCTCCGGAACGTGCAGATAGTATTTCTGGCCTTCGTCGGTCAGCTGGTACTGGCGGGCGTTCGCGGTGATCTTCTTGCCGTTTTCGTCGGTCCGCCCGACCACCATGTCCTTGCCCGACACGAGGCCGAGCTTCTCGAGCACCGGCATCTGCACCGCGTCGCGCGTGCCGGCCTTCTGATCGTCGGTCGTCACGTAGATCGGCCAGTCGTATTTGGCGAGGCACAGGTGGCCGCGCTTGGCGAGAAAGTCGTTGATGGTGGCCGTGAAATTCTCGCGGCTCGCGTCCTGGCTCTTGTCTTGGCAGCCGGCAAACAGCGTCAGGGAAATCATCGCGGCCGCGCCGCAAACGAAACGGGCGGCAGTGGAACGTCGCATCATGGTGTGTGTTGCTCTGGTTGATTGCTAAAGCACGAATGCAAAACCGCACGCGGCACGCCGTTCGCAGGCGGGCCGCGCGCGGCTCATCGTCAGTTGACGCAGGCGCCGCTGGCAGGCGGCGTAGCGGGCGGCTGGTAACCGTCGGTCAGCGTGTTCAGGAAGCAGATCAGGTCCGAGATGTTTTGCTGCGTCATCTGCGGCGCCGAATGGATCGCGCGCGCCTTCGCACCGTCGGCGGCGGTGGTGCCGCCGGCATCGGTCTGGCCCTGCCCCATCGGCAGCTCTTCGTCGATGTTGCCCTGGAACTGCGCCGGCAGATCGTTGAACGACTGGGCCGTCGCACCCGAAGCAGCGGTCGGGAACAGCGCGTAGCCCGGGTTCTGCACGACGGTGTTCGGATCGCCGCCGGTGCTCGGATACCAGTATTCCGGGTTGGTATCGCGCGTGTTGTAGAAGTTGAGCACCTGCGTCAGCGAATGGAACACGCCGTTGTGGAACAGCGCGGTACGGGTTGCCACGTTGCGCAGCGTCGGCACCTTGAAGCGGCCGCAGTACGGATCGGGCACGTTGACGCCGGTAATCGCATCCGGGCCCGCGCCGCTGGTGGCCGTGCCGGGCAGGTGGATCGTGTTGAGCGGACCGCACAGGCCCATATCCACATACGATGCGTTGGCGTTGGCCGGGATCGGATCCGGGTTGCCCGGAATCTGCGCGTCGTTGCGCGGTGCGCCGATCGCCTGGTACGTGAAGTCGGTCATCAGGCCGACCGAGCCGTTGAAGTTCGCACCCGCATAGTGGCAGGCCACGCAGCCGGCGCCGGCGTCGGTGTCGTTGAACAGCTGCAGGCCGCGCATTTCCGCCGCGGTCAGCGTGCCGCCCACCTTGTTCGATTCGAACAGGTCGAACTTGCTCGAGTACGGCGCGAAGCTCGGGTCTTCAACCTGATAGGCCTGTAGCGCAGCGCCGACGTCGTTAAAGGTGGCGTTTGCATCGGACAACACGTTCGCGCCGAAGGCCTGCTGGAACAACGCCGCATACGAGGCGCTCTTCACCGTCTGCACCACGGCGTCCTGCGACGCGTTGTTCATCTCGATCGGATTGAGCAGCGGCAGCGCCGGCTGCGACGCCAGCGTCGCGGCGCGGCCGTCCCACATGAAGCCGCCGCCCGGCGCATTCTGCGTGATGCCGTCCGGGTTGTCGGCGACGTCGTTGTACGGCGGCGTCATCGATTTGTAGCGCAGCGACGGCACGGCGCGCTGGCCGGCCTGCGACGGATCGGAACCGAGCTGCACCGACAGGCTGTTGGGCGGCCCGTAAGCGAATTCAGGGTTGTGGCAGGTCGCGCACGCCATGTTCCTGTTGCCCGACAGGTTCTTGTCGAAGAACAGCTGCTGGCCCACCTGGGCCGCAAGGCTCAGCTTGACCTGCGCAGGCGGCGCGATACCGCCAGTCGAACCGCTGCCGGTGGTCTGGCTCGCACCGCTGCTGCCGCCACCGCCGCACGCGGCCAAAAACACGGGAAGCGCGCACAGCACGCCGAAGAATAGTTTTCGCATGACAAGGTCTTTGATTGCCTGACTCCACCCGCTGCGCGTTTTCGTTGAAGCCGAAACTCAGCGGGCCAGCGGCGCGACGATACGCAAACTGCCGGGCCGCCAACAACGCGGACCCGGCAGCAGATTCACGAACTGGCAGACGCGCGAGGCAAAGCACCACCTCGCGCGCGCTGCATGCTTACTTCGCGAGCGCCCAGATGTTGGTCTGGTTTGCATCCGGTCCCGGAGCACGCGACGCCAGCGAGGTACCCGTCACGTCGACCGGGTTCAGCTTCTGCGTGTAGCTGGCCGGCGTGACGTACGCGTGATTCATCGGACGCACGGAGTCGAAGTGCGTATCCGCGCTGCCTGCGAGTTCCGGCAGGTTCAGGATGTTGGTCGCGATGAACGACTCCGAGTACTTCGCACGGGCGAGGTACGTCGACGGCTGCACCGGATCGGCGACCTGGAACATGTCCTGCATCGTGCGCACCAGCGAGAAGTGGCTGTACTCGTCGCTGTCGACGATGTTCGGGTTGGCCTGGTTGGTTGCCACACCGAAGATCGAGTTGCCGTGGCCGTGGTTACCGCCGTTGTACAAGACGGTCGACACCGGCGTGAAGGTGCCGTTCGCGAACGTCAGCGGCGCCTGGTTGACGTTCGACGTCACCGGGTTCCAGCCGCAGCACGAGGTCGAGCTGCCTTCGCCTTCGTCGAACATCACGACGATCGCCACCTTGCGCTGCTTGTTGGCCCACAGCGGAGACGCCTGGATCTTCGTGACCACCTGACGCACATAGTCGTCGCCGCGCTGCACGATCTGCGTGCTGCCGCCTGCGCAGGACGGATCCGAGCCGACGCCGTGCATGTCGTCGCACTGGTCCGGCATGATGAAGTTCACGTTGCCCACGTCGCCCGATGCGAGGTCGGTGCTGAACTGGTCCGGGTTGTAGCCGGTCGGGATCGTGTAAGCCGTCGACTTCGCCCAGTCTGCAGCGCTGTATTGCGTGCCGAAGATCGTGCGGTTGTCGGCCATGAACTCAGGCAGGTTACGCGTGGCCTGATAGGCCATGCCCGGATGGTGCTTGGTCTTGTACAGCCCGTTCGGAACCGCGAAGGCCGTGCCATTGCTGCCCGGGCCCGTGAACGTGTCCGAGACTGCCGTATCAGCAATGCTGTCCGAACGCGGGTCCTGGCCCGGGTTCATCGATTCGCTATAGGTACGCCACGTCATGCCTGCCTGCGTCAGCAGATTGAAGATCGACACGCCGGTCTTGATGTTGTGGTTCGCGATCGAACCCGTGCCGGAACATGCGGCACTCGTAAACGACGACAGGTGCGTTGAATCTTGCGGCGGTAGCGCACCGGTCGCAGGCAGCGGCGCGCCGTCCGAAGCCTTGCCGCCGGAGAACGCAACGTCCGTCGGCGCATTCGCACCAGTCGTGCCGGCGCCGCAACCCCACCAGTTGTCGTCCGTGATACCCCAGTCGTCGCCGCCGCCGAGCGCCGTGTAGTTCGGCTCGCTCGGGTTGCCGGTCGAGTAGTAGGTCGTGAACTGCGCGTTGGCGCTCAGGAACTGGTTGATGAACGGTGCATTCGACGAACCGAGAATACCCGGCAGCGTGCCGATCGGCGCCACGCTGTGGTTCTCCAGCATGATCACGAAGATGTTGTCGTAACGCGGAATGCCTTCGACGTTGAATGCGGCCTGCTGGGCCTGCGCAAACGTGATCGCCTTCTGTTGCGAGGCCGGCTGCACCAGCGTCTGCGTGCTGATGCCGGCTACGCCGACCAGCGACGGATCGCCGCCCGCCACGGCCAGATTGTCCGGGTACAGGTCGCCGCGATCGAACTTGGTCGTCGCGTACGTGTAGCGGTTCGCGAGCTGGTTGTCTTCGAACAGCACGGCTTGCTGCACGGCGCCCGTCAGCGTACCGGCGTCGCCCAGTACGTTGGCGGCGGTCACGGCCACCGTCGCCGAACCCAGTTGCGGCGCGCTCATGCGCGTCACCAGATTGGCCTTTTCGGTCGCGTAGGTCGTGCCGTTCGCTTCGACCAGACGCTGCACTTCACTCGACATCGGGCTGATCACGACGTTCGACGTGCCCTGGTCGGTGATCTGCGCAGCCGATGCGCGCAGGATCAGGTGGCTCGGAACAGCCGCGCCCGTTGCCGTGTTGATTGCCTTGGTGCTGATGTCGGCCACCAGCTGACCCGTGCCGTTTGCCTTCAGCGTGAAGTGGCCCGTGCTGTCGGTCGTCGTCTTGACTTCCGAAGCGTCGCAGACGCCGTTGCCGTTCGCGTCCAGGCACACCGTCGCGCCCGTGAAGTAGCCGGCCTTGATGGTCGGGTTGCCGGTGGCGTTGCCCGGTACGAAACCGCTGGCAGCCACGACGCCCGCCATGGTGGTCGCCGTGGTGTTGGCAGTCGTGCTCGACGGATTGCTGTCGCTATGGCCGCCGCACGCAGCCAGCGCACACGCCGCCGCGATCGAGGTTAGAAGAAGGGTGGTGCGATTGGTTTGGATAACCGACATTTGTGGAGCCCCTGTTGATTGCCTAATGTTGCTTTCTTGTGCGCGTGCTGAACCATGCGTACTGCTGGCGGGGTCGAATTATCAGGTGCAGAGATTAATGTTTTGTGAAAGCAGATTTATATAAACATGACTTTCTTTTTTATTTCATTTAATTTACTGGATTATTACATTAATGGTTCGGCGAACCGGTACGCTGCCGGACAGTATTCTTGACATGCTTGTCCAGATTCGCTGTGCCTGAGCTGGCTAACACCTGAGTATGCACAGCGATACAAAGGTGCAATCGACACGCTCATCAACCAGGAGTGCAATCGCGGAGATCGTAGCGGCACCGGGCGATCCGTCTGCCCCGTCGATCCGCCGCCGATCCGGATTAAAGCCGTACTTCATCGCGGAGAGCTTTGCCATGAGCGCGTCTGCCGATTTTCAGACCCGAACGATCGCGCTGAATCACGGCAGCGGCCGCGTGCCGGCGCTCGGATTCGGCACGCTGATCGCCGATGCGGCCACCACGGTCAGCGCAACCCGCGACGCGCTCGAAGCCGGCTTTCGTCACTTCAATTGCGCCGAGCGATACCGCAACGAGCGCGAAGTCGGCGAGGCGCTGCAGGCAAGACTGGCCGGCGGCGCCATCGCACGCGAAGCGCTTTTCATCACCACCAGGCTGTGGAACTCCAATCATCGGCCCGAGCGTGTCGCACCCGCCTTCGCGGCGAGTCTCGACAGGCTCGGCATCGATTATCTGGATCTCTATCTGATGCACACGCCGTTTGCATTCCAGCCGGGCGACGAGCAAGACCCGCGCGACGCAAACGGCAACGTGATCTACGATGAAAGCGTGACGCTGCTCGACACGTGGCGCGCGATGGAAAAGCTGGTCGACGGCGGCACGTGCCGCGCAATCGGTTTGTCCGACATTAGCCTCGACGAGTTACGCCCGCTATACGAAGCGGCACGTATCAAGCCCGCGGCGGTGCAGGTCGAAGCGCACCCGTATCTCGACATCGCCGCGCTGCCGCAAGATGCATTCGACGAGATCGATCGCATCGAAACCCGGCAGAGGTACAACGAAGTCGTGAAGACCGGCAGTCCGGGCTTCATTCCGCGCAGCAGATGATCATAAAACGTGGGCAACCTCCGGAGGCCGCCATGACAGAAGAGGATTTCCGCGAAGCCTTGCAAGCGCATTGGCGCGCCTCGGCTGCAGGCGACCTCGACGCCGAACACGATATCTACGCGGAAGATGCGGTGTGCGACTACCCGCAATCCGGTGAACGGATCCATGGCCGCGGCAATCTGCAGGCATTGCGCGGGCATCATCCGGGCCGGCCATCGGGTTTCGACATCAGGCGGATTCAGGGCAACGGGGATCTGTGGATCACCGAATACACGATTACGTACAACGGGCAGCCGTCCTGCGTGGTCAGCATCATGGAGTTCTGCGACGGCAAGGTGCTGCACGAAACGCAGTACTTCTCCGAACCGTTCAAGGCGCCGGCGTGGCGCAGCGGCTGGGTCGAACAGATCGCGTAGCTTCGATCAGTTGCTCGCCACAAACGGCCGCGGCTCCGTAAACGTGTGCCGGAAATACTCGCGCACCGCATGCATCGCCGGACTCAGTTCCGCATTCTTGCGCCACGCGAGTCCGACGCTCATCGGCGGCACCGCGTCGCGCAGCTGCATGGTTTCGATGCGCCGCCCTTCCAGCGACCACGGCCGATAGACCATATCCGACAGCACCGCCACACCGCTGCCGTTCGCCACCATGCTGCGCACCGCTTCGACCGACGAGGTGCGCAGCTTCACGTTCGGCCGGTAAGGCGTTTCGTTCCAGTAGCGCAACGCGGTGTACGCCGCTTCGTCGACGGTCAACATCACGAACGGTTCGGCGGCGACGTCGGCCAGCGTGACGTTCTCGCGCCTCAGCAACGGATGTTGCGCGCACAACCATAAGCGGCGCGGCGAATGAATCACCGGCTCCAGCGTCAACTCCGGGTTCGTAACGTTCGAGGTCAGCAGCACGGCCATGTCGTATCGATCGGCGATCAGGCCTTCCTCGATCGACTCGCGATTCAGTTCGTGCAGCTGGATCGTCAGCCGCGGATAAAGCGTGCTCAGGCGCTGCAGATGATGCGGCAGGAAATAGCCCAGCACCGTATAGCTCGCGACCAGCGTCAAGGTGCCGCTCAGCGTGCTCTCGAGGTTAGGGATGCGCATCGCCTCGTCCACCGACGCGAGGATCGTATACGCCTGATTCAGAAAACGCCGCCCGGTGGTCGTCAGCGTCACGCCGGTTGCGGTGCGCATAAACAGCTGCGTGCCGAGCGTGTCTTCCAGCTCTTTGATCGCATTGGTTACCGCCGACTGCGAGATCGTCAGCTGGATCGCCGCCTGCGAGATCTGGCCGAGCTCCGCGGTCGCGACGAAGTATTTCAGTTGCCGCAGCGTGAAGGCCATCGGCTCATCCGAAAAATCGATAGGGTGTCGGGCGCATATCTTATTCTCGCCAAAAATCTGTCTGGTGGCAGGTCTTCGCCAATCGCAGTTGCCGCACGAAGCCCGTCGAGCGCGCTTTCGCATGATAAGCATGCCATCGAAAAAACAGATAACGTGCCATATAAAAATAGAACTATTTTGACGAACGGCTTGCAGCTAATGTTCTTCGCAACGTGCCGGCGCCTCATCAGGCGCCTTCGATCGAGGAGATTCATTTAGCATGCGAAAAGACCGCGTCGACCTCAATTCCGACATGGGCGAAGGCTTCGGCTCATGGACCATCGGCGACGGCGTCGATGAGCAGATCATGCCGCTGATCAGTTCCGCCAACGTCGCCACCGGCTTTCACGCCGGCGACCCGAACATCATGGCGCGCACGGTGCAACTCGCCAAAGAGGCGGGTGTCGGCGTCGGCGCGCATCCGGGCTTTCGCGACCTGGTCGGCTTCGGCCGCCGCACCATCACCGAGACGCCGCAGGCGCTGGTCAACGACATCGTGTTTCAGCTCGGTGCGCTGCGCGAATTTGCGCGGCTGCACAACATCAGCGTGCAGCACGTCAAGCCGCATGGCGCGCTCTATATGCTCGCCGCGCGCGATGAAGGCTTGTCGCGCCTGCTGGTCGAAACGCTGCAGACGCTCGACCCGGCGCTGCTGCTGTATTGCATGGAAGCATCGGTTACCTACCGGATCGCCCGCGAACTCGGCCAGCCGGTGATTCGCGAGTTCTACGCCGACCGCGACTACGATCGCAGCGGATCGATCGTGTTTACGCGGCGCGTCGGCCGGCTCGATCCGGCCCAGGTCGCAGCGAAAGTGCTGCGCGCATGCATGGAAGGACGGGTGAGCACCGTCGACGGTGAAGACATCGAGATCGACTTCGATTCGGTCTGCATCCATAGCGATACGCCGGGCGCGCTGCAGCTGGTCGAGGCCACGCGCGCCGCGCTGACGAGCCACGGCATCCGGGTCGCCGCGCCCACCCAGGCGGCCATTCGCTGACTCCACTCGCATACAACAAACAGATTCGAGGAGCACCCAGTGGCACAACACGACATCGTCAGCCCCCTGCCCGGCACGTTCTATCGGCGCTCGGCGCCGGACGCCGCGCCCTACGTCGAACCGGGCGCGCCGGTCGCAAGCGATACGGTGGTAGGACTCGTCGAAGTGATGAAGCAGTTCAACGATGTCGAAGCGGGCGTGGCTGGCCGTGTCGCCGAAATCCTCGTCGAAGACGGTGAGCCGGTCGACGCCGGACAGGTGCTGATGCGGGTCGAAGCATGAGCGCGATCAGGCAACCGGACGCGCCGTGTGCGGACGGCGCCAGCGCAGCATTCTATCGGCCGCAGCGGATCCGCACGGTGCTGGTCGCCAATCGCGGTGAAATCGCGGTACGCGTGATCCGCGCCGCCCACGAACTGGGTATGCGAGCCGTGGCGGTCGTCAGCGACGCCGATCGCGACAGTCTCGCCGCCCGCATGGCGGACGAAGCGATACATATCGGCTCGTCGCACGCCGCAAAAAGCTATCTGAATGCCGCAGCGATTCTGGCCGCCGCACAGCGATGCGGCGCGGACGCGATTCATCCGGGCTACGGTTTTCTGTCGGAGAACGCGGCCTTTGCCGCGCAGGTCGAGGCGGCCGGACTGATCTTCGTCGGGCCGTCGTCGGCGGTGATCGCGACGATGGGCGACAAGGCCAAAGCGCGTGAAACCGCGCAGCGCGCCGATGTGCCGACGGTGCCCGGCAGCGACGGCGTGGTGGCCTCGCTCGACGAAGCACGCGCGGTCGCCGCCGCGATCGGCTACCCGGTGATGATCAAGGCCGCCGCCGGCGGCGGCGGGCGCGGCATCCGCGTCGCGCACGATGCGGCCCAGCTCGACGCCGAGCTGCCGCTTGCACAGCGCGAAGCGCAGGCCGCATTCGGCAATGGCGGCGTGTACCTCGAACGCTTTATCGCGCGCGCCCGCCATATCGAAGTGCAGGTGCTCGGCGACGGCCGCGACGCGATTCATCTGTTCGAGCGCGAGTGCTCGCTGCAACGGCGGCGGCAGAAGATCATGGAAGAAGCGCCTTCGCCATCGCTGACGCCGGCGCTGCGCGACATGCTGTGCGCATCGGCGACGCGGCTCGCGCGGCAGGTCGGCTATCGCAGCGCGGGCACCCTCGAGTATCTGTTCGACGAGACTCGCGGCGAGTTCTATTTCATTGAAATGAATACTCGCATCCAGGTCGAGCATCCGGTCACCGAAGCGATCACCGGCATCGACCTGGTGCGCGAAACGCTGCGCATCGCCGACGGCGAACCGTTGCGTCTGCAACAGCACGACGTCGCGATGCGCGGCGCGGCGATCGAATGCCGGATCAACGCAGAAGACCCGGCGCAGGATTTTCGTCCGAGCCCCGGGCGCATCGACGAGCTGGTGTGGCCGACCGGCCCGGGTGTGCGCGTCGATTCGATGCTGTACCAGGGCTATACGGTGCCGCCGTTCTACGATTCGCTGCTGGCCAAGCTGATCGTGTTCGACGAAAGCCGTCCCGCGGCGCTGGCGCGCCTCGGCCGCGCGTTGTCCGAACTGCATGTGGCCGGCGTGAAGACCACCGCGCCGCTGCATCGCGCGCTGCTCGCCGACGACGCGGTGCGCGCCGGCCGCTATCACACCAACTATCTCGAAGCGTGGCTCAGCGCGCGGCGCGCGCAGCTGGCTGCCCCGTCCGAGCCCGCGCCTGCCGCTCGCGAGGAGGCCGCATGACGACCCGATATACATTCGGCGGCGACGAGTTCCTGTTCGTCGAGATCAACGAGGCCATGTCGCTCGACGCGTTTTTCAAGGGCACCGCGATTACACGTGAGTTGCAGCGCCGCCAGGTGCCGGGTGTGACCGATATCTGCCCGGCCAATGCGTCGTACCAGGTGCGTTTCGACCCGGACGTCATCGATCCCCAGGCGCTGCTGACGCTGCTGCAGCAGATCGAAGCCGAGCTCGGCGAAGCACAGCTGGACATCGCCACGCGCATCGTCGAGATTCCGGTGCTGTACAACGATCCGTGGACGCACGAAACACTGATGCGCTTTCGCGAGCGTCATCAGGATCCGGACTCGACGGACCTCGAATATGCGGCGAGGATCAACGGCAAGCGAGACGTCGACGACTTTATCGCTGCGCATTCCAGCTCGCCGTGGTTCGTTTCGATGGTCGGCTTCGTCGCGGGCTTGCCGTTTATGTTCCAGATGGTCGAGCGCGAGCGTCAGCTACAGGTGCCCAAATACGTGCGGCCCCGCACCGATACGCCGAAGCTGACGGTCGGTCACGGCGGCTGCTTCGGCTGCATCTACTCGGTGCGCGGCGCGGGCGGCTATCAGATGTTCGGCGTCACGCCGGCGCCGATCTTCGACCCGGCGCAGCGGCTCGATTATCTGCGCGATTTCATGGTGTTCTTCCGTCCCGGCGACATCGTCAAATTCAAGCCGATCGATCGCGCCGCGTACGACGCAGCGGTGGCCGCCGTGGAGGCCGGCACGTTTTCGCTGCGCGTGCGCGACGTGAGCTTTTCGCTCGAAGCGTTTTTGCGCGACCCGGACGCTTATAACCGCTCTTTGGTCGAGGTGCTCCATGCCGACTGATTCCGTGTTCGCCATCGAAGTCGTCAAGCCGGGCCTCGCCACGTCGGTGCAGGATACCGGCCGCCAGGGCTATTACAACGTCGGCATCCCGCCTTCCGGTGCGCTGGATCAGTATGCGTTGCGTGCGGCCAATCTGCTGGTCAGCAACCAGGAGGATGCGGCGGCGCTCGAATGTACGCTGCTCGGCCCGCAACTGCTGTTTCACGTCGATACGCTGATCGCCGTCACTGGCGCCGACATGGCGCCGAAAATCGACGGCACGGTTTACGCGTGCAATGTCGCGCTACGCATCGAGGCGGGCAGCACGCTGAGCTTCGACTATGTGAAAGGCGGCGCGCGTGCCTATCTGGCGGTGGCTGGCGGCATCGACGTGCCGCGGGTGCTCGGCAGTCGTTCGACCTATGCGCTAGGCGCGTTCGGCGGCCATCAGGGGCGACGCCTGCAAAAGGGCGATCGGCTCGCGGTCGGCCGCGAGCGCGGGCCGGCGCGCGAGGGCACGACGGTGCCTGAGCCGTTGCGCGCTCCGCTCGCACGCGAAGTCGAATTGCGCGTGCTGCCGGGGCTCTACCATCATCGCCTGACCGACGAATCCGCCGCGACGTTTTTCGAAGACACGTGGGCCGTTGCGCCCGAAGCCGATCGCATCGGCTACCGCTACAAACAGGGCCGGCCGCTGACGTTTCGCGAACGCGAGCAGCCGTTCGGCGCGGGCGCCGATCCGTCGAACATCGTCGACGCCTGTTATCCGATCGGCTCGATCCAGGTGCCGGCCGGACTCGAGCCGATCATCCTGCATCGCGACGCGGTGTCGGGCGGCGGCTACGCGACGATCGGCACCGTGATCAGCGCCGATATGGATCTGATCGGCCAGATGCAGCCGAATCATCAGGCGCGCTTCGTGCCCGTCACGATGTCGCAGGCGCTTGCCGCGCGGCGCGATGCGCAATTGCGGCTCGCGCGCCTGCGTGAGGTGTTGCTGCGTTAGTTCGCGGGGCGGCTAACGAAACCGACCCGCGCGAATCCTGAAGCGCATGTTGCACGCATCAGGCATTGACCCGCTCACTGCACACATTGAAACGACGCGGCCGAATTCACGTCACCGCCGCTGTACTGCGGCCACTTCGGGTAATCGCACAGCGGCCGGGTGCGGCCGGGCACGCCTGCCGTGTCGGTGGTCACCTGCCCCGTCGGCGCGACTCCGTGTTCGACCCATTGCTCGAGCGCCGTCAGCGAATCCCACGTCGCATTGAACGTGCTGCTCGCCGCGTGGCCCATGCCCGGAATCTCGTAGTAGCGCACGAAGCTGTCGACCTGCGCGGCGCCCATTTGCGCCTGCAAGCGCTGGTAGTACATCTCCGTCGCGCGCGTGCTGACCAGCACGTCGGCCAAACCGTGCGCCAGCAGCAACTTGCCGCCGCGCGCCTTGAACGCCGAGATATCCGTACTCGTATCGAGCTGCGAACTCAGCGCACTGATGCGCGCGGCCCACGTGCCCGGTTGTTCCGGATCGAGCGACAGCGAGTCGAAGTTCGCATCGCGCGTCACCGAGTACTTGATCCATTGATCGGTCAGCACGCTGATGTAGGGCGCCGTCACCGGCATGATCGTGGCGGGTTGCGAACTGCCGAATGCAAGGAAGGTTACCACCGGCTCGACCGCCGAGGTACGCGTCGAGATGCCGAGGTCGGCGCCCCACACGTTGTAGCCGGGATACTGCGTCTCGCCGCTTGCCAGCGGAAACTGGAACACGGTTGGCGTGTTGATGGTCTGCAGTGCGGCGATCTGTGCGTCGGACAGACACGTATCGCCGGTGTCGGCGCCGTTCGGGCACCGCAGCGCCACCCCGTTGACGGTGGCGGTCGACGGATCGAAGCTCGCGTTGCATTGCTGCTGGTTGCTGATCAGCCCATCGACCACCCCGTCCAGCGCATCGCACGCCTGTATCGCAGCGTTATACACGGCGGCCCGTTTGCCGACGCTCAGATACGCGCCCGGCTGCGCCAGTGCACGGCTCATCCGGTGCCCGCCGAGCAGCGCCGCCGCATCGTCCCACGCGGGATACCATGCGATCGCGCCGTCCCAGTCCGACGGCCAGCGCGCAATCGACTTCAATGCCTCGCGCCCGCCCGTCGAGCCGCCGGCGAAATAGGCCTTCTGCGGTGCGGCCGCGTAGCGCGTCTTGATGATCGCGAGAGCCGCGTCGTGCGTCTTCTTCAGTGCATCGCCACCGAAGTTGTTCAGCGCTTCGTCGTTCAAGCCGAACAGGCCATCTTCCGAACCCAGCGCGTTGGCCTGATGGCCCGAATCGCTGGCAAACGTCGCATAACCGCGCCCGAGCGGCGTCGGCTGGTCGATCGGACCGTCGGGCACATTGCCGGTTACATCGGGAATGGTGCCGTCGAAACCGCCGCCGCCGAACATGACCACCTTGCCGTTCCATTGCGTAGGCAGCGCCACCTGAAAACGGATATCGGGCGCGGACGGATCGACCGGCGATACCTTGCCGGTGACCTGGCAGTATTCAGGCGCCGCGGCTGCGCCGGTGCCGCTGGCAGCGACGGTTTTAGCCGCCATCACGCTCGCGCCCGACGTCGGCAAGCCGATTTGCGAAGCAGACACCGCAAGACCCGCGAGCTGTTCGCAGGCGACGCCTTTGGCAGCCGATGCGGTGGCTGCAGTGCCGCTGCCACTGTCGCTGCCGCAACCCGCCAGCAATACGCTTGCCGCGAGGCCAGCCGCGCACGCGGCCTTCGACCACCCGCTGTGTATCAAGGTCATGATGTCTCCGCTCTTCGTATGGATCGCCACCGGCGCGTCGAACCGGTCGGCGGCGCGCGCAAATCTTCGACGTGTTCAGTTGAATGCAGCGGCACTCGCTGTCGCAGGCCGTTCCGCATGCCGGATCGCGCGTGCCAGCAGCGGCACCAGACACAAGCCGAGCACCGAAGCCGCGACGATCACATTGAAGCCCGCATCGCTGCGATGGCTCCATGTCTCCGCCAGCCCGAACAGATACGGGCCGGCGAAGCCGCCCAGCAAGCCGACCGTATTGATGAAAGCGAGGCCCGCGGCAGCCTGGATACCTTGCAGCCGCTTCATCGCCACCGCCCAGTACGACGGCAGAATGCCGCCCGCGAAAAAACCGGTGACGGCCAGCAGTACGATCTGCACCGTCTGGCTGGTACTCGCGATAAATGCCAGCCCGCTGACCACGAGGCCCGCGGTCAGAACACCAAGAAAGGCGCAATCGTTGCTGACGCGGCGATGAATGCGCGGCAGCGCCAGCACGCCCAGCAGAAAGCCGATGCCGACGCTGCTCGACAGCAGACCGACCAGCAGCGGCGACGTCACATGCATCTGCGAAACGATCGCCGGCGTAAAGAAGTACAGCCCGACGAACGCCACCTGGTTCAGAAAGTAGATCAGCGCGATCAGCACCGTGGTGGGCCGCCGGATCGCAGCGAGCCAGTCTGCCGAGAACAGCTCCGCGTGACCGTGCGGATCGATCACCGCGTGCGTCTCGAGCGCTTGTGCCTGTTGCGGCGTCAACCATTTGACGGAACTGGGCCGGTCCGGCAGCTTGAAATAAAGCACGATGCCCGCCACCACGGTCGGCACGCCTTCGAGCAGAAACATCCATTGCCAGCCGCGCAGTCCGCCGATGCCGCCGAGTTGCATCAGCGCCGCGCCAAGCGGGCTGCCGACGATCAACGCCAGCGAAGGCGCCGTGTAGATCCAGCCGACCGCAACCGCGCGGTCTTTAGGCGCGAACCACAGCGTCACCATATACATCAGCGCCGGGAACAGCCCTGCCTCGGCGATGCCCAGCAGCACGCGCAGCACATAGAACGACCACTCGCCGCGCACGAACATCATCGCCGTCGACAGCACACCCCAGCTCACCGCGATGCGCGCGATCCAGCGGCGCGGCCCGACGCGATGCGCGGCCAGATTGCTGGGCACTTCGAGCAGCGCATAACCGATAAAGAAAATGCCGGCGCCCAGCCCGTATGCGGCGGCACTGATGCCCAGATCCGCGGCCAGCGCGTTCTTGGCCAGTGCGACATTGGTGCGGTCGATAAACGACAGGAAATAAATCGCGCACATCAACGGCAGCAGCCTGAGCATCGCCTTGTGAGTCGCCAGACGATGGGTCGCGCCCATGCCTTGTTCAACGGTAGCGGCATTCATATCGTCTCCGGTTGTTATGCTGCTGTTCAGTCTGCGGGTCGGTCTACGCGCAGCGGCTCACAGCGAAACCTTGTCGCGGCCCTTCAGCCCGAGCATCGCGCGCGCGTCGGCCGGCGTCGCGATCTCGAACGACAGCTCTTCGAGAATGCGGCGGATCTTGCGCACCTGTTCGGCATTCGTTCTGGCCTTCACGCCTTTGGCCAGATACACGCTGTCTTCGAGTCCGACCCGCACGTTGCCACCCAGAATCGCGCCCATCGTCACCAGCGACATCTGATGCCGACCGGCGCCGAGCACCGAGAATTGATACTGATCGCGGCCGAACAGACGGTCGGCCGTCGAGCGCATCACGTTGAGGTTTTCTGGATCGGGGCCGATGCCGCCCAGAATGCCGAGCACCGACTGAATGAAAAACGGCGGCTTGATCAGTCCCGCGTCGGCGAAATATGCGAGGTTGTACAGGTGCCCGACGTCGTAGCACTCGAACTCGAAGCGGGTGCCGTAGTCGTTGAACTCGGTCAGGATGTTGCGGATGTCGCGAAAGGTATTGCGGAAGATCATGTCCTCCATCCCTTCGATGTA
>DATLOW010000058.1:0-36386 GCA_035536055.1 Paraburkholderia sp. | reverse complement strand
GCACGCTCCCCGCCTCACTACCCCAACCGCTCCACCAACGAATACCGCCGCATACACCGCTCCATCGCATCGAAAAACGCCTGCTCTGCCGCATTCATCTTCCGTTCGCGATGCCACAGCAGAAACACGTCGACATCGACCAGCCCTTCATCCGGCGGCAGCCGCCACAGCCGCTGCTGCGCGATGTCGTCGCGCGCGATATGCTCAGGCAGGCAGCCGATCCCGTACCCGGCAAAGATCAGTCTGCGCACCTCCTCGAGACTCGGTGACGACGCAACGATCCTGCCGGTAAATCCCTTCTGATCGCGAAACACCGTCAACGGCGACAGGCTGTCGCCGATCTGGTCGCTGGTAAACGACACGAAGTTTTCCGCCAGCAGATCGTCCATCGCCAGTGGCGATTTGCCGAACAGCCGGTGATGCCGCCCGCAGAAAATCGCATAGCGCTGCCGCAAAAAGCAGCGCATGTCGAGCTTCTCATGCGGCGTGCGGCACAGCCCCAATCCGGCAGTCGCAGTCTTTTGCAGCAGCGACGAGATAATGTCCGACGAGCGCATCACTTCGATCTGTATGTCGATGCGCGGATACGCCCGATGAAACTCGGCGAGAAATTCGTCATAGACCGGCGATTCGATGCGGCTGATCGTCAGCAGGCGAATCGTGCCGGAAATGTCGTCGGTGCGATCGTCGAGATCGGTTTCGAGCCGCGAGATATCGCCGTAGATGTCGCTCGCAATCCGATAAACCGCCTCACCCGCCTCGGTCGGCGAGAAATACGGGCCGCGCCGTTCGATCAGCTTGCGTTCGAGCGTTTCCTCGAGGCGCCGCAGCGCCTGGCTCACCGCCGGCTGCGTAACGTGCAGCCGCGCGGCGGCGCGGCTCAGGCTGCGCTCCTGCATGATCACGAGGTAGGTGCGCAGCAGGTTCCAGTCGAGTCTGTCGTTCAGAAAGTTGGCGATATCGGCGCGCATCGTCGTTCCCTGAGGCTCATGGTTGCCCAAACAACCATCGCCCCAACTATAAGCCACATTTATGCGCGAAATAATAACTTGAAATTTGACTAATGTTTTATGGCTACCGATAAACACCGCACGCACCGCGCAGTGCGGCGTCCGGCCGTATGCACGGCGTCCCCTATTACAACCCGCACGTCGCCGGTATCAAACCACCGCGCGCCAGCGCCGAACGTGCTTCAGGAGCCAGCATGACGCAACCCGCCTCCTCGACCCGCCAGCCCGCGCGCGCCGCGACCGCTGCTTTCATCGGCACGATGATCGAGTGGTACGACTTTTATATCTACGCCACCGCCGCGGCACTCGTGTTCGGCGAACTGTATTTCCCATCGAGCGACCGCTTCGTCAGCACGATGGCATCGTTCGCCACCTTCGCGGTCGGCTTCTTCGCGCGTCCGCTCGGCGGCATCGTGTTCGGCCATCTGGGCGACCGCATCGGCCGGAAGAAAGCGCTGATGACCACGCTAATGATGATGGGCGTCGCCACCGTATGCGTAGGCCTGCTGCCGTCGTATGCGAAAGTCGGCGCGCTCGCGCCGGTGCTGCTCGTGCTGCTGCGCGTCGTGCAAGGCATCGCCGTCGGCGGCGAATGGGGCGGCGCGGTGCTGATGGCAGGCGAGCACGCGCCGCAAGGCAAGCGCACCTTCTTCGCATCGTTCGCACAGCTCGGCAGTCCCGCCGGCCTGATCCTGTCGCTGATCGCATTCCGCGCCGTCACGTCGATGGACAAGGCCGACCTGCTCGCCTACGGCTGGCGCCTGCCGTTTCTCGCCAGCGCAGTGCTGCTGGTGGTCGGTATCGTGATTCGCCTCGGCGTCAACGAATCGCCGGAGTTCGCGCGCGTGAAAGAAGCGAACCGCACGGTCAAGCTGCCGGTCGCCGAAGTGTTCCGTTCCGCATGGGGTCTCGTGCTGCTGTGCATTGGCGCGAATACGATCGGCATCGCTGGCGTCTACTTCACGAACACCTTCATGATCGCGTACACGACGCAATACGTCGGCGTCACGCGCTCGTTGATTCTCGATTGCCTGTTCGCGGTCGCAATCATCCAGTTCCTGTGGCAACCGCTTGCCGCATGGCTCGCGGAACGCATCGGCAGCGCACGCTTTCTGAAACTGATGGCAGTCTTCGCGATGCTGTCGCCTTACCCGATGTTCATGCTCGTGCAACACGGCACCGTGGTGCCGATGGTGATCGGCATTGCCGTTGCCACCGTCGGCATGGCCGGTTTCTACTCCGTGATCGCCGGCTTCGTCAGCGGTGTGTTCCCGACCCGTGTGCGCTACTCGGGCATCTCGCTCGCCTATCAGGTATGCGGCGCAGTCGCGGGCGGGCTGACGCCGCTGGTCGGCACCTGGCTCGCGCATCGCTACACCGGCCAGTGGTGGCCGCTGGCCGCGTTTTATACGTGTCTCGCGGCCATTTCCCTGCTGTGCGTCGTCACGCTCGATGCGCGGCGAGTCGCAAATAGCGAAGCCGCCGAAGCGGACACCGAAGCCAAAGCGCTAGGCGCCAACTGATCACGAACCGCATCGTACGAACGTTTCCGGAATCGCTATGAAAGACCTGTTATTGCAAATCGATGGCGCACGCCTGTGGCAAAGCCTGATGGAGATGGCGCAAGTCGGCGCGACGCCGCGCGGCGGCGTGCGACGCCTCGCGCTCACAGAAGAAGACAAACGCGGCCGCGATCTGTTTGCGCAGTGGTGTCGCGCGGCGAACCTGAGCGTGAGCGTCGATCAGGTCGGCAACCTGTTTGCGCGGCGTGAAGGCACGAACCCGCACGCCGCGCCCGTGCTGATCGGCAGCCACCTCGACACGCAGCCAGAAGGCGGCCGCTTCGACGGCGTATACGGCGTGCTGGCCGCGCTGGAACTCGTGCGTGCGCTGAACGACGCGCACATCGCCACCGAAAAGCCGATCGAGATCGTCTCGTGGACCAACGAAGAAGGCGCGCGCTTTACGCCGGCGATGCTCGGCTCGGCGGTCTTCACGGGGGCGACGCCGCTTGCCGATGCGCTGGCTAAGCTCGACGCGCAAAACATCACGTTGGCGGATGCGCTGACTGCCACCGGCTACCGCGGCACCCGCACAATCGGCTCACCCGTCGACGCCTATTTCGAAGCGCATATCGAACAGGGCCCGATACTCGAGGCGAATCGCAAGACGATCGGCGTCGTGACCGGCGGCCAGGCGATCCGTTGGCTCGACGTCACGGTGACCGGCATGGCCGCGCATGCCGGCACCACGCCGATGCCGTACCGCAAGGATGCGCTGTTCGGCGCCGCGCAGGTCGCGCTCGAACTCGAGCGCGTTGCTGCGCGCTACGCGCCGCGCGGGCTCGCGACGATCGGCCAGCTCGGGATCCCGAACGCGTCGCGCAACACGATAGCCGCCCACGTGTCGTTCAGCGTCGATTTGCGCCATCACGAAGACAGCGAAGTAGACAGCATGACCGACGAACTGCGCGACGCCTGCTCACGCATCGCAGCCGAACGCGGTCTGCAGGCCAGCATCGAAACCTGTTGGCGCAGCCCGGCCACACCGTTCGATCAAGACTGTGTCGCGCTGGTGCAGCACGCGACCGATGCGCTCGGCTACCCGAACCAGCGCATCGTCAGCGGCGCGGGCCACGACGCGATCCTGCTGGCGCGCCACTGCCCAACGGCGATGGTGTTTATTCCATGCGTCGGCGGCCTGTCGCACAACGAAGCTGAAGACGCGCTGCCCGACGACGTCACGCACGGTGCGAATGTGCTGCTCAACGCGGTGCTCGCGCGCGCGGGCATTGCCGCCACCGTCGACGCGCAATAACCCGCACTGTACCCACGGCAAGGAACCCCACGATGAAAACCTACTTCCACCCCGAACAGCTGCTGCACCATCCGCGCAGCTATCTGTCGCGCGGCCAGATGCGCGCGCCGCAAGAGGTGCCGGAACGCGCTGCACGTCTGGTCGCGGCGGCGCGCTCGCTCGACTTCGAAGTCTGCGAACCGGCCGACCGTGGCACGGCGCCGCTCGCGGCGGTACACGACATAAACTACCTGCGTTTTCTCGAAGAAGCGCACCGCGACTGGAAAAAAATGCCCGCCGACTGGGGCGACGAAGTGATGTCGAACGTCTATGTGCGCGATCCCAACCCGCTGCGCGGCATCCTTGCGCAAGCGGCCCGCTACCTGGCGGACGGCAGCTGTCCGATCGGCGCGAATACGTGGCGTTCGGCGTACTGGTCCGCGCAAAGTGCGCTGGCCGCCGCCGCCGACGTCAACGACGGCACGCGCCACACATGGGCGCTGTGCCGACCGCCGGGCCACCACGCGCGGCGCGATGCGGCCGGTGGCTTCTGCTATCTGAACAACGCGGCGATCGCCGCACAGGCGCTGCGCACACGCTTTAAGCGCGTCGCGATTCTCGATACCGACATGCACCACGGCCAGGGCGTTCAGGAGATTTTCTACGGACGCGACGACGTGCTGTACGTATCGATCCACGGCGACCCGACCAATTTCTACCCTGTAGTCGCGGGCTACGAAGAAGAAACCGGCGCAGGGGCAGGCCAGGGCTTCAACGTCAATCTGCCGATGCCGCATGGTTCGTCGGAACAGGTGTTCTTCGAGCGCGTCGATTCGGCATTGCGCGTGCTGCAGCGCTTTCAGCCCGATGCGCTGGTGCTCGCGCTCGGCTTCGATATCTATAAGGACGATCCGCAATCGAAGGTTGCGGTAACAACCGAAGGCTTCGCAAAATTGGGCGCAACGGTCGGCGCACTGCAATTGCCATCGGTGATCGTGCAGGAAGGCGGCTATCACCTCGAAACGCTGGACGTGAATGCGCGTGCGTTCTTTAACGGCTTCAACAGTAAATAAACCAGGCCAATCATGCCGCGCATGCCGTAAAAAACCTTTTTACACCGCGTCAATAATAAATCGCCGATATCAGGAGTTCCAATAATAACGGCGCGCGCAGAATTATGTTAGTTTGCAATGACATCATCGGAGCGATCCGGCAGGGACATACGATGGAATTGCGACATCTAAGGATTTTCTGCGCGGTGGCTGAATATGGTAGTTTCACCGCCGCGGCGGAAAGCGTTCACAATGTTCAGTCCAACGTGACGATGCGGATCAAGGAGCTCGAAACCGAGCTTAGCCAGCAGTTGTTTGTGCGGCAAAAGAATGGCGTGGTGCTGACTTCGGCCGGGCAAACTTTTCTCGGCTATGCGCAACGCATATTGCAGCTCGCCGACGAAAGCCGCAGCGCGCTGCAAGACACGGCCTCGCCTAAAGGTTTGCTGCGTCTCGGTTCGATGGAAACCACTGCGGCAATCCGTTTGCCGAGAGTGCTGGCGAAATACCATCAGGAGTATCCGCAGGTCCAGCTTTCTTTGCTCACTGGCACGACGACCGAACTGATAAAGGCCGTCGAAGCGCATCGCCTCGACGGCGCTTTTGTCGGCGGCTTCCATCAGAATGCGGCGCTTCACCAGGAAGCCGTGTTCGAGGAAGAACTGGTGCTGGTCAGCAGCGGCCGTTTCGATTCGCGCGCAGCGCTGATCGGCCAGTTAGGCGATCCGCTGTCGCAGCCCACCATACTTGTGTTCAAGACCGGCTGCTTCTATCGTTCGACGCTCGAGCACTGGTTCCATCAGGAAGGCGTGATTCCCGGCCAGATCATGGAGCTCGGCACACTCGACGGCATCATGTCGTGCGTTGCGGCAGGCGTCGGTATCACGATACTGCCGCGCTCGATAGTAGAAGGCCATGCCGCACGGCAATCCGTGTATTGCCACGCGTTGCCGCCCGCATTCGCCAACGTGACCACGGTGTTCATCCGCAGCAAGGACACGTTCGTCACGCCGGCACTGACCGCGCTGCTGGAACTCGCGCGCGACCAGCCGGCTGGCGAAGCCGCTGTGGCAGCAGACGTCGCGCCGAATGCGGCACGACCGCATGCGCTGCGCGACCCATCGGAGCCGGTCGCGAACGTTCACTGAAGCAAAAAAGACGCTGGCCCGGCTGCGAAGCGACCCGGCCAGCGTTCCACACACAACCCTACCAACCCGCTACGCCTATGCGTAGCGCAACTGCAACCCCTCGACACGCCCGAACGAATCCCGCGCCGTCTCGCGGTCGCGCGACGCGTCGGCAAGCGATTCGGCAAGCCGTTCGGCGAGCCGTTCGGCAAGCCCTTCCGCAAGCTCGCTGACGCGTTGCGCCGCCGGCATCACGCAATCGATCTTGCCGACGCCCTGCCCCGCGTACAGCGACAGCTTCTGCGCCATGCGCGGCTTGTCGATCGCGCGCGCACCACCGCCCATAAAGCGCAGCAGGTTCCACTTGTCGCGATTCGGAATCACGCGATGCGGTGTGCCGTACTTCCAGCCGAACGAATAGCCGGTGCGGTATTCGGTATCGTCCACTGTCGCATCGACGATCTTCTGCTTGTACAGCGGATGCGCGTTGGACTCTTCACATGCGATGAACGCGGTCCCGACCAGCACGCCCGCTGCGCCCATCTTCATCACGGTGCGCACATCGTCGCGATTCGTGATGCCGCCTGCCGCCAACACCGGCCGTCCTTGCGCGACGTCGAGCAACGCGGGCAGCAGCGACAGCAGGCCGATCGTGCCGCAATTCAGGTGCCCCCCGCTTTCGCTGCCCTGCGCGGTGATGATGTCGGCGCCGGCGGCAATCGCCTTGCGTGCCAGTTCGACGGTGCCCACCTGCACCATCACCACCATGCCGGCATCCTTGGCGCGCGCGATCATGTCCGGATAGTCCTCGGCGTAGAACAGCGACAGCATGCGAGGCTTTTCCTGCAGCACGACCTGGAACTGCGCCTCGAATACATCGGGGCCACCGAACGAAGGCACAAGGTTCACGCCGAATGGCCGGTCCGTCAGTGTTTTGGTTTCGCGCATCCATTTGCGCAGCGCGAGCGGCGGCAGCCGCAGGCCGCCAAGCGTACCCATGCCGCCGGCGTTGGCGACCGCCGCGACCAGTTGCGGCCCGGAAATCGCGGCCATGCCCGCCAGAAAAATCGGATACCGGATGCCGCACAGCGCGGTCACTGCGTCGTCACTGGAAACTGCCCTGGTTGTGTTCATGTTTTCAAAGCTCCACATATTTGCCCAGCATGCGCTTCAGCGCATCGTTCTTCAGCACGAAGTGGTTCTTGCAGGCGCCGAAAATATGCAACGCGAGACCCAGTACGAACGGCGTTGCGCCAATCTTGAACAACATGTCGAACATGTGCGCGGCGTGCGGGTCGGGGTCCATCGCCGCAGGAACCGCCCAGCCGAACGGCAGTTCGACCGGCACGCCACCTGCCGACTTCGCAAGCCACGCGGCGATGGGCAACAACACCATCGCCAGCGCCAGCGCCGTGGCGACCGAGCGGCTGACGATCACCTCGACCGGGTTGGGCGTGCCCACCGGCAAAGGATGCCAAGACGTAATGCGTGCCCAGAACCGGTACAACGACACGGGAAACAGCACGGTGCCAAGCAGATTCAGCACGCGCATCGAGCCGGCGCCAGGCGACACGGTGAGCACCACTTCGAGCACGATGATGCTCAACACCAACGCAGCCACGACCCAGTGCAACACGATCGTGATCGGCGAAAAACCCAGACCGTTGTCCCGCAACCTGAATTGCGCGCGCGGATCGCGTTGGCCTGCTCGTGGCTCAGGCATGTATTGCGTATGCAGCTTCGACATGTCTCACTCCATCTGTTAAGTTTTATCAGTGACTGGCCGCGCCCGACGCACCAATACCAGTCTGGCCGCGAATAAACTGGTCGTCGAACCGTTGTCGCTCGCGGATAGCACGCGCGCCCCGATCGGTTACCGAACCGAGCCACGTGCACAGGAACGCAATCGACATCGACACGATCGCCGGATAGTCGTATGGAAAGATCGCTGCGCTATGGCCGAGCACCTTGACCCACACCGCCGGCGACAGCACCACGAGTCCCACCGCGCTGACCAGCCCGGCCACTCCGCCCAGCAGTGCGCCGCGCGTGGTCAAGCCCTTCCAGTAGATCGCCAGCGCAAGAATCGGGAAATTGACGGACGCCGCAACGCTATACGTCATCGACACCAGAAACGCGATGTTCTGTTCCTTGAAGACGATGCCGAGCACGATCGCCACGCCGGCAATCGCAATCGACGCAACGCGCGACACCCGCTTTTCCTTGCTCGGATCCGCACGATTCTTGCGGATCACCATCGCGTACAGATCGTGCGAGATCGCCGAAGTGCCTGCCATCGTCAGTCCGGCGACCACGGCGAGGATCGTTGCAAACGCAACCGCCGACAGAAAACCGAGCACCAGGTCACCACCCATCGCTCTCGCCAGATGCATCACCGGCATGTTGCCGCCGCCGATCAGCTTGCCGCCCGCCACGCCGCCCTCGTAGAAGATGCCGTTGCGGCCGACGATGACGATCGCCGCGACACCGAGCACCATGACCAGCACAAAAAAGTAGCCGATAAAGCCTGTGGCGACGAACACCGACTTGCGCGCAGCCTTTGCGTCGGGCACCGTAAAGAAACGCATCAGGATATGCGGCAGGCCCGACGTGCCGAACACCAGCGCGACCGATAGCGACAGCATTGCAAACGGATCGGACACCAGCTTGCTCGGCAGCATGATCGCAGCGCCGTGCGCGGCAACCGCCTGCGCGAACATCGCATCCAGGGAGAAGCCGAAGTAGCGCAGCGCAAGCACCGCGAGCAGCGTGGCGCCGAACAACATCAGCACGGCCTTGATGATCTGCACCCAGGTGGTCGCGACCATACCGCCGAAAGTCACATACACCGCCATCAGCACGCCCACCACCACTACCGCGTATTCGTAGCGCAGCCCGAACAGCAGCTGAATCAACTGGCCGGCGCCCACCATCTGTGCGACGAGATAGAAGCACACCACCGTCAGCGAACCGAATGCCATCAGCGTGCGTACGCGCTGCTGGTCGAGCCGGAACGATGCGATATCGGCAATCGTCACCTGACCGAGATTGCGGATCCGCTCTGCGAACAGGAACATCAGCAACGGCCACGCGACGAAGAAGCTGACCGCGTAGATCATGCCGTCATAGCCATTGAAGAAGATCATGCTGGTCAGTCCGAGCAGCGCGGCAGCGGACATATAGTCGCCGGCCAGCGCGAGGCCGTTCTGGAAGCCCGAAATGCCGCCGCCGGCGTTGTAGAAGTCCTTCATCGAGCGGGTCTTCGACGCGGACCAGTACGTAATGCCCAGCGTAGTGAGGACGAACACGATGAACATCGCAATCGCCGTCGTATTGAGCGGCTGCCGCTGCACGTTGCCGGCGGCCTCGGGCATGGCGAACGCGGTGCGGCCCGCACACAGTGCGAGTGCGGCCGCAACCGATCGGATGCCGCACTTCATTTCAGGTCCCCGGCCAGAATGCGCGTGGTCAGCTCGTCGAATTCGCTGTTGGCGCGGCGGATATACAGGCCAGTCAAGATCCATGTCCCGACGATCAACGCAACACCGAGCGGCCAGCCCAAGGTGATCGCACTGCCGGCAAAGAGCTTTTGTGCAAGCAGGCGCGGCGCGAAGCCAGCGGCCAGCACGAATGCGTAGTACGGCAGCAGCGTGCCAAGCGTCAGACAGACGACGAATTTGCGCCGGCGCGCGACGAGTTGCGCAAATGCCGGCGTCGTACGGATAGTGTCGATGGCAGTCGGGGGAATCACGTTGTCTCCTGTATCGTTCAAATCCAGTTACCTCTTTCGAGGCTTGGCCCGGTGTGCTCTCGCTGTGTTTTCAACGATAGGAGCGCAAAAACTTCAAGTAAAATGATGATTGGTGATCGATGTCATCATCGCCAGTGAGGAAACAGCGAGAGCGGCATCGTCGCCCGTTCCATCAAGCGTCACTGTGCAGCGTGCCGGTGTGCGGCAGATTGTTTCCGGGCTCGCAACACACCTGTTCCATCGTCCGGGATTGGCCACCCCGTGCACGATTCTTATACTGCGCGAAGTGCCTGCCGCGACACTGCATGCCCGATCGCACACGTTGTCCAACGGCCGCCGTTTCCCAACCTGAGGCTCAGAAATGACAGTCAATTCCCTGACGCTTGGCATCGATCATGTCGGGCTTACCGTGCGCGACCTGCAGCAGACCCGCGATTTCTTCGTTTCATGCCTCGGCTGGAAGCAGATCGGCGAACGCCCCGAGTATCCGGCCGCATTCGTGTCGGATGGGCATGTGATGCTGACGCTGTGGGAAGTGAAGAATCAGGACAGCCGCGTCGAATTCGACCGCAAGACCAATGTGGGTCTGCACCATCTGGCGCTGAAGGTAGGCAGCGAAGAAGCGTTCAATGAAATCTTCGCCCGCGTGTCCATATGGCCGGGAGTCAACATCGAGTTTGCGCCGGAGCAGCTGGGCAAGGGCCCGAAGCGCCATACGATGATCTATGAACCGGGCGGCATTCGCCTCGAGTTCGATTACGATACGAGCAGCGCGCAATAGCGCGGATCGAATCCACACAGGCTTTCCCGCCACCGCCGCGACTCCTGCGCATATTTACCTGCGCCGGCGCGGCCGGTCATTTCTTGCTATCCTCTGCAAGCTATACGGAGCGGCGCCGTCAGCGTCATGGCGCCAGTTGCGGCAGTGCGCGAGCCTGCCGCGTCATTATGCGGAGATAACGGAAATGGCAAAAGCCTATTGGGTCAGCGCGTATCGCAAGGTATTCAAGCCGGACCAGCTCGCCGAATATTCGAAGCTCGCCACGCCGGCCATCCACGACGGCGGCGGCAAGATTCTGGCGCGCGGCGTAGCCGCGGCGGCACACAGCGACGGCATTGCGGAGCGCACCGTGCTGGTCGAATTCGACAGCCTCGCGCAGGCTATCGCAACCTATGAAAGCCCGGCCTATGCGGCGGCGCTCAAGGTGCTGGGCGACGCAGTCGAGCGCGACTTCCGAATCGTCGAGGGCGTCTAGTCGACGACGCTCACAGCGTTGCGCCCGAATCAATCAGCAGAATAAACGCCGCCGATGCATCGTCACGACTGATCGGCGGCCGTCGCAAGCAGCGCCATTTGCATGACGCCATGTATCAAGTGTTGTTAGCACGCTAGTCTTTTTCCCGCTGACCGAACTCCGTAATCTGCACCCAATAGCAGAACAGGAGAAGCATCATGGACATGTCAGCGCCGTTGGCGATTCCGTCCGGGCAACCCCCCCGTCCCCCCATCGACCTGCAGGCACACCGCGGCTATCGGCGCGTGTTTCAACCTGGTGCGCTGACGGTCGGCCTGATCCTGCCGCTCGAGACGCACCCGCATACACCGCATCCGACCATGGCAGACCACCTGCAGATGGCGCAGCGCGCCGAGCAGGCCGGGGTCGCCGCGCTGTGGGCCCGCGACATCCCGTTCTACGATCCACGCTATGGCGATTCGGGGCAGATCTTCGAGCCGCTGATCTATATCGCGCAGCTCGCCGCCGCTACGCGCGAGCTCACGCTCGGCACCACCGGCATCGTGCTGCCGACCCGCGAGCCGCTGCTGCTCGCCAAGCAGATCAATACGCTCGACCGCCTGACCGATGGCCGCGTCGTGATCGGCATGTCGTCCGGCGATCGGCCCGCCGAGTACCCGGCATTCGCCATCGATTTCGACAGCCGTGGCGAGCGCTTTCGCGATGCATTCAATGTGTATCGGCATGCCAGCGAAGCGAATTTTCCGCGCGTCGCTTCGACGCGTTTCGGCGTGCTGGACGGCTCGCTGAACCTGCTGCCCAAGCCGCTGTTCGGCCGCGTGCCGACGATTGCGGTGGGCCGCTCGCAGCAGAGCCTCGACTGGATCGCGAGTCACATGGACGGCTATCTCGGCTTCGTGCCGGCACCCGAAACCCTGAGCGCCTTTGCCGATGAATGGCGGCAGATCAACCAGCGTGAAGCCGCACACGACCCGGCACAGCAGCGCTTCAACCCGCTCGCGTTCGGCGGATTCCTGTATCTGCATCCGCGGCCCGACTACCGCTTCAAGCGGATCCAGGGCGGCTTTGCGATCGGTAGGCGGGCGCTGCGCGCGTTTCTCGAACAGGCACGCGACGCCGGCGTATCGCATGTGGCGTTGAATCCGCGCGTCACACCGCGCGACTACGGCGAGATTCTCGACGAATTGCAACGCGACGTGCTGCCTCATTTTCAGCCGAACGCGTGACGCTTTACGCGAACGCAACAGCCGGGCGCGCAGTAAACAGTGTATTGACCTCACCCCGGCTTTTTCGCGCGCGGCTTGCCCCATACAGTAGCGCCTCAGGTTCGAACCAGAAGGACGCTTCGATGGAAGACACAATGGGACAGACGGTCAGCCGTGCGCGGCTCGATGCATGGGCCGGTGCGCTGATCCTCGCGATCGGCATGGGCTTCGGCCGCTTTTCGTTTACCGCGATGTACCCGCTGATGGTCAGAGATGCGCTGATCGACGTCGGCACCGGTTCGCTGGCCGCATCGGCCAACTACGCGGGCTATCTGCTCGGCGCGATTCTCGCCGCGCGCTTTCGCCATGAACACGCAGCGCGGCTTGCCGGCCTGTCGATGATCGCGACCACCGTGCTGCTCGCGGCGCTGTCGTTTCACGAGGCGCCCTCGCTGATCGTCGCCATCCGCTTCGTGGCCGGTGCGGTCAGCGCCATTTCATTCGTCGCGGCTTCGGTCTGGCTGTTTCATGTGATCGGCGATCATCACGGCGCGCCGGTGCTGTATGCGGGGGTCGGCATCGGCATCGTCGCTTCGGCCGAGCTGGTGGCGATCGGCGCCTCGTCGAGCTTCAACAGCCTCGCGTTGTGGGCGCTGCTCGCCGCCGTCAGCCTGCTGCTGTCGGTCGCCGCGTGGCAGCGCGTGCGCGATGCGCGCGAGCATGCGGACGCGGACGACCATGCGCAAGCGGCGGCAGCCGGCACCGCGCAGAACGTGCTGGGCGCATACCGGCTGGTGACGATCTATGGGCTGTCGGGCTTCGGCTACATCGTCACCGCCACTTACCTGCCGCTGCTGGTCAAACAGGCGCTGCCGCAGCTGAACCCCGTGCATATCTGGGCTGTGTTCGGGCTGGGCGCGGTGCCGTCGTGTTTCCTGTGGCACTGGCTGCATCACAAGCTCGGCACGCGCCTGTCGCTGGCGGTGAATCTGCTGGTGCAGGCGGTCGGCGTCGTGCTGCCGGCGCTGGACGCGAGCGCGCTAACCTTCGTTGCCAGCGCGCTGCTGGTGGGTGGCACCTTCGTCGGCACGGTGACGATCGCGATGCCGGCCGCCCGACGCGTGGCGCGCACAGTGCGCTTCAACATCATGGCAACCATGACCGCCGCCTACGGCGTCGGCCAGATCGTCGGGCCGCTGGTGTCGGGCGCGCTGTTCGCCCGCACGCACTCGTTCGATCAGCCGCTCGTCGCCGCCGGCGCAGGGCTCGCGGTCGCGGCCCTGCTGACGTGCCGATCGAAGTAACGCGTCAAACCTGCACGAGGTTCGGAATCGGCACGTTCGGGTTCACGTCGGCGGCATAGTCGACGCCTTCCACCTCGAAGCCGAACAGCCGCACGAACTCGTGCCGGTAGCCGCGGAAGTCGGTCAGTTCGTTCAGGTTGTCGCTGCTCACCTGATTCCACAGCTCGAGCACGCGCTGCTGCACTGCCGGATCGAGTTCCTTGTAGTCGGCGCGCAGCCGGCCTTCGTCGTCGGCGTGCGGCGTCAGGCTATACAGGCTGTCCTTGTACAGCCCATACACCTGCTCGATGCAGCCTTCGTGCGTGCCCTGCTCTTTCATGATCTTGAACAGCAGCGACAAATACAGCGACATCATCGGAATGGCCGCGCTGGCCTGCGTAACGACCGCCTTCAGCACCGATACGCGCGCATCGCCCTTGACCGCTGCGCCGAGCTTCGCGCGAATCGACAGCACCTTCTGGTCGAGGTCTTTCTTCGCCGCGCCGATCGAGCCGTTCCAATAGATGTCGTGCGTGATCTTTTCGCCGAGGTACGTGAACGCGGTGGTTTGCGCGTTGTCTGCCAGCACGTCGGCTTCGAGCAACGCGTCGATCCACATTTCCCAGTCTTCGCCGCCCATCACCGCGACCGTATGGTCGATCTCGGCCTGGCTCGCCGCGTCGAGCACCGATTCCTTGACGACCTGTTTATCGGTGTCGATCCCGCGCAGGCTGACCGACTTGCCGATCGGCTTCAACACCGACGTGAACACCTGGCCGCTGTGCGGATGCGTGCGCTTGGGCGCGGCGAGGCTGTAGACGACCAGATCGACCTTGCCCAGATCGCGCTTGATGGTCTCGATGGTCTGCCGCTTGACCTCGTCCGAGAACGCATCGCCGTTGATGCTTTTCGCGTAGAGGCCTGCGCCGGCGGCGAATTTCTCGAACGCAGCCGTGTTGTACCAGCCGGCCGTACCCGGCTTCGTATCGCTGCCGGCGCGCTCCATAAACACGCCCAGCGTATCCGCGCCGCAGCCGAACGCCGCCGTGATGCGCGCCGCGAGTCCGTAGCCGGTCGACGCGCCGATCACCAGCACCTTTTTCGGGCCGTCGGCGATGCGGCCGCTGCGGGCCACATAGTCGATCTGCTGTTTCACATTGGCTTCGCAGCCCGCCGGGTGAGTCGTCACACAGATGAAACCACGGACACGCGGTTCGATGATCATGAAGTCCTCTATTTGAACTGCGGAACCAGGCCGCCTTAAAAGTTCATGCATTTTAAGGGACGCAGCCGGTGACGAGTCAGATTTCGCGGTGCACGGCGTCGTTCGGCAGATTTTTCAGGTAGCGGCCGTAGTCGTTCTTCGCCAGCGGCGCGGCCAGCTTCAGCAGTTGTTCCGCGTCGATCCAGCCCTGCCGGTACGCGATTTCCTCCGGGCAGGCGACCACCAGCCCCTGGCGTTTCTGCAGCGTGGCGATAAAGGTAGCCGCATCGATCAGCGAATCGTGCGTGCCGGTATCGAGCCATGCGTAGCCGCGCCCCATGATTTCGACGCGAAGCTTGCCCGCGCGCAGATAGTGGGAGTTGACATCGGTGATCTCGTATTCGCCGCGTGCCGAAGGCGCGATGCCCGCCGCGATGTCGCACACGTCGCCGTCGTAGAAGTACAGGCCGGTCACCGCGTATGGCGAACGCGGCTGCGCGGGTTTCTCTTCGATCGATAGTGCGCGCATCTGTGCATCGAATTCGACCACGCCGTAGCGCTGCGGATCGTGCACGTGATAGGCGAACACCGTTGCGCAAGCGGTGCGTGTGTTCGCTTGCCGCAGCCGCAGTGCGAGGTCGTGGCCGTGAAAGATGTTGTCGCCGAGCACCAGCGCGCTCGGCGCGCCGCCGACAAACGCGCGGCCAATGACGAACGCCTGCGCCAACCCTTCCGGCGCAGGCTGCACCGCGTACTGCAGCGACATGCCCCAGCGCGCGCCGTCGCCCAGCATCGCCTCGAAACGCGGCGTGTCCTGCGGCGTCGAGATGATCAGCACGTCGCGAATGCCCGCCAGCATCAGCGTCGACAGCGGGTAGTAGATCATCGGTTTGTCGTAGACCGGCAGCAGCTGCTTCGAGATCGCATGCGTGACCGGATACAGGCGCGTGCCCGATCCGCCCGCGAGAATGATTCCCTTGCGTTGCATTGGCTGGCTCAGCTGGTGGGGGTTCAGAGGCCCGGTTCGATCCGGTTCAGTTGCGCAGCGCAGCGGCGATCACCTGCGCGACGGCCGCATCGGCGTCGCGCGCGAAATCGTCGTGCACGGTGGTGAGCTGGGCGAGCGAAGCCGCATCGCCGTCGAGCAGATGACCGTTACGCTGGTGCGTATCGACCGCCACCCGCATCGACAGCCCGATGCGCAAAGGATGCGCGGCCAGATCGGCCGGCGCGATCGAGATCACGACCGGCACGCGCTGCACGACCTTGATCCAGTTGCCCGCCGCATTCTGCGCGGGCAGCATCGAAAACGCGCTGCCGGTCGCTGCCGAAAAACCCTCCACACGTCCGCGATACACCACCTGCGAGCCATAGATGTCCGACACGACCCGCACCGGCTGGCCGACCCGCATATGGCGGATCTGCCCTTCCTTGAAGTTCGCTTCGATCCACAGACGCTGCAGCTGCACCAGCGACATCAGCGGCACGCCCGGCCCGACCTGCTGGCCGACCTGTACGGAGCGCTGGCCGATCGTGCCGTCGAGCGGCGCAACGATGGTGGCGCGCCGCAGATTGCGCAGCGCCAGCCGGAACTGCGCGGCCGCCTCGATCACCGCAGGGTTGCTTTCGAGCGGCGCCGCGCTGCCGAGCGTGCGCGCCGCGTCGAGCTGCGCCTGCGCGCTCGCGTACGCGGCCTGCGCGTCGGCAAGCGACGTGCGGGCGCGTGCCAGTTCTTCCGGCGACACTACTTCCACCGTTGCGTGATCGCGCGCGGCGAGTGCGCGCTGCGCTTCGGCAAGCGCCGCCGCGCGCGCTTTGACCGCGGCCGCGTCGGCGTTCGCCGAGATGCGCGCGTTGGTCACCTGGCGCACCGCCTGCACCAGCTGCGCCTTGGCTTGTGCATAGGCGACGGCCGCTTCGGTGTCGTCGAGCTTCACCAGCGGCTGGCCCGCGCGCACGCGCTGCGTATCGGCTACCAGCACGTCGGTGACGGTGCCTTGCGTTTGCGCGGCAATCTGCACGATATTGCCGGCCACGTAGGCGTCGTCGGTGTCTTCGCTGAAGCGGCCGCCGAGATACCAGTACGCGAGCGCCGCCAGCGCGGCGCATGCGACGACCGCGAAGAACACCGCGAAGCGCAGCCGGCGCGTCGCGCGGCGGGCGGCCAGCGCCGCTTCGGCCTCGCGCTGCGCGACGATCGGATCATGCTGGAGATGGTTGTCGGAATGCATTCAGTCAACGCGGGTCGGGTTCATCGATTCGGTGCGGGACGTGGCGGGCGCGTCGGCTGGGGCTGTGCGGCTCGACCAGGACGGTGCCGGGAGCGCTTGCGCGGGCGGCCTGGTTCGTGGATCGAGGGACGATGCGGTTTGCCGTACGGCCTGTCGCTCGGCTTGCGACTGGGCTTGCCGCTCGGATCGCCGCTCGACTTGCGACTCTGCTTGCGACTCGACCTGCGGCTTGTCTTGCCGCTCGTCTTGCGGCTCGACCTGCGGCTTGTCTTGCCGCTCGTCTTGCCGCTCGACCTGCGGCTTGTCTTGCCGCTCGTCTTGCGGCTCGGCTTGCCACCCAGCTTGCGGCTCGGCTCGCCGCACCGCTTGCGGTTGCCCGGCGTGCGATTCTGCCTGCGCATAAGCCTGCAGCGCAGCACGCGCTTTAGCCGACGCGCCAGCCTGCGCGTCAGCACCCGCATCGAAGCCGCCGCCCAACGCGCCGATCAACCCGACACGCAGCGTGCGCCGGCGCGCGCGCAGATCGGCCAGCCGAAGCTGCTCGTCGAACAGCGCGGCACGCACGCGGTTCGCGTCGCGTTCGGTCGTGAGGCCGCGCCGCTGCCGCTCGGCGGCAATCGAGTTTTTGGCGGTCTGCGCATCGACCGCCTCGGTCTGACTCACGATCAGCGCATCGACCGATTGCAGCGACGTCAGCTGTTGCGCGACCTGTCCGAGCGCATCGTCGACGGTCTTGTTGTACAGCGCGATCGCAACATCGGCGCGGCCCGCGTTCTCGCCGAGCTGCGCCGTAAGCCGCTTGCGATCGAAGATCGGCAACGAGATCGCAGGCCCCACCGAACCGGTCAGCGCATCGTGCGACCAGAGCCCGGCCGGTGTCAGCGCGGCCAGTCCGCCGAGCGCCATCAGGTTCACGTCCGGATAGAACTGCGCGCGCGCGGCATCGAGATTCGCGTCGGCCGCTTCGACCCGCATGCGCGCCGCCACGATGTCCGGCCGGCGGCCCATCAGGCCAAGCGACAATTGCTGCGGCAACGGCGCGTCGGCGAGCGGCGCCAGGTGCGGACGCGTCAGCGCGAGCCCAGCCTGCGGCCCGCGGCCCGACAACACGCCGAGCTGCAATTGCGCGAGCTGCAACCGCTCGTCGTTCAGCTGGATCTGCTCGCGCAGCTGCGCACGCTTGAGCGCCGCGTCGTTCGCGTCATAGCCATTGTCGATGCCGCGCGCGGCGCGCTCGCGCCCGACCGCGTCGACCTCGTCGTTAACCGCGAGCTTCTGGTTCAGCAGATCGCGCGCCGCGTACGCCTGATCGAGGTCGCAATACAGCGACACCAGTGCGACCGTCAGCGTCAGCCGCGCCTGCTGCGCATCGACCCGGGCAGCATCGCGGCGCGACATCAGGCCACGCGTCAGCGCGGCATTGTGCCCCCACAGATCGAGCTGATAGTTGAGCCCGACGAACAGCGCCGACGGCGACACCACCGGCTCGGCAAACAGCTGCACCGGCACCGGGCGGCCGCCGACCGATACCTCGGCCAGTTGGTCCGACTGCGGCAGACGCGCCTTTTGCACGGTCGCGCCGGCCGTCGCGGTCAGGCCTGTCAGCGACGCGAACTGTTGCAGCTCGGCCTGCGCGATATCGATGCGGGCGCGCGCGGCCTGCAGGTCCGGGTTGCCGTGCAATGCGTCGGTCACCAGCGCATCGAGCTGCGGGTCCGCGAAGCTCGCCACCCAGTCGGGCGCGGGCCACGCGCCCTGCGGCGTGCCAGGCGCGAGTTGCGCGAGCGCACCGGCGTCCGGTGCGCGGGCGGTGAGCTTCGGTCCGAAGCCGGCCGGCACGCAACCGCCGAGCCCGACTGACAGCGTGGCGGCCAACGCGCACGCGAGCGCGACGCGGCGCACGGCTTTGGGTGAGGCCAACGCAACTGCGCGCACATCGCGCACGGTTTCGGGTGCGGCCAGCGCAACTGCGCGCACATCGCGCACGGCTTCGGGTGCGGCCAGCGCAACTGCGTCCGCGTCGCCAAGCTCTCGCCCCGCGGCAAGCGCAGCGCGACTCGCTGCACTCAAAACCCCACGCGCCGGCAGCACCGATAGTTGCGCGCACATCATGCAAGGTGCGCCCGTTTCGCAGCCAGACGCGGCCTGACCTTTTCAAGCGGACCGAGCCGGCACAGCAACCCATCGACCACCCCGCTCGCGATGTCGTACAGCCGCGCGAACTTGTCGCGCTCATGCAGCAGGATGTGCGCGATCTGCGACGTGATGTGCCGGTTGGTTGCAAGCGCAACCGGAAAGCGCAGCCCGTAAGTCAGGCTCAGATGAACCGCGTTGCGGGCGCTGTAGTAGCGCTGCGGCCAGGCCTCGTCGGGCAGCACCGGCTGGCTGCGCAAGCCCGCATGCTGCACCGCGCGCGTGTTGCGCGCGTCGCGCGGCAGCACCAGCGCGGGCACCAGATACAGCGGCACGCTGCGGGCAAAGGCGCGCAGCGAATATTCGGTATCGACGTGGTCGGCGAACAGCCGCTCGTCGAAGCCGCCGAGCCGCACATAGGCCGCGCGCGACACGAGGCAGCCCCACGAGCTCAGAAACGCACAGCGCTGCAGCGGCGCGTCGCTGCGCACCTTCAGGCGCCGCACCGCAATGCCGTCGGTGGTCACCTCGACCTTGTACGAACCGGTCATCTCGTCGAATACGCGCGGCCCGGCAAGGAACGCGCGCGTGCCCATCCGCGCGCATAGCGCGCGCATCAGCGGAAAGTATTGCTCCGGCACCTTGCATTGCTGGTCGAACAGCGCAACGGCGTCGCAGCCGCGCGCGAACAGCGCGACCAGCCCGTGATTGAACGCGACCGCGCTGCCATAGCGATCGCCGTTGTGCAGCACCACCACGTGCGCACGCGCTGCACGCTGTGCGAGCTCTGCGAGCCGCGGGTCGGGACGGGTTGCGTTGTCCACGATCGCCAGCAGATCGCAGCAGTCGGCCAGCACGGCGACCCGCGCCAGCTCGGCATCGGAGGGCTCAAACATTACGATCAATGCGCCAAGTGTCGTCATCGCAGTTCGCTCAATGGCCAAAGGAAGCTGCCGCGCCCCGTCGGGGCCGGGCCAGCCAGATCAGCGCGGCAAGCGCCGCGCAGGTGACGGCCGCCAACGCATATACATCGTTGGTGGCCATCATGTAGGCCTGCTGCTGCACCACGTCGTGCAAGCGGCCGAGTTGCTGGCCGCCCGGCACGCCGCCTTGCTGCAGCGCCTGCAGATAGCGCGCCGTATTCGCCGACGCGTGCTCGACCGATGCGGCCAGCACGCCGTAGTGATGCACCGCGCGGCTGTCCCACAGCGTGACGCTCAACGCGCTGCCGAAGGCGGCGGCCAGCGTGCGCAGAAAGTTCGACAGACTCGACGCGGCCGCGAGCTTGTCGTCGGGCACGCGCGACAGCGTCGCCGCCGTCAGCGGAATGAAGAAGCACGGCAGACCGATGCCGCGTATCAGCCCCGGCGTCGCGATCTGCGCGAAGCTCATCGTCAGCGAGAAATGCGCGTTCCACCACATCACGCCGGCAAAGATCAGAAAGCCGCAGCTGACCAGCAGGCGCGTATCGACCCAGTGCCCATAAAGCCCGACCAGCACCGCGAACACCAGCGCCAGCACGCCGATCGGCGCAGTCGCAAGCCCCGCATGGAACGCGTCGTAGCCCATCACCGCCTGCAGCCACAACGGGAACACCACGCCGACCAGCGAGAACACCACCATGCCAAGCGAAATGATCACCACACACGACGAAAAGGTGCGATCGCGGAACAGCGACAGTTCGATCACCGGTGCCTCTTCGCCGGCTTCCCAGATCAGCAGCGCGATCAGCATCAGCGCGGCAACGGCCGCGAGCGTGACGATCAGCGGCGAGTCGAACCAGCCGCGATCGTGGCCGAGGTCGAGCATCGCCTGCAGCGAGCCGACGCCGAGCACCAGCAGCACGATGCCCGGCACGTCGATGCGCGCGCCGCTGCGCTCGCCGCGCTCGGGCGGCAGCAGCGCCGCGCAAACGGCGAACGAGAACAGCCCGATCGGCAGGTTGATCAGAAAGATCCACGGCCACGATGCGGCGTCGATCAGCCAGCCACCGACCATCGGGCCGAAGATCGGCGCGAGCAGCACCGTCATGCCCCACAGCGCCAGCGCAACGGTGCGCCGCGCGGGCGGAAACGAGCGCAGCAGGATGGTCTGCGACAGCGGCACCATCGGGCCCGAGCAGAAGCCCTGCAGCGCGCGGCACGCGACCAGCAGATAGAAGTTGGTGGCGAGGCCGCACAGCAGCGAGGTCAGCGTGAACAGCACCACCGCGCTGACGAACAGCCGCGCTGCGCCGAAGCGCCGCGCGAGCCAGCCGGTCAGCGGCACCGCGATCGCCGCCGCCAGCGAATACGAGCTGATCACCCAGGTGCCCTGGCTGTTCGATACACCGAGGCTGCCAGAGATGGCCGGCACCGCGATATTGGCGACCGTCGAATCGAGCACTTCGATAAACGTGGCGAGCGACAGCGCGAACGTCAGCAGCGCGAGGCGCGCGCCGCGCGGCAGCGCCGGTGTGCCGGGCCCAGGCGTGCCAGACGTACCGGACGTACCGGACGTGCCGGACGTACCAGGTGCGCCGGACGTGGCCCACGGCGCGGAGCGCGCGGTACTCACGCGCTGGCCTCGGCCACACGGGCGGCCGCGCCGTCAGCCGGCACGCGCGCGCGCCGCGACGGCGCGAAGCTTTCGATATAGCGCGCCGCGCTTGAACAACCGTCCGGCGCATCCAGCACCAATATCCTGCGAGCCGCGCATTGCGCGGCGATGCCTGGCTCGCCGAGCACGCGGCCCAGCGCGCGCACCAGCTTGTCGCGGCTCACCGCGCCTGCGACGCGCACGCCGCACCCGCTGTCCACGACCCGCTGCGCGTTGTCGAACTGGTCGTGCGCGAACGGCGTCAGCACTTGCGGCACGCCGGCCGCATAGGCGAGCGCGGCCGTGCCGATGCCGCCGTGATGCACCAGCGCGCGGCAACGCGGCAGCAAACCGGCGAGCGGCACATAGCGGCGCCGCAGCAGCCGTCCGTCATACACGCCTTGCGGGCCGGGCCCGAGCAGAATGCCGCGCAGGCCGGTCGCAGCGAGCGTCTCGTTCACCACGCGGAAGTAGTGATCCGGGTCGACCAGCGTCGAGCCCGGCGTGAATATCACCGGCGCTTCGCCTGCCGTAATGAAGGCATCGAGTTCGGCATCGCGCGGCGCATCGGCAATATCGTTGAACAGCGGGAAGCCGCTCAGCAGCCGGTTCGCCGGCCAATCCGGCTGCTCGGCCGCGAACCAGCCGGGAAACAGGCACAGCACGCCATCGGTCGAATGCAGCCAGCGGCCGATGATGCGCCGCGCGCGCGGCAGCCCGAGCCCGGCGCGCACCGCATTGAGCTGCGGCCCGAGCACCTTGTCGAGCACGCGGCGCTCGATCAGTGTGAGCAACGCGGCCCTCAGCGCAAGCGGCAGCCAGCGCGGGATAGTCAGCCGTTTATGGGTAGGCGGCGCATACGCGGACAGCAGCGTCGACGGCGAAATCTGCACCGACACGAACGGCGTACGATGCAGCTCCTGCATCAGCCGCGCGGAAAATGCCCACAGCGTGCCGACCAGCACGGTGTCCTCGTCGGTGCGCGCGTACAACGCATCGAAATGCGGACGCAGCACCGGCGCCACCACGCGCCATAACGCGCGAAACGACGTGCGCGGCTGCCATAGCGCCGGATTGGCCAATGCCTGCGCGTATTCCTCCGCCGTGCCGACCGGCACGAACGCGAAGCCCTGGCGGCGCGCCGCATCGCCGAATTGCGGATGGCTGCAAAAGGTCACGCGGTGGCCGCGCGCTGCGAGCGCAGCGCCGACGCCGAGCATCGGATGGACGTCGCCGGCCGAGCCGATGGCGGTGATGATCATGTGCGACATGGCGTTCTCTTGACTGTGGTTGCTTCCTGCTGCTTCCTGTTGCGTCGTCTTGCCCCGTTTGCCGCGCTCTGGCGCGGCTTGGCATCCGCGTGCGCCGCAGCGCGTGCCGCTACATCGCGGGCAGCGCACCGCCCAGCAGCGATGACAGACTGTCGCCGTCCTGCGCCTCTTCCGGTGGATGCGCCGCCGCGCCGAAGAAGCCGAGAATCGCCTGGCGCACATGCTCCTGCTGCTGGCGGCCTTCGAGATCGAGGAAGTGGCCCGCTTGCGGGATCGTCGCGAATTCGGCTCCGTGCACGTAGTCGGCGAGCGTGCGCACGTCGGCGGCGGTCGTGTACACGTCCAGCTCGCCGTTGATAAACCTGAGCCCGCAGCCGATGCCGCGGAATTCGTTCACGTATTGCTCGGACTTCAGCGCGAGAATCTGGTCGACGTGGAACGCGACCTGGTCCAGCTCGGCGCGCGGCAGACGCGTCAGATAGCGGTAGTTGTACAGCTTCATGATGCGTGGCAGATAGCAGCCGACCGTGTCGTTCAGCAGTTGCGCGGCTTTCAGGTTTTCGCCGGCGGCGATATGGTCGCGCGCACGCGTCACGTAGTCGGTCATCGCGTCGTTCAGGAACGGCGAGAACGATGCGATCACCGCGCGCTGCACGCTGGTTCTCGCGCGCGACAGCGCCAGCATCGACGCGACGCCGCCCCATGAAACCGATACGAGGAAACGCGGCGCAAACGTTTGCAACAGGTGCAGCAAAATCTCGACTTCGTGGTCCTTCGTCAGGATGAAATCGGCGGGGTTATGCGGCCGCGACTGGCCTGCATACGGCAAATCGAAACAGAGCGCGTTGTAGCGCTCGCTGAGGTAGCGAATCGTCTGGCCGAACGACGCAGTGGTCGCAAGCGCGCCATTCACGAGAATGACCGTCTCGAACCGGGGATCGAATACGTGGCGCTCGGTGTAGACCTTTAGTCCGTTTGGCAGCGCGACTATCTGCTTATCGACAGACACGGTGTTCTCCTGCATCGGCAAGGGGTATGCAAAACTCGATTCGGCGTTCGCGAGCGAACGTCACCAAAGCCGCTACCACGGACGGTCCCCCTCACCTGCGTTGCCGCAGCTGCGCCCCGTAACGGCCATCCATCGCCGGAGACCGCCAGACGGCGGCCGTTCGGTTCACGCTCTGCGGCGGGAATGCCGAACCTTTTCCGGTGCCTTGAAAACACACGACGTCTCCTGCGGATCGTCGCGCTCGCGTTTATTGCATTGCGAGCGCTGATCCTCGTGCGCTCGCAGTCTAGTCGTATTCAAGCGATTTTTTCAACACATTTTTATTTGGTTCCCTGATTGCCCGTTATCGGATAGATTTTTTTATACAAGCCGCATTGCCGAATGGCTTTTCAGAAAATTTCCAGAATGCTTGCAGGCTTCCTGAGCGATAAAGCGTGGGCGCGGCACAGTGCGTATTCAATGGATGTTACGCGCGGCGCATGCGCGTCTGGCGCTACACCGTCACTACACGTGCGGCCCATGGCGCGGCACGCGTGAACCATTTGCAGTTGGTCGGCGAAATGTCGCCGGTTATTCCGCACGCATGTCTAATAATCGTAATTACGTGACAGATCACAACTTCACAAATATTCACATTCGCATTCTGGCTTTTGTGATTAGATTTTATAGACCATTTCAGTCTTTTATTTATCGTCTTTGATATGCATGCGGATATAGGGTGTCCCGTTATGGTGCGCCCGGTTCACGACCGCGCCGCAGTGTCGCCGCCGGTTGCTTGCGCCAGCATCGCTTCATCTTCGCGCAGTACGTCGGCGACCCATTCCTTCAGGAACTCTATCCATGTCTTGATCTTCGCATCCAGATACTGCCGCGACGCGTAGACCGCATAGACGTTCAGATACTGCTGCAGCCGATATTCGGGCAGCACCCGCACCAGCGAGCCGTTGCGAAACGCTGCGCGCACCGACAGCGTCGGCAGCGCGCCGATGCCCATTCCTTCGTGCAGCGCCACGGCCAGTGCGTCCGGCACATTCACCTTGAAACGCGTATGCGGCAGCGCGAATTCGTGCTCGCCTTCGGGGCCGACCAGCGTCCAGCGCTCCGAGGGAAAGATCGGCATCGCCACCTGCAGGCACATGTGGTGCGACAGATCCTCGACGGTCTTCGGAATGCCGTGCACTTCCAGGTATGAAGGCGACGCGCACAACACGCTGCGCACCGTGCCGAGCTGATGCGAAATGTAGTTCGAATCGGGCAGCGTATCGGGCGTGACACGCAGTGCGACGTCGTAACCCTCTTCGAGCAGATCGGGCACGCCCTGCGACAGCGTCAGGTCCACCGTGACCGCGGGATAGCGTTCCTGGTAGGCCGCCACCGCGGGCACTACATAGTTCTGGCCGATGCTCGACATCGCATGCACCTTCAGTGTGCCGACCGGCTTCGCGTGCGCATCCGATGCCTCGGCCTCGGCTTCCGCCACCGACGACAGAATCGCGTGGCATCGGCTCAGATAGCGTTCGCCCGCTTCGGTCAGCGCAATACGGCGCGTCGTGCGGTTCAAGAGCCGCGTGCGCAGATGCGCCTCGAGCTCGGAAATCGAGCGCGACACATAGCCGGTGGTGGTATCGAGCTGATTGGCCGCGGCCGTGAAACTGCCGGACTCGGCCACCTCGACGAAGATCTTCATGTTGCGCAGCATATCCATACGCGTAGCCCCCTGTTTCGTCACACGATACCGGCAGCGCGCACCGCGAGCCAGTCGCGCGGGCCGGTGCATCGCGGCAAAAGCGTCGTTACCTGATGTTAATCGTCACGCCATTCGCGCTGCTGCATGCGGGCCCGATGCAGCTGAACACGGCTGCAAGCGCCTTCCGGCGGGATCAAGCGCCGCCCGCGCGCAAAACGGCACACCGTCATTGCCGCATATGCACTGAACAGCAGCATTTGTTCTCGTAGCTCAATACTGTTTGTCCACCGTGGGTGTTCGTAAACCGCGTCGAGAGACCTAGATTTAGCACCAATCGGTGGCGCCGCCCCGATCGCTAAACACCATTCAACAGTCAAGAGTTCGAGGTCAATCATGAGCAATACGCAGAAAGTCGCAATCGTCACGGGCGCATCGCAAGGTATCGGTGCGGAACTCGTCAAGGGCTTCCGTCAGCAAGGCTATCGCGTCGTCGCAACCGCGCGTTCGATCAAGCCGTCCGACGATCCGAACGTCGTTACCGTAGCAGGCGACATCGGCAGCCGCGAAGTCGCAAAGCGCGTCGTCGCGACGGCGATCGAACGCTTCGGCCGCATCGACACGCTGGTCAACAATGCCGGCATCTTCATCGCGAAGCCCTTTACGCAATACACCGAGGAAGACTACGCAGCGGTGCTGAACGTGAATGTCCACGGCTTTTTCCACATCACGCAGCTGGCCGTCGAGCAGATGGAAAAGAACCGCAGCGGCCACCTCGTGCAGATCTCGACGACACTGGTCGATCACGCGATCTCCGGTGTGCCTTCGGTGCTCGCTTCGCTGACCAAGGGCGGCCTGAACGCAGCGACCCGCTCGCTCGCGATCGAATACGCGAAAACCGGCATTCGCGCGAACGCGGTGGCGCCCGGTATCATCAAGTCGCCGATGCACGCGCCGGAAACCCACGACGCATTGGGCGCGCTGCACCCGGTCGGCCATATGGGCGAAATGAGCGACATCGTCAACGCCGTGCTGTACCTCGACTCGGCACCGTTCGTGACCGGCGAAATCCTGCACGTGGACGGCGGCCAGAGCGCGGGCCACTAAGCAACACCTCCCAGCAGCACGGGGCGCCGGGCACGGTGCTCCGCTTTGCACGCCATTACGGAGAAACCCATGCCTATTGTGACCATCCAGGTGACCCGCGAGGGAAACCAGCCCGGCACCAGCGCAGTGACGCCGGAAGAAAAGGCGCGCCTGATCAAGGGCGTCAGCGAAGTGTTGCGCGACGTGCTGAACAAGCCGCTGGAAGCGACCTTCGTCGTGATTCAGGAAGTCGAACTGGAAAACTGGGGTTGGGGAGGTTTGCCGGTCAACGAGTATCGCAAACTGAAAGCGGCGAAGTCCGGCTGAAGCCACACCGGGCAGGCGGTCCACCGCTTTGCGCGAACCTGGCCCGCGCTCGGCATCAGACCGGTGGCGGGCTTTTTCGTGGCACGCCGACGGGCGCGCGCAGCGACCGTGTGCGCGCGCGTACGTCACGCGATACAGACCGCCGCCGGTGCAGCCGCGGTGACCGCGCGCGCCGGCTGGCTCGCCCGGAAAAACTCGGTGCAGAAATTGACGAAGGTGCGCAGGCGCGCGGGCAGCAGCTCGCGATGCGAATAGAACAGGCAGATTTCGACGCCGCTGTCGGCCGTCGAACAGTCGGGCAGCACACGCACCAGATGCCCGTTCGCCAGATCCTCGCTGACCATCGCATCGGGCAGCGCGGCGATGCCGGTGCCGGTCAGCGCGGCGGTGCGCAGCAGCACTTCATTGCCGTCCATCGACGACATCGGCAGCACGCTGACGCGGCGCCCGCTCTCGCGCAATTCGATGAAGTTCGTGTCCTGCTGCCGCGCTTTCGGGTCGAGCAGCAGGAAATGCCGCGCAAGATCCGCGGCCTGCTGCGGCATGCCGTGCGCGTCGAGATAAGCCGGCGAAGCGACCAGTACGCGCGCGCAGCGCGTCAGCGTACGGCGGATCACGGCCGATTGCTCGACCAGATGCGCGGGCAGAATCGCCATGTCGAACTGGCCGTCGTAGAAATTGAGCGCGCCGTCCTGCACCGACACCATCAGGTTCACATTGGGCGCCACCGCGTGATAGCTGGCGAGAAAACGCGTAAACGTCGCGCCCACCAGCATCGGATGCACGACGAGCCGCAGTTTGCCGCTGTCCACTTCGCGCTCCATTGAAATGCGGCGGTTGGCTTCGTCGAGTTCTTCGAGCAGCCGGCAACAGCTCTGGTAGTAGCCTTGTGCCGCTTCGGTCAGCGTGACCGAGCGCGTCGTGCGATGCAGCACCCGCGTCTGGATGTTCGTCTCGAGCTTGGCGATCGCCTTCGAAATCGAGCCAGTGGTAACGCCGAGCGATTCGGCGGCCTTGCTGAAACTGCGATGGCGCGCGGCCGCTACGAAAGCTCTCAACATGTAGAGCTGGTCCATCATGCACCTCGCTGGGCAACAGAAAAACCTGGAAAACAAGGTTTGGTCAACGCACCCGCGCGTGCCTGCATACCGCGGCGCGAAAAAGCGTTGACCGATCGCGTAGCAGTAGCTTACGCAATCTGAAGCGAGGTACTGGCGGTTTATGCAGATATGGGTATCTGCTCGATAGATAGGGGGATCGTAAGGTGGGATGGTTCGGGCGGGCCCGCCGGTTGGCGGGCCGTCAGCGCGCAGGCCGTCACGATGCGTTCAGTTGCCGGGACGCTCAGGCTCTCACGCTGCATGCGCTTCGCGCGCTTTCGCCCAGCGGTCGAGCACCGCGCAACCGAGCAGCAGCGCGCCCGTCACGAAGAACACCCAGCGCATGCCGAAGTGCACGCCGATCGCACCGCCGATCAGCGGCCCGACCACCTGCCCCGCATACTGCGCCGACTGCAGATAGCCGAGCATCTTGCCGGACTGGCCTTCGTGCACCGCGTGCCGCACCAGTTTCGCGATCGACGGCAACAGGCCCGCGAGCGTCATGCCCATCAGTCCGCGCAGCGCGGCCAGTTGCCACCACTGCGTGACGAATGCTTGCGGAATCATTACAACCGCAGTCGCGATCAGACAGCCGATAATCACATTCCATCCGCCTATGCGGTCCGCGAGCGCGCCGAGACGCGCTGCCATCAGCATGCTGCCGAACGCCGAACAGGCCATCACGATGCCCGCGATCGTCGCGAGCCGATCGTGCGCCACGTGCAATTGCGCGATGTACACGGTGATGATCGGCTCGATCGACATGTTCGACAGCAGCACCATCATTGCCGTCAGCAGCAGCGCGGCAAGCGGCAGGTAGGCACCCATGCGTTTCGGTTCAGCGCGCTTGACCGCCTGCGGCGCGCGCTTGACCGGCTTCGTGAAGTCTTCGCGCACCAGCGTGATGGTCAGCAGCGCGGCAAGCGCGATCATGCCGCCGCCCGCGAAGAAGGCGCCGCGAATGCCGATCAGGTTCGGCAGCAGCCCGCCCACCAGCGGCCCGACGAGGTTACCGGCCAGCACGCCGGTCGACAGCACGCCGAGCGCCCAGCCGGAGCGCTCGGGCGGCGCCTGGGTGCCGATCATCACGATCGACGCCGACGCATAGCCGCCGATCAGCCCCGCCGCAAAGCGCAGCGCGACCAGTTCGTAGACGTTGTGCGCGAGACCGATGGTCGACATCACCACCGCCATGCCGACCGCCGCGCGGATCAGCATCGGTTTGCGGCCGTAGCGGTCGGCCAGCTGGCCCCACAGCGGTGCGGTCACCGCGGTGCCGAGAAAGGTCACGCCGAACGCGACGCCGGACCATTGCACGACCGCCGACGTGGAAGTGACGCCGAGCTGCTGCACGTAGAGCGGCAGGAACGGCAGCAGCATGCTGAGGCTGACGAGCGTAGTGAACGAACCGAACACGCAGATGACCAGATTGCGGCGCCAGTATTGCGCGTTGCGTGCGGCATAGCCGGCTTTGTCCGCTTCGCCGGAGGGCGCGGACAAAGGGTTCAGCGGGGGACGGACAGCAGCGTTGGCAGCAGGATTTTCCATAGCAATTGAGCAAATGCTTAAAGCGACTCATTGCTGCGGAGTATAGGGCGCAACGCGCGCAAATACGCGCGCGCACTGTTCACTGTAAGGAAAAGGTCTGTTGACAGGCGTCCGAACGAATGCACAAAGCGTGCTGCACAAAGGCTCGGCCACGATCTGCGCCGCGCCGATACGCGGTGTAACAACACATGTTCTTCGCGATGCGTTTATCGCGTTGCGAGCAAGGCTCGCGCGATGCCGCGCATTGCAGGCGGCGCCGCAGCATTGCAGGCGCGCTGCAGGCTTCAGGCTTCGAGCTCAGGCCGCCACTACCATCAACGAATCGAACTCCGAGCGCGCCACGTCGATAAACGCCTGCATCGCGCTCGAGACGTAGCTGTCGTGGCGGCGAATAAACAACGTATCGACATGCGCCGCTTCCGGTGCGATCGGATGCAGCGTCACCTGATCCTGTTCGGCCGCTTTCGCCACGACGCCGCGCGGCAGCAGCGTGATGCCGATGCCGGCCGCCACGCACGCGATGATCGCATCGATCGAGCCGAATTCGAGCGGCGTGGTGGCGAGCGCCCCCATTTCGGCAAGCAGCGCTTCGAGCCGCTGACGATACGAACAGCCAAGCCGGAACACGATGATCTTCAGGTCCGGCACGTCGGTCAGCGCATCGAGCGAGGCCATCGTGCGCGGCGTGACCAGCACCAGCTCTTCATGAAAGATCGTCTCGCCATGCAGATCCGGGTGATCGACCGGCCCCGCGACGAACGCGCCGTCGAGCCGGCAGCCGGCGACGTCGGTGGTCAGACTGCAGCTGGTGCCGGTGGTCAGCGAAAGCCGCACGCTCGGGTAGCGGCGCGCAAAGGTGCTGAGGATCGGCGACAGGCGCAGCGCGGCCGTGGTTTCCAGCGTACCGAGCGTCAGTACGCCCTTCGGCGGCCCTTCGTCCTGCGCGGCGAGCCGCGCGTCCGCGACCAGTTTGGCGATGCGCGCGGCGTACGGCAGCATGCGCTGCCCGGCCGGCGTCATGCTGACGCCGCGCACGTGGCGCTGGAACAGCGCCACGCCGACTTCGCGTTCGAGCGAGCGGATGCGCGCGGTGACGTTCGACTGCACGGTATGCAACTCGAGCGCAGCGCGGTTCATGCTGCCGTGGCGGGCGACCGCTTCGAACACCTTGAGGTCGGCAACGTCCATGTTGTGCACCTGTCAAATGGGTCGAGCCCGCCACACACCGATGCCGCTTCGCTAATGCCGATGGACAGAGAGACAGCAGATACTGCGCAAAAACGAGGGAAATTAGCAGGTATGACGCGGGGCTTGCGCACGGATAACGTGGGCAGACGCCCGTGCGAGACTGGGGTCAATGCTACACCAAAGTCAATTTCGTAATCGCATAAAGCGCCGCATTTCTTTCTCAAACGAACGGCAATTACGTTATTCCATGACGTAACAAATTGCGCCGGCAAACGCATGCTCGCCGGCGCATCGACAACATGGCGGTGTTGCGCTCAGTTGCGCACAGTTGCGCTCAGGTCGTGCCGTTGCTGCGAAACGCCTCGCCGTCGATACGGCTCGACACGCTGATGTTTTCGGCCGGATGCTCGTGCAGGATCACGTTGATGATCTTCGGATCCGAACCGATCGCGTCGTGCGTAACCTGAATGATGTCGCGCATCAGCTGCGCGCGCCGTTCCCGCGACAGGCCGGCTTTGATATGACATTCGATGAAAGGCATGAGTCAGCTCCCGGGTCGCTTCATTTCAGACGGTTGATCAGGTCTTTGTCGTTGGCTGCGCCATCGACGTATTCCGGCAAGTGTTCGCCGTGTTCGACGAAATTGATGCCGCGCCCCTCGCGGATCACCACGAAGATGTCGTCGCGGGTTTCGCCGGTTGCTTCGCTGACGACGCGCAACAGACCAGCAGCCAGTTGCCGTTTCTGTTCGTCGGTGCGTCCATAACGCATGTCACATGAAATAAGCGCCATTCGAATCTCCTGGATGGTGGCTGGGTCGATCATTGAATGCCGGGATGCTGCGCGGCAAAGCACGCGGTGGGACTCACGCGAGTCAGCAGTTGCATCAGCGCGGCGATGGGATGGCTTTCGAGTTCCACGACCAGCGCAATGATGTCCGCGCGCAGTTTCTCGTCCGCGTAGGGTTCGGCAAGCCAGTGGAATTTCTGCACGGTGCGCTCCCACGTAAGCGGATTGTCGAGCCCGCCTTCGAAACCCATGTGCTGCTTCGACACGACGAGACCGTGGTGGCAGCGGATCGTCACGCGCGCATTCAGCTCGGCGGGGTATTGCGCGGTGAACGTTGCATCCGGGCGCACCTCGACCTTCGCGAGCAATGCCTGCGCATCGCCGGCCTGCACGCGCTCGGGCTCGAGCTGCGCGGGGCCGACCTGATCGTCGAGCAGCGCGGCGGCGATCAGATATTTCAGGTTGTAATCGGCCTGTTCCTTGGTCTGCGGATGGTCCTTCGACCCGAAGCCGCCGCCACCCGCAATATCGAAACCGGTCTGGAAAATATCGCAGACCACGCTTTCGACGTCCTCCGCGCGAATGCCATTGGCACGCTTCAGTTCCAGCGTCGCCTCCAGCACCGGCTGGGCGTGAATCAGCGAACAGTACTTCTTCATCACGGTCTGTTGCACGATGTCGAGCCGGGCGTCGTCCCAGTCGACGTCGACCGGCTGGTCGAACATCCGTACGAGGCCGTTCGGCCCTTCGAAGATTCGCAGCGGGCCGGTGAAACCGCGCTTCGCGAGCGAAGCTGCATACACCGCGCGCATGCCGGTCATGCCCGGCGAAAAGCCTTTCCATTGCGACACCGGCTCGGAGTGCACACAGCTCAGCGACACGTTGTCGACCGTTGCGATCGCAACCGCATGCGCGAGCTGTTGCGCATCGAGACCGAACAGCTTGCCCGACGCTGCCGAAGCGGATACCGCCAGCTGGATCGCGTGATTGAAGCCTTTCGACATCACCGGCACGATCGCGGTGATGCGCGCCTGGATTTCGTAAGCGACCGCCAGCGCAAGCACGAAATCGGCACCGCTCGCGCGCGCATGTTCGGCAGCGGCCAGCACCGCGCCCAGGTTGTCGCCCGGATGACACAGCCCGCCCGGCGACATGTAGCTGTCGAGCAGATCGACGTAGCGCACCAGGCCGGCGTTGTACAGCGCGGCCTGATCCGGCGACGTCGAACCGCCACCGATCAGCGAGCAGCTGCCGCCGCTGCCCCGATATTCGTCGAATTGGTCGCGCAGCGCGGCGAACGGTGCGCCGGGCAGCGCGGCGATCGCGCAACCGAGGCTGTCCAGGATATTGCGTTTGAAGAGCGTGCGCGATTGCGGCGAAAGATGTCCCGCATGCGCGCCGTGCGCGAACTTGCCGATGCGCTGAACGGTTGTGAGTGCACTCATCTTGCAAACGACCTCGCTTGAAGGATGGTGTGTCGCTGCGGCATGACACACGCGGCGACGGATCGGCGGCGGCACACTGCGATGCAAGACAAGCGCCGCATACGGCACGTTCGCATCCTTCGATGCACGCATCAAGCGAAGCTATTGCATAGGGGTATCTGCTGCGCAGATAGCAGACGGCGCAGCGCGCCTAGGGTTCGCGACGCGCCCTGCTGCGCCGCCAGTCGAGCATGCCGGCGATCGACTCGACGCGGCGCCCCGGCACGATTTCGATGCTTGCGCCCGCATGAATTGCGCCGCATTGCACGACGCGCAGATACACGCCGGCAAAGCCGCTCAGCAACATATGCTTCGCGGCGCGCGTATAGCCCATCACCGCATTCAGTTTGAAGCACGGATTGCGCGGCGACTCGACTTTCAGTTGCACGTCGCCGACGATCAGCAGATCGCCGATCCACAGGTCCTGTTCGAGAACGCCCTCGGTGGTCAGGTTTTCGCCGAGCGCGCCGAACGAGAGCGGCGTATCGGCATTGGTCGCGCCCGCTTCGATACGGCGCTCGCGCCACCACCCATAGTGCTCGACCGGATACAGATACACCGCCTTTTCGAGGCCGCCATGCACGCTGGGGTCGGCCTGCTCGTCGCCGGCGAGGCCGAGCCTTTCGACCGCGACTGCCGCCGCATTCGCCAGGCTGCTGACCGGGCGTTTGCGGATCGCGGACAGCACCGTCGAACCGTGGAATGCGTGGCCGACGTCGAGCGACTCGCTGGTCGCGACGTTGACCGACAGCAGCCGCGCGCCGCTCGCGCTCGCGCGCGGCGCGGCCGGTTCCGCCTGGGCACTGGGCGCGCGATGCGCGGTCATCACTGATTCGTCCATCGTTACGACGCCGTCCGCGCAATCAGGAAGCAAACTGCTGCAGCGCGCGGCACGCCTGCGCCAGCTCCTGCTCGAGTTGCGCCATCAGCTCCGCGGCCGGCAACGCGCGCGCGAGCGCCGCCGCCTGCCCGGCCCACTGCGCGCCGTAGCCGAATTCGCCCTGTGCCTTCGCCGCGCCATGCAACGCTTTGCCGGCATCGTAGGCGATCGGATACAGCGGCGTCTGCGGCGCGTCGGGTTGTTCGCCGAGCGCCGTGAAGCGGTTCATCATGCTGCGTGCGGGCCGGCCTGAAATCGCGGCGGTCAGCGTCGTGTGATGCGCCGCTTCCCCGAGAATCGCACGCCGGTAGCCGTCGTCGATCGCGCTCTCCGGGCACGGCACGAAGGCCGTGCCCAGTTGCGCGGCCTGCGCGCCGAGCGCCAGCGCCGCGGCAATGCCCGCCCCGTCCATGATGCCGCCGGCAGCGATCACCGGCAGCTCGAACTTGCGCGCGAACAGGCGCGTCAATGCGAAGGTGCCGATGCTCTCGTCGAACAGCGCGGTATCGAACATGCCGCGATGCCCGCCCGCTTCGATGCCTTGCGCGACGATCGCATCGACGCCGGCGGCAACCACCTGCTGCGCTTCCTGCAGATTGGTTGCGGATGCAAACAGCACGATGCCGGCCGCATGTAACGCATCGATGACTGGTTGCGGCGGCAGGCCGAAATGGAAGCTGACTACCGCGGGCTTTTCTTCGAGAAACACGTCGAGCATCGCCTGGTCTTCGACGAAGCTCGTGTAGATCTCGGTGATCTTCTCCGGCGGCGTCGCGCCGAACTTCGCGAAACGCGGACGCAGCCAGTCGAGCCACGCCTGTTCGACCGCGGCATCGGCGGTCGCCGGCGCATGGCAGAACACGTTGATGTTGAACGGCCCCTGGGTCAGCGCGCGCGTGTCGCGAATCGTCTTGCGCGCGGCGTCGGCCTTCATCGCGCCCACGCCGAGCGAGCCGAGCCCGCCCGCGTTCGACACGGCGGCAGCGAGCGCCGGCGTGCTGACGCCCGCCATCGGCGCCTGGATGATCGGCTTGCTGATACCCAGCAGCTTCAGCAGCGACTGGTTTGCGGAACGACTAGTCATGACATGTCCTCTTCAAAGCAGTTAGAGACCCGGCCGCAGCTGGGTGTGCAACTTCTCCACAATGAAATCGACGAAGGTCCGCACTCGTGAAGACAGATGCCGGCCATGCGGATACAGCAGGATAAACGGTCGCGAGCAACCGCCGTACTGTGGCAGCAGTTCGACCAGCCTGCCGCTCGCAAGATCGTCCTCCACGGCGAAACGATAGGTCTGAAACACACCCGCGCCGTTGCGGGCCAGCGTGACGCCGGCCAGCACGTCGCCGGACGAACCATAGCCGCCGCCGGTCGCCACTTCGATCTGGTCGCCGTCCTTCTTGAACAGCCACGGCACGTTGCGACCGTTGCTCGGCAACTCGAACTGGATGCAGTCGCGTTCGGCGAGATCGTCGGGCGTAGCCGGCGCGCCCGCCCGGCTCACATAAGCCGGCGACGCGACCACCACCAGTTCCGCATGTTCGAGCGTACGCGCGATCAGCCCCGAGTCGCGCGGCGCGCGGCCGCGAATCGCCAGGTCGAAACCTTCGTCGCCGAAATCGATATTGCGGTTGCTCAGATGCGCTTCGACTTTCACCTCGGGAAAACGCTCGCGATACTCGGCCATCAGCGGCAACATCCGGTAGTGGCCATATGGCGTCGGCATGCTGACCCGCAAGATTCCCGCAGGCGTTGCCTGCTGGCCGGTCGCTTCGCGTTCCGCATCGACCAGCTGGCCGAGCGCGGACCGGCATTGTTCGAAATAGTTGCGGCCCAGATCGGTCAGGCGGATCTGCCGTGTCGTGCGCACGAACAGACGCACGCCGAGGCGTTTCTCCAGACGGGCCACCGAGCGGCTCACCGCAGCAGGCGTCACACTCGCTGCAGCCGCCGCCAACGTAAAACTGCCGAGCTCGGCAGCAAAGCAGAAGAGCTCGATACTGCCGAGCAGGAGATCATCGAATTGTCGCTGCATGTAATTTGATTGCTCTGTTTTAGGGGAATTCCTGCCCGCCGTAGCTCGTCACGCGGCCGCCACGCCGGTCTTGTGCGGCTCGTTCGACCGCCCGGCAAGCAAGGCGCCCAGCAGCGCATCGAGTGCCGTACTGCGGTTCGCGATACGCGACACCAGATACGTGTCGATCGATGCGATGGTCTGCTTGCGTACGTCCATCGGCACACGCTGCATATTCAATATCGAGCGCGGACACAGCGCGAAGCATGAGCCGGCCGCCACGCAGGTGAGGATGCCGTGATACGAAGCCTGTTCGTTGACGTGCCACGCCTGCTGCACCGGCACGCCGCTCAGCCAGTGTTCGAGTACATCGCGATACGT
>DATLOW010000057.1:0-20074 GCA_035536055.1 Paraburkholderia sp. | reverse complement strand
CTGACGACGCTGATCGATCTGCCGTTCTCGGTCTCGCCGGTGATTTCCGGCCTGATCTACGTGCTGCTGTTCGGCGCGCAAGGCTGGTTCGGCCCGTGGCTGCAGGCGCACGACGTGCAGATCGTCTTCGCGGTGCCCGGCATCGTGCTGGCCACCGTGTTCGTCACGTTCCCGTTCGTCGCGCGCGAACTGATTCCGCTGATGCAGGCGCAAGGCACCGACGAAGAAGAAGCCGCGCATGTGCTCGGCGCGTCCGGCTGGCAGATCTTCCGCCGCGTGACGCTGCCGAACGTCAAATGGGGCCTGCTGTACGGCGTGATTCTGTGTAACGCACGCGCAATGGGCGAATTCGGCGCGGTATCGGTGGTGTCCGGCCATATTCGCGGCCAGACCAACACCATGCCGCTGCACGTCGAAATTCTCTACAACGAATACAACTTTGCGGCCGCCTTCGCGGTGGCCTCGCTGCTGGCGCTGCTCGCGCTGGTGACGCTCGGCCTCAAGCTGCTCGCCGAGCGCCATATGTCGGTGCAACAGCGCGATGGCGGTGCGCCCGTGCATGCGGGGCCGGCACCTGTCGCGGCGGTTGCCGCGTCATCCGGCAAGACGGCCGGCGGCCAGCTTCAATAAGGAGTGTCACAGATGGGCATCACCGTTCGCAATCTGCACAAGCGCTTCGGCGACTTCACCGCGCTCGACAACGTGTCGCTCGACTTTCCGCCGGGCGAACTGGTCGCGCTGCTCGGGCCGTCCGGCTGCGGCAAGACCACGCTGCTGCGCGTGATTGCCGGCCTCGAATTCGCCGATGCGGGCCAGGTCGTGCTGCAAGGGCAGGACGTCGCCGAGGTCGGCGCGCGCGAGCGCCAGGTCGGCTTCGTGTTCCAGCACTACGCGCTGTTCCGCCATATGACGGTGTTCGAGAACGTCGCCTTCGGCCTGCGCGTGAAGCCGCGCAACGAGCGGCCGTCGGAGGCGACGATTCGCGACAAGGTGCATGATCTGCTGAAGCTGGTGCAGCTCGACTGGCTCGCGCCGCGCTATCCGTCGGAGCTGTCGGGCGGGCAGCGGCAGCGTATCGCGCTGGCGCGCGCGCTGGCCGTCGAGCCGAAAGTGCTGCTGCTCGACGAGCCGTTCGGCGCGCTCGACGCGAAAGTGCGCAAGGAGCTGCGCAGCTGGCTGCGCCGTCTGCACGACGATCTGCATATCTCGACGATCTTCGTCACGCATGACCAGGAAGAGGCACTCGAAGTGGCGGACCGCATCGTCGTGATGAATCACGGGCACGTCGAGCAGGTCGGCAGCCCGCAGGACGTCTACGATCATCCGCAGACGTCGTTCGTCTACGAATTCCTCGGCGCGGCCAACCGCTTGCGCGGCAGCGTCGCGCGCAACGGCTTCGTCGCCGACGGCGCGGCGCAGCCGATCGCGATCGAAGCTGGCTTCGAAGGCCCGGCGCTCGCGTACGTGCGGCCGCACGACCTCGTGCTGTATCCGCAGGCGGCCGCCGGCCATACCGACGGCATCGCGGTCGGCGTGCGGCGCGTGGTGACGCTCGGCGGCTCGGTGCGCGTCGAGCTCGAAGGGCAGGGCGGCCATCTGCTCGAAGCAGAACTCGATCGCGAAGCATGGCGCGAGCTGCGCCTCGCGGTCGGCGACGGTGCGACGGCGGTGCCGCGCGCATTGCGGGTCTTTCCGGCGCAGTAACGCAAAAAATCAGTCAGGCAGGAGACGACAATGAACTTCCAGCAGTTGCGCTTCGTGCGCGAGGCCGTGCGCCAGAACATGAATCTGACCGAAGTGGCGAACGTGCTGTACACATCGCAATCGGGCGTATCGAAACAGATCAAGGACCTCGAGGACGAACTCGGCGTCGACATTTTCATCCGGCGCGGCAAGCGGCTGACCGGACTCACCGAGCCGGGCAAGGCGGTGCATCAGCTGATCGAGCGGATGCTGCTCGACGCGGAGAATCTGCGCCGCGTTGCGCGCCAGTACGCGGACCAGGACAACGGCCACCTGGTCGTCGCGACCACGCACACGCAGGCGCGCTATGCGTTGCCGAAGGTGATCCGGCAGTTCACGGAAGTGTTTCCGAAGGTGCATCTCGCGCTGCGCCAGGGCAACCCGCAGCAGATCGCGCAGATGATCATCAACGGCGAAGCGGACATCGGCATTTCGACCGAAGCGCTCGACCGCTATCCGGATATCGTGACGTTCCCGTGCTATTCGTGGCACCACGTGGTGGTGGTGCCGAAGGATCATCCGCTGGTGGGCCGCGCGAACCTGACGCTCGAAGAGATCGCCGAATATCCGATCGTCACCTATGAACAGGAATTCACCGGCCGCTCGCATGTGGACCAGGCGTTCGCCAAAGTCGGCGCGATGCCCGACGTGGTGCTGACCGCGATCGATGCGGACGTGATCAAGACCTACGTCGAGCTGGGCATGGGCGTGGGTATCGTCGCGGCGATGGCGTTCGATCCGAAGCGCGATACGGAGCTGGTCGCGCTCGATACGCAGCATCTGTTCGAAGAGAGCACGACGCGCGTCGGTCTGCGCAAGGGCGCGTTCCTGCGCGCGTATGCGTACAAGCTGATCGAAATGTTCGCACCGCAGCTGAAGGAAGCGGATATCGCCAGCCAGTTGCGCGAGGCCGCGTGATGGGTGTCTGGTTTGCCGGGTAGCACGGCAAACAGTGCGGTAAAAAGTGCGTTCGGCCGCGCGACGCGTCGTGCGGTGCTGTGAGTTCTCCGCGGTACCGCGCATCGCTTACAATCGCCGCCATGAACACGTCACCTTCTTCCGCTTCTTCCTCCTCTTCTGCGCTGCCGCGCATCGCGGTGCTCGCCACTGGCGGCACGATCGCGGGTTCGGCCGCCGATGCGGCAAGCACGGCCGGCTATCAGGCCGGCGTAGTCGGCGTCGAGCGCCTGCTCGCCGCGGTGCCGGCGCTGTCGAGCGTCGCGCAGATCGATGCCGAGCAGGTCGCGAGCATCGACAGCAAGGACATGTCGCTGACGCTGTGGACCACGCTCGCGCAACGCGTCGACGCGCTGCTGGCGAGCGACGACGTCGACGGCATCGTGATCACGCACGGCACCGATACGCTCGAAGAAACGGCGTACATGCTGCATCTGACCGTCAACAGTGCGAAGCCAGTCGTGCTGACCGCCGCGATGCGGCCGTCGAGCGCACTGTCGGCCGACGGGCCGCTGAATCTGCTCAATGCGGTGACGGTCGCGGCGAGCCGCGCGGCGCACGGGCAGGGCGTGCTGGTGGCATTCAACAACCGTATCCATAGCGCGCGCGACGTCGTCAAAACCAGCACCTTCGCGGTCGATACCTTCCAGTCGCCGGAAGTCGGCGCGCTCGGCTGGGTGCAGGACGGCCGCGTCGAGTTTCTGCGCGGCGTGGTGCGGCCGCACACGCTGGCCACCGGCTTCGTGATCGGGCAGGTGGCGCAGCCGCACGGATGGCCCGCGGTCGAAATCGTCGCGAGCTATGCGGGAGCGACGCGCGTGCTGGTCGACGCGCTGGTGCAGGCGCGCATGCGCGGCATCGTGGTGGCCGGTACCGGCAACGGCTCGATTCATGCATCGCTGCAGCAGGCGCTGGTCGACGCGGTGGCGCAGGGTATCGCCGTGGTGCGCGCATCGCGGGTGGGGTCCGGTCACGTGATGCGCAACGGCGCGGCCTGCGACGATGCGCTCGGCTTCGTCAGCGCGAACGGGTTGAATCCGTACAAGGCGCGCGTGCTGCTGATGCTGGCACTGGCCGCCGGGCACACCGGGGCGGCCGCACTGCAGACGATCTTCGATACCCTCTGAGCCGCTGAGCCACTGAGCCACTGAGCCACTGAGCCACTGAGCCGTTGCACGGCCAGCCACCAGCCGCAACCCCAGCCGGTCGATGCCGGCACTCGACCGGCCATCGCCTCACCCATCCTCGACACCCCCGTAGCCGGCCCCTCACGGGCCCGAATCACCGTCGACGCACACGCGCTGGAATTTCCCGCTGCCGCGATTGTTATTCCCGATGTAGCACCTGTTCGCGAGCGGCGACGCGCGCGACGTGGCAACGCTATCTTTCGACGAGGGTTTTTATGACAACGCAATCTCCGCGGATCGGCATGATCGGCAGCGGCGCGATCGGCGGCTATTTCGGCTATCAGCTGGCGCGCGCGGGCTACGACGTGCATTTCCTGTTGCGCAGCGAATACGACGTGATCGCGCGCGACGGACTGAGGCTCGAAAGCAAGCAGTTCCCGCATGCGCCACCGGTCGCCGTCAACGCATACCGCACGATCGACGCGATGCCGCCGTGCGACTGGCTGTTCCTCGCTGCGAAAGCGACCAGCAACGCGGCGCTCGCGCCGCTCGTCGCGCGTGCGGCAGCGCCGGGCGCCACGGTGGTGTGCATGCAGAACGGCCTCGGGGTCGAGGACATGCTGCGGCCCATGTTGCCCGCGTCCGTGCATCTCCTCGGAGGACTGGGCTGGATTGGCGTGCAACGTAACGCGCCGGGTGTGGTCACGCACGTTGCGCTAAACGATCTCCACTTTGGCTACCATTCTGGCCCGCGCGACGCCGCACGTTCGCCGCAGCGGATCGTCGACGAAGCGGTGGCGATGTTCGCGTCGTCCGGCGTGGGCTCGAAAGCGCTGCCGGACCTGGTCGAAGGGCGCTGGCGCAAGCTGATCTGGAACGTGCCTTACAACGGCCTGTCCGCGCTGCTAAAAATTGGCACGAAACGGCTTACCGCCCATCCAGATAGCCGTCAGCTACTGCTTGCGTTGATGAACGAGGTGATGCAGGGTGCGGCCGCGTGCGGCTACCGGTTGCCGTCCGACACGCCGCAGCAGATGATCGGGATGACCGCCGGGCTCGACGACTATCTGCCGAGCATGTATTACGACGCCGTGCTGCATCGGCCGATGGAACTCGACGTGATGTACGCGCGGCCGCTGGCCGCGGCCAGCGCGGCAGGCTGCGCGCTGCCGCGCATCGATGCGCTGTATCGTGCGCTATGCGTGCTCGATTCGCTGAAGGCCGATGCCGGCGCGCCGCGCCTCGGCGAGGCGGCACTCGCCGATGCCATGGCCCGTTGCTGGAGCGAATAGTCAGCAAACGCCTGCAGCGCGCGCCCGCATCTAGCCAGGCGGGCCGCGCGTACCCGGCGCACGCAACCGCATCCGGCACGCCGCCGGCACCGGGACTTCTTCTCCGTTCTGTGAGGCAGCCCACGGTCGACAAAAAAACGCGCCGCTAACATCGCGCTCATCCTGACGAGGCGGGATCCGATGAGCGTGTCCAAGCTGCTGTCGTGGGGCCACTATCCCCACGCGCCCCAATCGAGCCATCCGCTGGCGTGGCGCGACGCGATCGACGCGGAGCTGCGCCGCACGAGCATGCGCTTCGGCACCACGCTGCCGTTCGGCAATGGCCGCAGTTACGGCGACAGCTGTCTGGCCGCCACCGACCACGTATTGCATATGCGCGGCGTGGCCCGCTTCATCAGCGCGGACTGGCGCGCCGGCGTGGTGCGCGCGGAAGCGGGCGTCACGCTCGGCGAAGTGCTGGCCGTAGCGGTGCCGCGCGGCTGGATGCTGCCGGTCACGCCCGGCACGCAGTTCGTCACGCTAGGCGGCGCGGTGGCCAACGACGTGCATGGCAAGAATCACCATGTGCGCGGCACCTTCGGCCGCCACGTGCGGCGTTTTTCGCTGCTGCGCTCCGACCGCGCGCCGGCCGAATGCGCGCCCGGCGAGCACGACGCACTGTTTCGCGCGACGATCGGCGGGCTCGGCCTGACCGGCGTGATCGAATGGGTCGAGATCCAGCTGATGCCGGTGCGCTCGAGCCGCATCGCGACTACCTCGATCCGTTTCGACAATCTCGACGGCTTTTTCGCGCTGTCCGACGAACTGGATCCGCAGCACGAATACGGTGTCGCGTGGGTCGATTGCCTGGCGCGCGGCGCGGCGCTCGGGCGCGGCATCTATATGTGCGGCGACCATGCGGACGACGGCGATCTGTCGCTGCCCGCGCCGCGCGTGCGCACGGTGCCGTTCGCGCTGCCGCTGTCGCTGATCAACCGCTATACGCTCAAGCCGTTCAACGCGCTGTACTACCGCCGCCAGTGGCGGCGCAGCACGCAGGCGACGGTCGGCCTGACCGGCTTCCTGTATCCGCTCGACAGCATCCTGCACTGGAACCGCATCTACGGCCGGCGCGGCTTTCAGCAGCACCAGTGCGTGCTGCCCGAAGCGAGCGCGCGCGATGCGCTGCAGGCGATTCTCGCGGCGATTTCAAAGAGCGGCTCCGGCTCGTTTCTCGCGGTGCTCAAGCGCTGCGGCACGCTCGCTTCGCCGGGGCTGCTGTCGTTTCCGATGCCCGGCGTGTCGCTTGCGCTGGACTTCCCGCAGCATGCACGCGTGAACGACGCGCTGTTCGCCACGCTCGACGCAATCGTCAGCGAGGCAGGCGGCCGGCAATACCCCGCCAAGGATGCGCATATGAGCGGCGCCTGCTTTCGCGCTGCCTATCCGGCGTGGCAACAACTCGAAACCCATCGCGACCCGGCCTTGATGTCGCGCTTCTGGAAACGGACCACTCAATGATGAAAAACGTACTGATCGTCGGCGGCTCGTCCGCCATCGCGGCCGCCTGCGCGCGGCGCTGGGCCGCAGAGGGCGCGAATCTGTTCCTGACCGGCCGCCATCCGCTGCGCGTCGAAGCGGTCGCGCAGGACCTGCGCGTGCGCGGCGCGGGGCAGGTGGTCACGCACGTGCTAGACGTCAACGACCATCAACAGCATCAGGCGATGCTCGACGCGTGCCGCGCGGCGTTGGGACGCATCGATATCGTGCTGATCGCGCATGGCTCGCTGCCCGATCAGTCGCGCTGCGAGCGCGACGTCGACATGGTGCTGCACGAACTGTCGACCAATGCGCTGTCGACGATCGCGCTGCTGACGCTGCTGGCAGGCCAGTTCGAAAGCCAGCGCAGCGGTTCGATCGCGGTGATCGCGTCGGTGGCGGGCGACCGCGGACGGCCGTCGAACTACGTGTACGGTGCCGCGAAAGCAGCCGTCGCGACCTTCTGCGAAGGGTTGCGCGCGCGCCTTTTCAAGGCCGGCGTGCGGGTGCTGACCATCAAGCCCGGCTTCGTCGCCACGCCGATGACGGCGGGCCTCGCGTTGCCAGGGCCGCTGGTCGCGTCGCCGGAGCGGGTGGCCGCCGACATCGTGCGCGCGATCGAGCGCGGCAAGGACGCGCTGTACACGCCGTGGTTCTGGAGCGGCATCATGCTGGTGATCCGCTCGCTGCCGGGCTTCGTATTCAAGCGGGTGTCGTTGTGAAGCCGCTGCACCGCTTCTGCAAGGCAGGCGCGCGATGACCGGCCAGGCTCTCGCCGCGCCGCTGCCGCGCGCACGTCTGGTGGTTGCGTACGCAAGCTTCGCGGCACTGTCGATCGTCGCGAACCTCGCGAGCCAGAAGCTTTCGTACTGGCTCTATCACGGCTGGCTCGGCGTGCCGCTGTCGGTGTGCGTCGGTACCGGCGTCGGACTGGTCGTCAAATACTTGCTCGACAAGGTGTGGATTTTTCGTTATCCGCACCGCAGTGTCGCGCACGGCATCCAGACCTTCACGCTGTACGTGGTGATGGGACTCGGCACGACCGCACTGTTCTGGGCCGTCGAATTCGGCGCCGACGTGCTGTTCCACACCGAGTCCGCGCGCCTGGCCGGAGGCGCGCTGGGCCTGACGCTCGGCTACTTTGCGAAGTATCACCTCGACAAGCGTTTCGTGTTCGCTTGAATCGTTGTGCGGTTGCGCACAGAGCCGGAATTTCTACGTCGATAGCATGCACCTGGTCAGCCCGCGTTCCATATGACGAACGCACCGCGACTCAAGACACTTGCGCACCTGCCGCAGGACGAGCGGCACGTGCGGCACATAGCAAAGCAACGTTAGGCCAACGAGGTACGACATGGCGAACACAGCGGTCCCGTTGTGCGTCGATCTGGACGGCACGCTCACGCGCACGGACTTTTTGCTCGAAGGGTTTCTGGTGCTGGTCAAGCACAACCCGTGGGCGATCTTTCTGTGCATCGCATGGCTGCTGCACGGTAAGGCGTATCTGAAAGAACAGATCGCGCGGCGCGTGACGATCGACGTCGGCGTGCTGCCGTACAACAGCCAGCTGGTCGACTATCTGCGCGACGAGCATTCGGCCGGGCGGCCGCTGTACCTGTGCACCGCATCCAACCATCGCTTCGCCAGCCAGGTGGCCGAGCACTTCGGCCTCTTCAACGGCGTGCTCGCCAGCACTGCCGAGCGCAATCTGTTCGGCCGCAACAAGGCCGACGTGCTGGTCGCGAGGTTCGGCGAGCAGGGCTTCGACTACTGCGGCGACGCGCTGGCCGACCTGCCGGTGTGGCGCCGCGCGCGCCAGGCGATCGTGGTCGGCGACCGGCATATCGCCGCGGCGGCGCGCAAGGTCAACGAGGCGATTATCTTTTTCGAGCGCAAGCGGCGTATCGTGCCGCTGGTGCTCAAAGAGATGCGCGTGCATCAGTGGGTCAAGAACGTGCTGATCTTCGTGCCGGTGCTGACCGCGCACCGCTTTACCGATCCGCACGCGCTGTTCGAAGCGTGCGTCGCATTCGCGTCGTTCTGCCTGTCGGCCTCGTCGGTGTATCTGCTCAACGACATGCTCGATCTCGACGCCGACCGCCGTCACGAAAGAAAGCGCAGCCGGCCGTTTGCGTCGGGCAGTCTGTCGCTGTCGTTCGGCATCGTGATGACGGTGCTGCTGCTGGCCGGCGGCGCCGCGCTCGCCACGCTGCTGCCGTGGCACTTCGGCGTGGTGCTGGCCGCCTATCTGGCCGCGACCGTCGCGTATTCGTTCAGCCTGAAACGCATGGCGCTGGTCGACGTGTTCACGCTCGCGTGCCTGTACACGGTGCGCGTGATCGCCGGCGGCGCGGCCACCGATATCGTGCTGTCGTACTGGCTGATCCTGTTCTGCGTGCCGATCTTTCTGAGCCTCGCGATGGTCAAGCGCTACGTCGAGCTCGAAAGCATTCTGCGACAGGGCAAGATGGAGGCGGCGGGGCGCGGCTACATCACGCAGGACATGTCGATCCTGCGCTCGTTCGGCACGTCGTCCGCGTATCTGGCGGTGCTGGTGCTGGCGCTCTACCTGAACTCGCCGGAACTGACGCAGATGTACCGGCATCCACAATTGCTGTGGGCAGTGTTCGCGCTGACGCTGTACTGGGTCAGCCGGATCTGGATGTTCGCGTTTCGCGGGCAGATGCACGACGACCCGATCGTGTTCGCGTTCAAGGACCGCGTGAGCAGCGCGGTGATGGGTCTGTGCGCGTTGAGCATGATGCTGGCGATCTAGCGATCACATAACAGGGCGCGGCGACCCGACAGGCAGCTTGTGGGGTCGCCGCGCTGGCGCACATCGGCGTGGCGCAGGCAGTGCGGCACGCGACCGGCGCAGTTTGCACCGTATGCGTGCGGGCGCGCCTCCTCTCCCGGCAAACGGCCGCCGTTGCAGCGGCTCAACCGATTCGACACAAGCGGGCGCGCCGCGTGCTGCGCAAGCTTCTTACGCCCGTTGGAGGTGGTGCCAGTATGCAAGCGGCTCAGTTCTACCGTTACGTGACCGGCATCACCGGCGGTCTGTATGCGGTGCCTCCGGCGCCCGCCAATTCCGACACCCGCTGCAACCGACGCGACACGCCGCACGACGTGGCCGGCACCCTGTGCACGGCGCGCGCGGCCTACTATATGGCAGCCTTGTTCGTGCTCGGGCTCGCGGCGCTCGCCGCGGTGGCGTACGGCTTTCTGACCGTCGACTCGTGGAACTATCTGCATCTGGCGCAGGCGCTGCGCGAAGGGCAGGGCTGCAGTGTCGACGGCGCCTATTTCGCGATCTTTCCGTGCGGCTATCCACTTGCGATTGCGCTCCTTGCGCCGTCGCACGATATTGCGAGCCTGATCGTCAGCAGCAAGGCAACCAATCTGGTGCTCGCGTTCGGCGGCTTCTGGCTGCTGACGAAAACTTTCCGTCATCCGCTGGTGCCCGCGCTGGTGATGCTCAATCCGTTGACGCTCGGGCTGTACCAGTACACATGGTCGGAGAATCTGTCGCTGTTCGCGTTCTGTGGCGCACTGTTTGCGCTCGACAGGATTCACGGCAGCGCGGCGCGCTATGGGAAGGCCGCGCTTCTGGTGGGTCTGCTGGCCGTGTTCCTGATTATCGGTTGCTCATCGCGTTACTTTTTCGCGCCGTTCGCCGCGGCGATGTTCGTCGGCGTGTGGCTTGCCTATGGCAGGCGCACCGCGCTGATTTCATTGCCGGCGTTTGTGGTCGCCGCGCTGTTCTTTGTCGGCTACCAGAAATTCAACGTCGAGATGACCGGCTTCGGAACCGGCATTGAACGCATTCCGGCGCCGGAAACTTTCGGTTTCCTGCTGCTGAAGTTCTTGCTGCAACTGGCGAAGGAAAGTGCGTGGTTCGCGCTCGCCGGCGCGCTGCTGCTGTGGCTGGCGAGACGGCACTGGACGCCGCTGACGCGTGTGACCGCTGTGGCCGGCTACAGCGGCGGCGACGCACGCGCCTGCCGCCTGCTGTTCTACTCGGGGCTCGGCTTTCTGCTGCTCGCGTTCTATCTGCGCACGAAGACGCAATACGACCTGTATTCGCCGCGCACGGTCAGCTACGGGCTGACCTTCGTTGCGGCCGCAACGATCGGCCTCGTGACGCGCATCGAGCCGCGGCGCGGCTGGCCTGCGTTGCCGGTGGCACTGTACGGCATCGTTGCGCTCGCGGTTTCGCAGGACCTGCTGCTGCCGTTCCAGATCAAGGACTCGCTCAAGAACGGCTACGTGTATGCGCCGCAACTGCTGGACCGCTATCACAGCAAGGCCACCGACGCCGATGCGATCGTGTCGCTGCAGGTGCCGGACCTGACGCGGATGGTCGACGGCTTTGGCAGCCTTTACTATCCGAAGGGCGCGACGATCGTCGAGATCTACGCGGCGCCGTATCGCGTGCGGGACACGTTGAACGACCTGAAGGAGCGCATCGGCGGACTGCATGCTCGTTCGTGCGTGATCGACTTCACGCCATTCCACTCGCGCGCGCAATTGCAGGACTATGTCGATCAGACCTATCCGGTCGAATTCAGCTTCGCTTCGCTGTTGCACGTGCCGGGCACGATCCAGCGCCCCGATTTCGATCCGTCGGTGAAGGACTATCTGTTGAGGGTGTTCCGGCCCGGCCAGTTTGTGCCGTGCACGGCCTGAGGCCCGGCAGCGGCGGGAATCGAGACGGGCACCGAAGAAGGCGTCGAGGACGGGATCAAAAGCAGGCGGAAGCAAGCGCAGGCGGGAGTAAAAACCGCCAGCGGCAAGCGCCGGCGCAAGCAGGGACCGGCGGGAGTCACAGCCCCATCGCGCGCCACGCACTCGCGCGGCTAGTTGCAGCGGACACCGGGCTATCCGACAGGCGGACACCCGGCGACGACGTCTGACCGACCAAGGCTTCCCCGTCGTCGCCGGGTGCCGCTGCGGACCCCACATAGCCGCCCTCAGCCCAGAGCGGCCCGATTTGTCCGGCCACCAGGCATTGCACCCGGCGCCGGACGCCCCGCATTAGGGCTGCTGCGCGAACCTGCGGTCGCCCTGGAATCGACCGCAGGCCCGGCACGGCAGCCCGTGTTGCTCGTTACGTGATGCGTTGCTCTACGACACAACCTGATTGCTTGACGGACGTCGTGCTTCAGGCCGCTTTCGCGTCGGCCGCCGGCGCCTGCGCCACTTCGAAATTGGCCATGATCTCGAGCGCGCGCACCATCGCCGAGTGATCCCATGCCTTGCCGCCGTTCGCTGCGCATACGCTGAACAGCTGCTGCGCGCTCGCGGTATGCGGCAGCGCGATGCCGAGCTTGCGCGCGCCGTCGAGCGCGAGGTTCAGGTCCTTCTGATGCAGCTCGATACGGAAGCCCGGATTGAACGTGCGCTTGGTCATCCGCTCGCCGTGCACTTCGAGAATCCGCGACGAAGCGAAGCCGCCCATCAGCGCGCGGCGCACGCGTTCCGGATCGGCACCCGAGCGCGCCGCGAACAGCAGCGCTTCGGCAACCGCCTCGATGTTCAGCGCGACGATGATCTGGTTGGCGACCTTGCAGGTCTGGCCCGCGCCGTTGTCGCCGATCAGCGAGACGTTCTTGCCCATCAGCTCGAACAGCGGTTTGGCCTGATCGAAAGCCTGTTGCGGACCGCCGACCATGATCGTCAGCGTGGCGTCGCGTGCGCCGATTTCGCCGCCGGATACCGGCGCGTCCAGATAGTCGCAGCCGAGTTCGTTGATGCGTTTGGCAAACGCCTGCGTTTCGAGCGGCGCGATCGAGCTCATGTCGATCACCACCTTGCCCTTGCTGAGGCCTTTCGCGACACCGTCGTCGGCGAACAGCACGTTCGCGACGTCCGGCGTATCCGGCACCATCACGACGACGATGTCGGCCGCCTGCGCGACCGCGGTCGAGTCCTTGACCACGCTAGCCGATCTGGCGAGATCGTCCGGGACCGGATAGGCGCCGTTGACGATCAGCGCGTGACCGCCTTTTTGCAGATTGCGCGCCATATGCGAGCCCATGATGCCGAGGCCGATAAAACCGATCTTTGCCATTACGTGTGTCTCCAGTGAAAAGGGTGAGAGGTCCTGTCGATGCTGCGCTGCGCCGCGCTCAGGCGGTTGCGCGCTGCAACCAGCCGAGCCCTTCGGCGGTGGTCGTGCGCGGCTTGTATTCGCAGCCGATATAGCCGGCGTAGCCGAGCGAATCGAGCAGATCGAACAGGAACGGGTAGTTGATTTCGCCGGTGCCCGGTTCGTTACGCCCCGGGTTGTCGGCCAGCTGGATGTGCGCGATCGACGCAAAGTTCTTTTTGATCGTCGCGGCGAGTTCGCCTTCCATCCGCTGCATGTGATAGATGTCGTATTGCAGGAACAGGTTGTCCGAACCGACTTCGCGGATCACGTCGAGGCCTTCGGCCGAGCGGTTCAGCGCGAAGCCCGGAATGTCGTATGAGTTGCACGGCTCGACCAGCAGGCGGATGCCTGCCTTCTTCAGCTCGCCCGCTGCGTAGCGCAGATTGCCGACGATGGTCTTGCGCGCATTGTCGGCGCTGATGCCCGCGGTCGGAATGCCGACGAGGCAATTCAGTTGCGGCACGTTGAGCGCCTTTGCGTATTCGATCGCACGGCCCACGCCTTCCTGGAACTCGCCGACGCGATCCGGCAGGCACGCGATGCCGCGTTCGCCGGCTTCCCAGTTGCCGGCGGGCAGGTTGTGCAGCACCAGCTTCAGCTTGTGTTGCGCGAGCCGCTCGGCCAGCTCGGCGGCCTTGTACGGATACGGAAACAGGAACTCGACGGCATCGAAGCCCGCGTTCGCAGCGGCGGCAAAGCGTTCGAGGAACGGCACTTCGTTGAACAGCATCGTCAGATTGGCGGCGAATTTCGGCATTTCGTGGGTGTCTCTCGAGGTCGGTCAGGTTGAACGGCGTCGCTCCGGCGACGGGCAATGCCGCCGGAGACGGACCAGCAAATCAAACGACGTTAAGCGTGAAGCGGCACGCGTGAAGCGCCGCGCGCGTGAAGCACCACACGCTTCGCGAAGCGGCAGCCGCGCGGGCCGCCGCACGCTACATCAGTCGAGCGCGTTGATCGCGGTCGGCGCGTCCTTGCGCGACGCGGCGAGGTCTTCGAACTCGTTGATCGCGTCGATCTCGGTGCCCATCGAGATGTTGGTCACACGCTCGAGAATCACTTCGACGACCACCGGCACGTTGAACTCGGACAGCATCGACTGCGCCTTCTTCAGCGCCGGTGCGATGTCTTCCGGCTTGAACACGCGCAGCGCCTTGCAGCCGAGGCCTTCGGCCACCGTCACGTGGTCCACGCCGTAGCCTTCCACTTCAGGCGCGTTGATGTTGTCGAACGCGAGCTGTACGCAGTAGTCCATGTCGAACGCGCGCTGCGCCTGGCGGATCAGGCCGAGGTACGAGTTGTTGACCACCACGTGCACGTACGGCAGCTTGAACTGCGCGCCGGCCGCCAGCTCTTCGATCATGAACTGGAAGTCATAGTCGCCGGACAGCGCGACGATCGGCCGCTGCGGATCCGCGGCACGCACGCCGAGCGCGGCCGGAATGGTCCAGCCGAGCGGGCCGGCCTGGCCGCAGTTGATCCAGTTGCGCGCCTTGAACACATGCAGGAACTGCGCGCCGGCGATCTGCGACAGACCGATCGTGCTGACGTAGCAGGTATCGCGGCCGAACACCTTGTTCATTTCTTCGTAGACACGCTGCGGCTTGATCGGCACGTTGTCGAAGTGCGTCTTGCGCAGCATCGTCGCCTTGCGCTCCTGGCACTCTTCGACCCATGCGCCGCGGTTCTTCAGCTTGCCGGCGGCCTTCCATTCCTTCGCCACTTCGACGAACAGTTCCAGCGCGGCCTTCGCATCGGACACGATGCCCAGATCCGGGCCGAACACGCGGCCGATCTGCGTCGGCTCGATATCCACGTGCACGAACTTACGGCCCTTGGTATAGACCTCGACGCTGCCGGTGTGACGGTTGGCCCAGCGGTTGCCGATGCCCATCACGAAGTCGGATGCGAGCAGCGTCGCGTTGCCGTAGCGGTGCGAGGTTTGCAGGCCGACCATGCCGGCCATCAGCGGGTGGTCGTCGGGAATCGCGCCCCACGACATCAGCGTCGGGATCACCGGCACGCCGAGCGTTTCGGCGAATTCCACCAGCAGGTCTTCGGCTGCGGCGTTGATCACGCCGCCGCCCGACACGATCAGCGGCTTTTCCGCGTCGTTCAGCATCGTCAGCGCGGCTTCGATCTGCTTGCGGCTGGCTTTCGGCTTGTAGACCGGCAGCCGCTCGTACGTGTCGATGTCGAATTCGATCTCGGCCAGCTGCACGTCGATCGGCAGGTCGATCAGCACCGGACCCGGGCGGCCCGAGCGCATCAGGTGAAACGCCTGCTGGAACGCGCGCGGCACCAGCGCCGGCTCGCGCACCGTGACGGCCCATTTGGTCACGGGCTTGGCGATCGATTCGATATCGACGGCCTGGAAGTCTTCCTTGTACAGACGCGCGCGCGGCGCCTGGCCGGTGATCGCGAGAATCGGAATCGAATCGGCAGAAGCCGAATAGAGGCCGGTGATCATGTCGGTGCCTGCCGGGCCCGACGTGCCGATACACACGCCGATGTTGCCGGGGGCGGCACGCGTGTAGCCCTCGGCCATATGCGACGCGCCTTCGACGTGGCGCGCCAGCACGTGGCTGATGTTGCCGGCTTTGCGCATGGCCGAATACAGCGGATTGATCGCGGCGCCGGGAACGCCGAACGCGGTGTCGATGCCTTCTTTTTCGAGCACCAGAACGGCTGCGTCGACGGCTCTCATCTTGGCCATGGATGTCTCCTCGATGTGCTGCGGGATGTGGGAAATGGGGTGTTCTTCGCACTTTAGGCGGGTGCTTAAGGTTTGATAAGATCAGTCCGGGTCGCTTATTCCGAAACAAAAAGTATTGAATCGGTCAGACGGGCGGGGTCAGGGCGTCGCAGCGCGCTGACCTGACCGCCACGGGTCCGCCGGCAGGAGACACAAGATGGACCGCTTCAAACAGATCGAAACTTTCGTGCGCGTTGCCGACGCGGGCAGTCTCGCCGCCGCGGCGCTGGAGGAAGGGGTATCGCCGGTGATCCTCGGGCGGCGCATCGACGCGCTCGAGAAACGCCTCGGCGTCAAACTGATGTACCGCTCGACGCGGCGTCTGGTGGTCAGCGAAGAGGGTGCGGCGTTTCTGGAACGCTGCCGCGGCCTGCTCAGCGAATGGGACCAGGCGGAAAACGAACTGAGCGCGGGGCGTCGCGCAGTGTCCGGACATCTGATCGTGTCGGCGCCGGCGGCGTTCGGCCGCAAGCACGTTGCGCCGCTTGCGCCGGCATTCGTTGCCGACAAGCCTGAACTGCAGGTGTCGTTCAATCTGACCGACCGCGTGGTCGACCTGGTGCGCGAAGGCTACGACCTGTCGATCCGCATCGGCGGCGCGGTCGATCCGAACTTCGTCGCGGTCAAGCTCGCGTCGAACCAGCGCGTGGTGTGCGGCACGCCGGCCTACTTCAAAAAGCACGGCCGGCCGAAAACGCTCGAAGATCTGTCGCAGCACAACTGCTTTGCGTTCAACCTGCAGGGTGGCCAGAACCGCGGCTGGTACTTCCGGCGCAACGGCAAGCTCGCCACGGTGCGGGTCGGCGGTTCGCTCGACTGCAACGACGGCGAGCTGCTGCACCGCTGGGTTTCCGAGGGGCTCGGGCTCGGCTGGCGCTCGACGTGGGAAGTGCAGGCGCAACTGGTGCGCGGCGAGCTGGAAACCGTGCTCGACGACTACGCGCTGCCGGAGTACGACATCCTCGCGGTGTACCCGCAGCAGCGCTACGTGCCGGCCAAGGTGCGCTACTTCATCGATTATCTGAAAGAGGTGTACGCGCGGCCGGGGTACTGGACTGGCGAGTAGCGCATGCGCGCGACGCGGCGCCCGCTGCCGGCGGCATGAAGCAGCGCACGCCGCCGTGCTGCAGGCGGGCGGCGAAGCGCCGCTCACGGAGGCTAACCGACGATCAACGCGCCATTCATCGTCTCATGCCCCGAGCCGCAAAAGATGTCGCACAGAAACTCGACGGTACCGGCTTCGCCGGCCTGGGCGGCGAGCCGCACGGGCGGTCCCGGCGGCACGTCGACGCGCACGCCGTACTGCGGAATGGCGAAGCCCATCGTGATGTCCTCGCTGGTCAGTTCGAACACGACCGCTTCGTGCGGCGCGAGCCTGATCTGATCCGGCGTGAACACAAAGCGCCTGGCGTGCACCTGGATGACGCGCGGCGCGGCGGCACGCGCGGGGATCTGCGCCAGCAGAGCGAGCGCGGCGCCCGCGCCGGCAAGTGTCAGAATCCTGCGCCGCGCGAGCTGGCGACGCATATCGACCGAAACGCTGCTGTCGTTTGCCATGGCGCGTCCTCACGAAAGATTGCGGACCGGCATTTCATTCAACGCGAACGCGCGCGGCTGCGCATCGACCTTGACCTGCCGCCAGCCGAGGCCGCGATAAGGCGCGGCGGCGTCCCACGGCACCGGCAGCCGCTTGTCCTGCGAGCCGGCCGCCGGCAGCGGGAACATCAGCGAGTGCGCCGCGTGGTGCGCGATGTTGCCGGTCAGCGCGTGATGCTCCTGATGGATATGGCCGTAAAACACCGTGACGTTCTGGCGGCGCGTCAGCACGTCGATCACCTGCGCCCCGTCGCGCGTCGCCCAGTCCCATTGCGGTGCGAGATCGAACAGCGGCCGGTGCGTGAACACGACGATGCGCGCGTCCTGCGGTTGCCTGTCAATGTCCGCGGCGAGCCACGCGATCTGCTCGGCGCCGACGCGGCCGGCCGGGTCCGATACGTTGTCGAGCGTAATGAAGTGCACGCCCTTGTGATCGAACGTGTAGTGCGTCGCGCCGAACATCTCCTTGAACGCGGCGCCTGCGTCGAGACTCGCGTCGTGTTCGCCCGGCATCAGATACAGCGGTTGCACGTTCAGTTGCGCGACGATCGCCTGAAACTGTTTCATGCGTTCGCGGCGCACCATTGGGTCGTCGGTGGTGTGCGTCAGGTCGCCGGTGAAGATCACGAAGTCCGGTTTGGCCGGCAGCGCGTTGACCGCGGCGACTGCCTTGGGCAGCGTGCCTTTCGCGTCCGGATTGATCGCTGGGCCTTCGAAGCCCCAGTGCGAATCGGACAGCTGTACGAAGAAGAAATCCTCATCGCGCCCGTAGCTGAAACCGGGCAACGCCGACGCGAAGGCCGCACCGCCGACGGCGGCCAGCTTCAGGAAATCGCGTCGTTTCAGATGTCGAAGTGTGGTTTGCATGGTCGCTCCTCGTTGAAGTTCTATTTGCGTGCGATACCTGCGCCGCGCCGGTTTTATTCCCGGTTTGTTTTTTTCAGGCGTACACAAAAAGTCATCGGGAGCGGGAATAAACTTTTTGCGTAACAGGTATATCAGCCGTAACGTTCGGAGGGGTTCCGGTGATCGAAACCGATTGTGATGCCGCGCAGCGCAGCGCCAGGTTCCAGCAGATGGCGCTGCCGCATCTCGACGCGGCCTATAACCTGGCGCGCTGGCTGTGCGGCAATACGAACGATGCTGAAGACATCGTTCAGGACGCGTACGTCCGTGCCTTTCGCTATTTCGACATGTTCCACGGCGACAACGCGCGGCCGTGGCTGTTGACCATCGTGCGCCGCACCTGGTACACCGAATGGCAAAAGCGCGAGATGTCGCGCAATAGCGTCGAGTTCGACGAGAACCTCGACGATACGCTGTTCGAAGGCTGGAGCGAGCCGCACGCCGACCCCGAGACGCTGATGATCCGCGAGCAGGACGCGCGGCTCGTGCATACAGCGCTCGAGCAGCTGCCGCCCGAGTATCGCGAGGTGATGGTGCTGCGTGAACTCGAGGAACTCAGCTATCGCGAGATCGCGGAGATCGCGGATTTGCCGGTGGGCACCGTGATGTCGCGGCTCGCGCGCGGCCGGCGGCGGCTGGCGGCCCTGATTACCGCGCAGCAAGGGCGGGCTGCCCAGCCGGCGGCTTCGCGCGGCGCGGTGGGCGGCACCGCGGCTGCCGGGACGGGCGGCGCGAGCACCCGTTCGGTGCGCGATAAACGATGCGGCGTCAGCGCCGCGGCCGCGCCGCCCTCGGCGGCGCCCCCATCCGCCGCCGCGCCGCTGCGCGCCGGCGAGCGGCCGATCACAGGAGAGCGCGGCAACGATCAACCTCAACCTCTACGTCACCCCGGCAACCCCGGCGCCACGCCGGGCGGGATTGCCCAGGAGAGCCCAGATGGACTGTAACGACGCACGCCCGCTGCTCGACGCGAACGTCGACCGGGAACTCTCGCCGCCCGATGCTTACGCGCTGCAGCAGCATATCGACGCCTGCGCGGCGTGCCAGCGCGAAAGTGCCGCGGTAAGGGCGCTTTCCGATACGGTGCGGCGCACGGCTCAATATCATCGCGCGCCGGCTTCGCTGCGCGCGCAGATCGTCGCGGCGCTGCCAGCGGTGCAGACTGCGCCGCGCGAGGAAGCCAGTCGCGCTGGCTGGGCGCAGAACGATGCGCGGCAAGCGCTCGCGCCGGGTGTCGCGGCGCAGGGCGCCGCTGCGCGGGGCGTGGAAGCGGGGGCCGCCCAAGCGGGGGCCGCCTATACGGGTGGCACGCCGGCCGGAGGCCCCCGTGCGCCGGGCGCCGCGGCCTCGGGCACTGCCGCGCAGCCGCGAGCATTCGACGAAGACACCCGCTCCGGCTCGCGCGAGCAGCCTGCGCGGCGCCGCTGGCTCGACTTTTTTCGCGGCGCGCGGCCGGGCCGCGCTGGGACGCGTGGGGCTGCCGGTAGCGGGGCGGCCGGCGGCGGCGCAGGTTTCGGCGGTCTGGGTGGCGCCGGTTCCGCAGGCGGCGCGCGCGGCGCGGGCGCGTTCGCACTGCCATCCGGCACGGCGTGGCGCGGCGGTGCGCTCGCGCTGGCGGTCTGCGCGGCGTTCGCCGCGGGCGTGACCTATATGCAGCAGCGCGTCGTCGCACCGGCCGGCCTCGTCGATCAGCTGGTATCGAGCCATGTGCGTGCGCAGATCTCGGGACGCGACATCGACGTGATTTCGTCGGACCAGCATACGGTCAAGCCGTGGTTCAACGGCCGCATCGACTATGCACCGCCGGTCGTCGATCTGGCCTCGAGCGGTTTTCCGCTGGCGGGCGGCCGCCTCGACTACGTCGGCCACCAGCGGGTCGCCGTGTTGACCTACACGTATCGCAAGCATGTGATCGACGTCTACGTGTTCCCGGACAACGATCCGGCGGCCGGCAAGCCGGGGCCGTCGCTGTCGAGCGACGGCTACGCGGTGGCGCGCTGGCGCGATGCCGGCATGATGTGGTGGG
>DATLOW010000056.1:0-4040 GCA_035536055.1 Paraburkholderia sp. | reverse complement strand
CAGCACGCACGCGATCAGATGGAAACCAACCTGTTCGGCCCGTTGAACGTCACGTGGGCGGTTCTGCCGTCGATGCGTGCCGCCCGCAAAGGTCGCATCTTCAACATTTCTTCGATCGGCGGATTGATGGGTGGGCAGATGGCCTCGTTGTATTGTGCAAGCAAATTCGCGCTGGAGGGTTTCTCCGAATCGCTGGCGAAGGAAGTCGCGCCATTCGGCATACACGTGACCATCGTCGAACCGGGTCCGTTTCGCACGGACTTTCTGACGCACGCTTCAAGCCGTTTCGAGCACACGCCGATTCCCGATTACAACGACCGCCGGACTCAGTTCCACAAAGGCATCGCACAACGCAACGGCAAGCAGCCCGGCGATCCGGCGAAGTTCGCACAAGCGCTGCTGCAACTCGCCGACGAAGCGGCGCCGCCGTTGCGCTTTCTGGCCGGATCGATCGCCGTCGACGCGGCAACCGACAAGTTCGCCAGCCTGCAGACCGATCTGCGAAACTGGCGAGCGCTGTCGGTCAGCACCGACGGCGATTGGGACGCACCCGACCTGGACGCATTGCGCGCGCAAATCAGGTAAGTGACGCAAGCGGCAGCGCGGATCAGATCGCATCGCCGCCAGCGATCCTTCACCGCAGCGGCAAATAAATCTCCGTCAGCAGTTCCGCAGGCGCGGTGTGCTTCGGATCGTTCAGATACTCTTCGAAGGCGGGCGTATCGTCCGCTTCACGCCCGGATTTCACCAGCCACTGTCCATATAGCCACTCGTACGCGGCAGGCAAATCCGCATAGGGCCCCTTGTGCCTCAATACCGCATACTGCCCACCGCGCACCTGCGTGACACTGAACGGCGCTTCCACTTCGACCTTGCGCGGCAGCCACGCGCCCGCCTTCGAGCGCAACTGCGCGGTCGGCACCACGCCCGGGTCGTCATAATAAATACCGATCATGCGCGTGTCAGGGCCCAGCAGATTGCGCGCAGCCAGCCACCGGTCCAGCGTATCGAACGCCTTGCCGATCTGCATGTAATCGCCGCTGTGATCGATCGATACCACTTCCATCGCGGGCACGTTGCGTATCTCCACACTTCGCTGTTCCATCGCATCGCCTCCTGAAAGCGCCGGCCGAAACCGGCTGTGATTGCCTTCCTTCCGATATCGCGCGGGCGGCATGCCGTACACCGCGCCGAAGGTCCGCGTGAACGACTGCAGGCTGCTGTAGCCCGACAGTGTTGCGATCTCGGAGATGGGTAAGGTCCCATAAGCCAGCAGCCCGGCGGCACGGTGCAGCCGCAGGCGGCGTACGGTCGTTGCGACCGTCTCGCCGTACAGCCCCTGATAGATGCGATGCCAGTGATACGGCGACAGGCACGCGATGTCCGCCAGCCGGTTGACATCCAGCGGTTCGTCGAGGTGCTCGTAGATGTAGTCCAGCACGCGCTGTAGCCGCGCTTCGTAGCGGGACCGTTGGCTGACGTCGTTCATGCGCGTCTCCGTCGGGTCGGTGCCGAATCGGCACGACTCCAAGGTAGCACACGTCGATTTAGCAAATCCTGCGCAGTTCGTCGTCAGCGTGGCGGCGGGGGAGGGTCAAAAGCCGTCGCTAGCTTTCCAGCAATTCACGCGCGGCCTGGTCGATAAACTTCACATCGACAGGGTTCGCCACCGGGCCGCCCGCGAAGTGTCCCCAGATGGATTCGATCGGACGCAGTTCGGCGTTGCTCATCTTCGACACTTCGTATGCGCTGTCTTCTGGCGGGAAATACAGGTCGGTGCGTCCCGGCATCACGATGGCTTTCGCGGTAATGCTGCCGAGCGCGCGATCGAAGTCGCCATTGAACAGCGGATTGGCCGCGATATCGCCGTACTGCCAGCTCCAGATCATTGCGAGCACGTTGTTCGCGTCCTTCGTCAGGAAGTCGCCTTCCCAGAAGTTCATGATGAAGTCTTCGAGCGAGCCGAAACCGAGCGCTTCGATATCGAGTTTCTGCCGCAGGAAGGCCTGCGAGAATCCCCATCCTGCAAACACGCGCGCAGCGGCACGCATGCCGCGCACCGGCGGTTTGTCGTAGAACCCATCCTGCCATGCCGGGTCGATCAGCAGCGGCGCTTTCAAGCCCTCCAGAAACACGAAGTTGTGCCGCGAACAGCGTGCCGACCCGCACAGCGGCAGCAAGCGTTCGACCATCTGCGGATACATCGAAGCCCAGTGATATGCCTGCATCGCGCCCATCGACCAGCCGGTCACCATCTTCAACCGCTCGATGCCGAAGTGCTCGGTCACCAGCCGATGCTGCATCTTCACGTTGTCGTACAGCGTCACGTGCGGAAAGCGCGCGCGGTCGTACGGTTGCGGATGATTGCTCGGCGAGCTCGACACGCCATTACCGAACATATTCGGCACGATGATGAAGTAACGGCGCGGATCGAGCGCCATCTGCTCGCCGATCAGCCATTCGTTGTGCGCGTGCGTGCCGCTATAGAAAGTCGGGTAGACGATTGCGTTGTCGCGCGCGGCGTTCAGCGTGCCGTACGTCTTGTAAGCGAGCTTCATGTCCTGCAGCGTCGCGCCGGACTGCAGTGCGACCTTGCCGAGATTGAAGGTTTCGAAGTCCATGCGGGTCACCTCCGAAATACTAGTGAGCAACGACGTTGAGAAATTTGCGGGTGCGTTCGTGAACCGGGTTGTCGATCACCTGCTGTGGCGGTCCCTGTTCGATCACTTCGCCGCCGTCCATAAACACCACGCGGTCAGCCACTTCGCGTGCAAAGCGGATTTCGTGCGTGACGACGATCATCGTCATACCGGCGCGCGCCAGCGCGCGCATCAGCGCGAGGACTTCGCCGACCAGTTCCGGGTCGAGCGCGGACGTGGGTTCGTCGAACAGCATCAGCTTCGGTTTGACGGCCAGTGCGCGGGCAATCGCGACGCGCTGTTGCTGGCCGCCCGATAGCCGGTGCGGCAGATGATCGGCGTGTGCGGCCAGTCCGACGCTTTTCAGCAACTCGCGGCCGAGCGCTTCGGCTTCGGCGCTCGGCACCGAATAGACCTGGCGCTGCGCTTCCATGATATTTTCCAGCGCGGTCAGATGGCTGAACAGATTGAAGTGCTGAAACACCATGCCGACGCGCGCCTGCGCGCGGGCACGCGCGAGGTTGTGCAGCGGGCGCAGGTTGCCGCCCGGCATTTCGCGGTAGCCGATATATTGCGAGTCGACCTTGATGGAACCCCAGTCGAGCGGTTCCAGATGGTTGATCAGCTTGAGCAGCGTGCTTTTGCCCGAGCCGCTCGGCCCGAGAATCACGACCACTTCGCCGTAGTCGATCGACAGATCGACGCCGCGCAGGATTTCGCGGCCGCCGTAGGATTTCCACACCTTGCGGCAGTCGACGAATGGCGCGGCGCCCGCAGCGGCGGGCGCTTTTCGTTGCGGCAACAACGTCTGGATCCACGCGTTGGCGGTGGTTTCGATTTGTTGTGCGGTGGCCTCGGGCTTTTGCTGCGTGGCTGACGAAGCTTCACCGTCGCTGCCCGCTACCGGCGATGCCGATGCCGACGCCGACGGAGGCGACGCCGGTTTCACCCGCAAACCCAGCCACGAAACGCCGATCTTTTTATCGCGCTCGTGATCGAACACGCGCTCGAGCCAAAGCTGCGCGGCGGAGATCGCGCTGGTCAAAATCAGGTAAATCACCGCCGCCGCACCAAACACGGTAAAGAACTTGAAGTTCTGCCCGACGATCTGCTGCGAGCGGAACGTCAGCTCATTGACGAAAATCACCGAGGCGATCGACGTCAGCTTCAGCATGCCGATCGTGTCGTTTGCAATGCCGGGGATAATCGCGCGCATCGACTGCGGCAGGATGATGCGGCGTAATGTCAGCAGCGGGCCCATGCCGAGCGCGGCCGCCGCGGTGGATTGCGAGCGGTTCACCGACAGAATCCCCGCGCGCAGCAATTCCGCGCTGAAGGCCGCCTCGTTCAGCGCAAAGCCGATCACCGCGGTGGTGATCTCATCGAAGCGCAAGCCGATCA
>DATLOW010000055.1:0-7184 GCA_035536055.1 Paraburkholderia sp. | reverse complement strand
ATGATGCCGCGGCTTTGCGCCGCGACCACTTGCAGGTCGCGCATGGTGATTGTGCGTTCGGGTGCGGTGCCTTGCCGGTTTTGCGCAAGGAACAGCGGCTGCGCGAGCGTCGATTCGAGCCGAGGCGTTTGTCGTCCATCGGTTGCGGCAGCAACCAATGCCGTGGCCTGCTGCAATTGCTCGTTAACGTTCGCGCGCTGCGCAAGCGTCAATTGATGCAGCCATGCTGCCGTGAAAATGCCGTGCGCGGCGCCGTCCGCGGCGAATCCCCGTGGCGCGGTTGCATACGCAACCAGCGTTTCGTCGGGTAATCGCGGTAGCGCCGCGGCCGATTCGGCAGAAGATTCGAACGGCTGTTCAAGGCAAGCATCGAGAATCACGACGTTGCTTTGCTGCGGCCGCGGCACGGACATCACCCGCAATACGGCCGCAAGGTCGACGCTGTCGCGCACCAGCGCGGCGGGCACGCGCGGGTCGCTGCCCGCGGGGACAAGCAGCGTATCACGCGAAGTTTGATAACCGTGCCCCGCGAAGTAGAAAAGCCCGACGCCACCCGCCGCGAGCCTTCTGCGGAATTCGGCCAGTGCGTCGTTCATCTGCTGCGGCCGCGCATCGCGCACGTCGATTACGTCGAAGCCCAACGAACGCAGCGTCGCACTGACCGCTTCGCTGTCGCGCCGCGCATTGGCAAGCGGGCGGTGCCGATAGTCGCCGTTGCCGATCACCAGCGCAACGCGGCGCGCCGCGGCGGCCGGTGGCTGCGGCCGCGCAAGGGCGGCAGCCGCGCGATCCGGTGGGGAAGCGGAACTCGTCGCGGCGCCGTGCGCCTGCGCTACCGCGACCCCGAGCATGCCAACCAGCAGGAGTATTCGCCACATATTCAAATCCTGTTAGTGAGAGACCGTCTTCAATCAGCAGACGCCGCGCCGGCCATTCCTTTCAACAACGATAGCATGCAGTCCGAACGTCAGAACGTTAACGAGTGTGGCGCATCTTTTTGGCAAGTTCCGTGGTAAGCACTAAGCTAAAGCAGCATCGCGAAGCACTGAACATCCTTCGGGAGAATGCGCAATGCGAACAACAAGAATGTCGGGCGTTCTGGCCGCGCTGCTCGTCGCGTCGGTCGCATCGGTCGCTCTGGGTCCTTCGTATGCGGCATCCGCCGCATTGACGCCTTCGCCGCCGGGCGCGCAGGAATACATCATCTGGCCTGCAGATGGCGCGGTAATTAGCGGCGGCAAGCTGTGGGTACGCATGGGTCTGCGCAATATGGGCGTGTGCCCGAAAGGCGTCAATGTGCCGAACAGCGGCCACCACCATCTGCTGATCGATACCGACCTGCCGCCACTCGATCAGGAAATTCCGTCCGATCGCCAGCATCTGCATTTCGGTGCCGGCGAAACCGATGCGCGCATCGAATTGCCGCCGGGCAAGCATACGCTGCAACTGCTGCTAGGCGACTACAACCACGTGCCGCATTCGCCGCCGGTGTACTCGAAGAAAATCACCATCATCGTCAAGTAGCGGGCGTCCAGCCTGACTAAACGGCTGCGTCGGCCTTGCGACGCAGCGAGCAGCGACGACGGAGAACCGACACATGAAACGAATCTTTGCCCCGGCCCTGCTAGCGGCCGCGCTTTGCGGCTTCGCATGGGCCGGCACCACGCCGGCGCCGCGCGATGCGATTGCCTATATCGGCTACCCGAACGACGGCCAGGTGGTGCCGGCGAACAAGCCATTTCGCGTCTGGTTCGGGCTGCGCTATATGGGCGTGGCGCCGAAGGGCGTCAAATATCCGAACACCGGCCACCATCACCTGCTGATCGATACCGACTTGCCGGCGATGGATCAGGAGATACCGTCGGACCGCCAGCATCTGCACTTCGGTGCGGGCGAAACCGAAACGATGATCGAATTGCCGCCTGGCAAGCACACGTTGCAGCTGCTGATGGGCGACGACAAGCACGTGCCCACCGATCCGCCGATCTACTCGAAGAAAATCACGGTGATCGCAAAGTAGCCGCGCAAGCGTTGGCGAACCGGACGCTACGGCGTCACGGCGCGCCGCGCGTCTGTCTGTCGTCAGCAAACCAACATCGCGTTCGCTCTGTTGGGCCCGCGCCATCTGAAACAAACAGGTGGGCGGCGCAAGAAAACCGCAACGTGGCGCCGAAAAAACGCGTTTACCGCCTGTTTTCAAGGTGTTACGCGCGACGCAGCGCGCGCGGCTTCATCACTGGCACAGCCCATGCGTTAGTAAGGCCCGAGCAGACAAACAATGCTCGAACGCTTCAAACGCAATACTGCGTCCACCCTCTTAGGAGAACTGTGATGAACACGCTGATGATCAAAGACCTGTCCGTTACCGAACAACTCGACAGCAAGGCCATGAAGGCCGTGCGTGGCGGCTATATCGCCTATCCGCTGTTTCCGAGCCTGTCGTTCAAGCTCGACGACAGCAAGACCGTCAGCGCGCAGCAGCTCGTCGACCAGCAGCTCGGCGTCAACGTCGTCGCTGGCAACAACAACGCGTTTGCCAAGAACTTCAACACCACGATCACGCCGACGATGACCGCGACGAACAACGTCAACGTGCATTAAGGCTTGATGGTACCGCGGAGACTGGACCGGGTCTCCGCGGGCCGCAGCGGGAATATCGCTGCAGCCTATGTGGTTCTGCATAAAAAAGCGCTTCCGCACAATCGTCCTTTCCACACGATTCCCACCGCCGCCACCCTTGCAGGTCACGCATTACGCGCACACCCCGATTACGGATGCCGCGCCGGACGTGCTTTACTTGAATGGCGTGTCGCGCGCGCCGGCAGTGTGCAATCGATCGGAGAAATACCGTGTTCGCGTTGGCTGATTCGTTGCTTCGCTGCTTGCCGTGCCGCTGCTTTCCCGCGCTGCCGTGCGATGCGCCGCGCGCGTGGCCGGGCAGCGCGGGCCGTGTGCCGCGGCGCCGTACGCTGCGTACGGCCGGCGTGAGCGTACTCGCTGCATTGTTGCTGGGCGCCTGTATCGACGCTCACGTGCCTGAGTACAAGCGCCCCGACACGCCTGCGAAAGCCTCGTGGACCGAGCGCACCGGCGCGCCGGTGTCCGCGGCCGGCACGATCGAGCCGGACTGGTGGAAGGGATTCCAGGACCCGTATCTGAACTCGCTGATCGCACGCTCGATCGACGGCAATTTCGACATCAAGATCCTTGCCGCGCGCATCGGCGTAGCCAGCTCGCAGATCGCCGAAGCACAGGCCGGCGCATTGCCGACGATGGACGTCGGCGCGGGCGCAAGCTTCGAAAAGACCACCGGCCAGCCGTTTTCGCGCACCTATAACGTCGGCACCCAGGTGAACTGGGACATCGACATCTGGGGCAAAGTCGAAAAAGGCGTGCAGGCGCAGAAAGCCGAATTTCGCGCAAGCGAGGCCGACTGGCGTGCCGGCTATCTGGAACTGGTGTCGAACGTATCGACCACTTATTTCCAGATCCTGCAGTTCGACGACCAGATCGAGACGCAGCAAAAGACCGTCGATGCCAACCGCCAGATCCTGACGATCTTCGACGGCATGGATAAAAGCGGTCTGATCCCGCACACCCAGGTGCTGCGCCAGCAGGCCGAAATCAACCGGCTGACCAAGGATCTGCTCGATCTGCGCCGCGCGCGCGAGCTGGCGAACAACGCGCTGTGCACGCTGCTCGGCGTCCCGGCCGGCGAATTCCATGTGCCGCCCGGCCACCTGCAGCAGCGCGTGCAATTGCCGCCGGTGCCGGGCGGCCTGCCGTCACAACTGCTGGCACGGCGCCCCGATATCGTCGCATCGGAGCTGCGCGTGCTCGAAGCGTACGACCTGGTCGGCGAAGCGAAGCTCGCGCAGCTGCCGACGATCAGTCTCACCGCGCACGGCGGCACGGCCAGCTTCGCATTGTCGGACCTGATGAAGTCGTTCACGTTCGGTTTCATGCCGAGCATCAACATTCCGATTCTGGATCCGGCCGTACGCGCGCACGTGAAGACCACCGAGGCACAAACCACCGTGGCTGAGCAGGAGTATCGCCGCACCGTGATGGGTGCGTTCGAGGAAGTGGAGAACGCGCTCGTCAATCTGAGCGCACACAAGCAACAGCGGGTCGAGCTGCAGCAGCAAGTCGACCGGCTGAAGATCGTCGCGGACCAGGTCGACTCGCAGCTGAAGGAAGGCGTGATTTCCCAGCTCGACGTATTCGAAACCGAGCGCTCGTTTCTCGAGGCCAAGCTGGAGCTGCTGACCAACCATCAGCAGATCCTGTCGGATACGGTGCTGCTGTACAAGGCATTGGGCGGCGGCTGGCCGCCGGTCGACATCCAGACGCAGGTAAACGACAAATAGCAGGTGGCAAGCGCCCGCGTCGGCCGTGGTCCGGTCGAACGCAAGCGCGAACGAACAAGCAGGGAAAACCCGTCAGCTGCAACAGCCTGACGCCACTCGACGCAGAAAATTGACTACCGTCATGTGTGACTTACAATCGCTGTGTGCCGGCCGCCCGCTGTGCCGGGCCGCCCGTGCGCCATCCGCCGCGCTTTCTGACGGCATTCCTCTGACGCTTCGGTTTTGCGTTCGCCCGCCCGGGTATACGCTTAGTGATGCAGACAGATGAACCCCGGCGAAGCTTCGATTGCTGAGATGCGGGCCACCTTGAACCAGGAGTTCGATGTCGTCCTGGTGCCCGTCTCACACCCGGCGCTCGGCACGATCCGGATTGCCGACAGCCTGTTCGCGGTCGGCCGTAGCGAGCCGGCGTTCGCCGACTATCCGCGCGAAGTGACCACACGGCTGTCGCGCCGCCATGCGCGGATTTTCTCGGAACACGGTGCGGTGTATGTGGCCGATCTCGACAGCAAGAACGGCACCACCGTCAACGGCGTCAGCGTGCATGAGTCGCCCAGTCGCGTTAGGGCTGGCGACGAATTGTGCTTCGGTGGCGAGCTCGCGTATCGCGTCGGCATCGAGCCGCGCGCATTCGATGCCGTTGCCGCGCGCGCGGCGCAGCAGATCAGCGTGACGCTCGAGCCGGCACGCGCCGATCTCGCACTCGAACCGATCGACGTCGCCGCGTTTCCTTTCCTGATCAGCAAGACCGATGCGCTATTTGCCCGGTACAAGGACCGCTACCCGCACCAGGTCAACTACATCTCGCGCCGTCACGCGCACCTGTTTCTGCGCGGCGGCGTGCCTTGCGTCGAAGACCTCGGTAGCACCAACGGTACGTTCGTCGGAGGAAAGCGGCTCGACGAATCCGCGGTCGCGCTCGAGGACGGCGATCTGCTTGGATTCGGCAGCGACCATTTCGTTTACCGGGTGAAGGTGCATAAAGCGCCGGAGATCGAGCCGACCGTCACGCAAATGACGCAGGCCGTGCCGGTGCAGCCGGCTGCGCCTGCCGAACCCGAAGTCGATATGGACAAGACTACTTTTGTCGGCGCCGCGCATTCGTTTCTCGACATCTTTTACGTGGACCGTGCGGTGCAGCGCGAAGACGAGGTCAACGAAGCCGCCCAACCGGCCGCCGGCCACGTGGGCGACGACACGCCTGCGCGTCGGCCACGGCATCTGTGGACCGCGCTTGCGTCGGAACTGGCGCGCACGTTTTCGGGCGGCGACCGCAAGACGGCACGGCGCATCGGTATCGGCGCTTTGGTGGTGGTGGTGGCCGTGGCAGCGCTTGCGTTGACCATGTATATGCGCGGCGCCGCCGAGCGCGAACTCAAGCAGCTGCTTGCGCGCGGCGATAACGAACAGGCGGTCGCGGTGGCGAATGCATACGTTGCGCGGCATCCGCTGGCCGACACGATCAAAAGGATGGCAAGCGAAGCGTTGCTGAAGGCACGCGTGCCGGGCTGGCTCGACGCGCTGCAACAGCGGCAATTCGATCGCGCGGCGGCGTTGCTCGGCGGCATGCGCGCGACGGCCGCCGGCAATGCGGATGCCGCGCCGCTGATCGACGAGCTGCAATGGGTGGGTGAACTCGAACGCTTTGTGGCGGGCCGCGGCGGCGTGGATGCGCCGATCCGTATCTACGCCGACGAAGATCGCATCAATAGCCTGCTGAAGCATTGGGACGACGACCCGAAGAGTCATCAGCGCACGCTCGATCGCATCGCTGCGTATGTGTCGCAATTTGCCGAGCCCTATGCGTTGGCGTTGAGCCATCTGCGCAAGCTGCAAAGCGACGATTCGGTCTACGTCGCGGCGCTCGACCGGCTCAACGCGACGATCACCACGGAGCTCGGCCGCGACAAGCCCGGCGCATTGCCGGCGGTGCTGGACGACTACGCGCAGCGCTATCCGCGGCTTGGCGGGCTGGATGCGGTGCGCGGCGACCTGCAGGCGTACACCGCGCTGCTCGACGCACTGCTCGCGCGCCGGCTTACGCAGCTAATCGCGTTGATGGACAAGGCGCGCTTCGTCACGCCGCCGTTCGTTGCGCAATATCGGCAACTGCAGGCGAACCGGCTGCCGTCAGCCGAAGTCGTGAGACAGCACGACGCGGCGCTCGCCGCATGGCAACGCGGCGACAGCCAGCAGGCGCTCGCCGGCCTGCAGGCGATCGACGGCGGCGCATGGGCGGATGTGATCGCGGCCGACGTCGCGCACAAGCGCACGCTTGCCGAGCAGTTCGCGAATCTGCAAAAGACCCGCGGCGGCAAGGATTATGAAGAGCGTTTGCTGACGTTTTACGCGAGTCTCGATCCGGCCGAAGACATCTGGTATGCGCGTGCCGTTGCACCGGGCGTCAACGCGCTGCGCGACAAGGCACTCGCGCGCGCGCACGAACTGCTGGAACGGGCCCAGACGTTATGGAAGCAGTACCGCGCGAACGGCTCGATCGGCGGCACGCAGCGGCTGGAAGCCGGTATTTCCGAGCGCTTTCGCAGCCAGGCGCGGCTGCTGAACGACGCGCAGGCGTCCGCGCAGCAGGGCATGAAGGTGTACGCGCAACTAAAGGCCGACCACCCGCAGCAATGGGATCAGCTACAGGAAGATATCGATGCCGAAAGCGAACTGCAGCGCCGTTCGCTGCAGGAGTTGCGGATGGTGCTCGAGCCGGGCCTGCTGAAGGCCAAGCTCGCACTGCTTGGAGGAGGAGACCGCGGTGAAACGCGACCAGCACCCTAAGCCGCTTTACGAAGCGCTAGGCGACCA
>DATLOW010000054.1:0-6388 GCA_035536055.1 Paraburkholderia sp. | reverse complement strand
TGGCCGCCGCGGGCATCGGCGCGCCCGAGCGTTTCTTTGCGACGCTGCGCGCCGCCGGCATTACGCCGCATACTCGCGCACTGCCCGATCACTATTCGTATGCCAGCAACCCGTTCGCCGAGGTTGAAGCCGACGCGATCCTGATCACCGAAAAGGATGCGGTAAAATTAGGGGCTTGGCATGACGCGCGCATCTGGGTAGTCCCGGTCGAAGCCGCGCTCGATCACCGCCTTCTCGAATCCGTTGTGGAGAAAATCCGTGGACGCCCGTCTGCTTGAAATCCTCGTTTGCCCGATCTGCAAGGGCCCGCTCAGCTACGACCGTTCCGCACAGGAGCTCATCTGCAACGCCGACAAGCTTGCTTATCCGATTCGCGACGGCATCCCCGTGATGCTGGTCGACGAAGCGCGGCAAACCGTCGAAGGCACGCCGGTCGATCTGAATCCGGGCTCGGTGGCCTGACGCGCGATGCGGCGCCGCTGATCTCGCCGCTGCCGTCGTCGGCGAAGCGCGCGTCGCCACTCACGCCTGCTTCGCCGGTGCTTTCGTGTGGCCCACTGCCGTACTCACCGCCAGCGCCCGGACCTGAAACGCCGGGCGTTGTCGTTCCGATGCCTTAGCCTTCGCACGGTCGCGCACCGCACAACCGGTGCGCGTTCAACAGCCCCAGCGCCTGCCCTTCGATGAACCAGACCGCCGCTACCCCGCCCTTTATCGCCGTCGTCCCGGCGCGCCTCGCATCGACCCGTCTGCCCAACAAGCCGCTCGCCGATATCGGCGGCAAGCCGATGGTCGTGCGGGTCGCCGAACAGGCGCACGCGGCTGGCGCACAGCGGGTGCTGATCGCCACCGACGCGCAGGCGGTACTCGATGCCGCGCGCAGCCACGGCATCGACGCACTGCTGACGCGCGCCGATCATCCGTCGGGCACCGACCGGCTCGCCGAAGTGGCCGCCCAGCTCGGCCTTGCCGACGACACCATCGTCGTCAACGTGCAAGGCGACGAACCGCTGATCGACCCGGCGCTGGTGCGCGGCGTAGCGTCGCACCTCGCGGCCAATCCGGACTGCGCGATCGCCACCGCTGCCCATCCGATCGGCGAGCCGGCCGACGTGTTCAACCCGAACGTCGTCAAGGTGGTGCTCGATGCGCGCAGCGTCGCGCTGTACTTTTCGCGCGCGCCGATTCCGTGGGCCCGCGACGCCTGGCAGCCGCACTGGCCCAATGTGGCCGCGCTGCCGGCCCCGCCGGCGCCGGCCACCGTGTACCGGCACATCGGCCTGTATGCGTATCGCGCGAAGTTTCTGCGCAGCTATCCGACGCTGACGATCTCGCCGCTCGAACAGGTCGAAGCGCTCGAACAGTTGCGCGCGATGTGGCATGGCGAACGGATCGCGGTGCTGGTCACTCACGATGCGCCGTTGCCGGGTGTCGACACGCCGGCCGATCTGGCGCGGGTGCAGGCTCTTTTCAGGGCGTCCGCGTAAAAACCCATGGCATAATCAAGCGATTACGCGAAGCATGCAGCGCAAGCGTTCGCGAGGTTTCGCTCCAGTGGTGGGCAACGTGCCGGGGGCTGTCAGGGTCTTGCCCCGCGCTCTGTGCTGCAGCGCCGTCGTTCGTTATGACGACACGGCAATGCTGCGCACTTCACGATCTGCACAACCGGCTGGAACGGACTTCACGACCCATCTGCGAACCACCTGCGTGAAGTGCGCCACACCGCGCCCGCGCCGAACAGAATTTACATAGAGATCTGGAGATATCACATCATGCGTTTGATCCTGTTGGGGGCCCCCGGAGCGGGCAAGGGCACCCAGGCAAACTTCATCAAGGACAAGTTCGGCATTCCGCAGATTTCGACCGGCGACATGCTGCGCGCCGCGGTCAAGGCGGGCACGCCGCTCGGCATCGAAGCAAAGCGTTATATGGATGCCGGTGAGCTGGTCACGGACGAACTGATCATCAACCTCGTCAAGGAACGCCTGCGCGAGCCGGACTGCGCGAACGGCTATCTGTTCGACGGCTTTCCGCGTACCTTGCCGCAAGCCGAAGCGATGAAGCAGGCCGGCGTCGCGATCGACTATGTGCTCGAGATCGACGTGCCGTTCGACGAGATCATCGTGCGTATGAGCGGGCGTCGCGTGCATGCGGCTTCGGGCCGCACGTATCACGTGAAGTTCAATCCGCCAAAAACCGACAACCTCGACGACGTGACCGGCGAACCGCTGATCCAGCGCGACGACGACAAGGAAGAAACGGTGCGCAAGCGTCTCGACGTTTACGTCGCGCAGACCAAGCCGCTGATCGACTACTACAACAGCTGGGCGAAGAACGGCGATGCGTCCACGTCGCTGAAGGCGCCGCAGTACCGGCGCATTTCGGGTCTCGGCACGGTCGACGAGATTCGCGCGCGCGTGTTCGACGCGCTGAAGTAAGCCACTGAAGTAAGCCGCTGAATTTCAGGCGCTGACTGACGCACCGGGATTCGCCGCTAACGCATGAAACCGCCTCCTACGGGGCGGTTTTTTGTTTGCATGCCCGGACCCGTTTATCAGCGATCCGAAGCATTGGTCTTTGTGCTTCCGGTCTTTGCGGCGGGGCGTCTCTCCCCGCCTTTCACGCTCGAAATCGAGCCGCTACAATCGACAGGCATTCCGCTCCAGCGAGGAACAACCCATGGATATCCGCGATAACGCATTTCTGATCACCGGCGGCGCGTCGGGCCTCGGCGCCGCCACCGCGCGCCTGTTTGCCGAACAGGGCGGCAAGGTGGTGCTCGCCGATCTGAACGAAGCCGCGGGCAACGCGCTCGCGAAAGAACTCGGCGGCGTGTTCGTCAAATGCGACGTCACGCGCGAAGACGATGCGACGCAAGCCGTCGCAGCCGCTGCGCAGCTCGGCACGCTGCGCGGTCTCGTCAACTGCGCGGGCGTCGCGCCGGCAATGAAGACGGTTGGCAAGGACGGGCCACATACGCTCGACCTGTTCAGCAAGACTGTCGCGATCAATCTGATCGGCACCTTCAATATGGCGCGCCTCGCGGCAGCGGCGATGGCGAAGCACGAGCCGAACGCCGCCGGCGAACGCGGCGTGATCGTCAATACGGCGTCGGTCGCTGCGTTCGACGGGCAGATGGGCCAGGCGGCCTACGCGGCATCGAAGGCCGGCGTCGCCGGCATGACGCTGCCGCTCGCACGCGATCTGTCGCGCAACGGCATCCGCGTGATGACGATCGCGCCCGGCATCTTCGAAACGCCGATGCTGCTCGGCATGCCGCAGGAAGTGCAGGACTCGCTCGGCGCGATGGTGCCGTTTCCGCCGCGCCTCGGCAAACCGGCCGAGTATGCGATGCTCGTCAAGCAGATCTTCGACAACACGATGTTGAACGGCGAAGTGATTCGGCTCGACGGCGCAATCCGGATGCAGCCGAAGTGAGTGGCGCGGCGGCTGCGGCTCTGGCTGCGGCTCAATGAACAACGCCTTCGGTGCACGTGTGGTGCAACGAAGGCGTCGATATCGGTTAGCGGTTTGAAGGTTTCGTGTGATGGATTCGTACGACGGTCCTCACGCGATGCTCAAGAACCCGACCGCTTCCCCGTCGCCATTTGCCCGCCGCGAGCCGCTCAATCGCGGTCGTTATGCTGGGTCCGCTGGCGGATCTCATGCAGTTGCGATTCGACCACCGTCGCATCGTCCGCATCGGGCCGGTCGCCCAGATAGCGCTCGAGATCTTCGAGCGCCGGCCGCAGGTAATCGAGCCGCGCATACGCGAACCCGCGATCGCGCACCTCTTCGATGCTTTCAGGTAACAGGATCACGAGCCGCTGCTGCACCGCAAGCAGCCGCTGCCAGCGCTCTGTTTGCAGATAGGTGGATTTCAGGTTGCGCAGCATCCGCGCGATGATCTCGCGCCGCGTCGCCGGCTGCAGCAGCATGCGCAGCGCGCGTCCGACCGAATCGCCCGCCTTCGCGACGTAAGGCTCGAGCATGTCGACCATCTCCGCCTCGGACAGCGAATGACCGCTGGTGGGATCGAGCATCACATCGCCTTCCGGCGTCGATACGCGCAGCAGAAAGTGCCCGGGAAACGATACGCCACGCACCGGAATGTCGAACTGGCTGGCGATCTCCAGATACAGCACCGCCAGCGAGATCGGAATGCCGCGCCGACGCTTCAGCACGACGTTCAGGTGGCTATTGTCAGGATCGTAGTAATCGTTGACGTTGGCCGCAAAGCCCAACTCGCGAAAGAAGAACCGGTTCAGTACCGTAACCTTCTGCTTGACGTCCGCATCTTCCGGCATGCGGCGCTTCAGGCGCAGCACCAGCTCGTCGATCTCGGCGAGCGTGCCTTGCAGGTCGAGATCGGGATAAGCATCCTGTGCGAGCGACAGCGCCGCTTCCGTGAGCGGGAGGCTATCGTCTTCGGCGACAAGCGCGCTGAAATAATCGAGAACCCGCGTCATCGTGATCACTTCACTCGCCTTTTGAAATACGCGTATTTGAAGCCCATCAGCCACAGCATACCGAAATATAGCGCGGCAAACAGAACGAGGCACGCGCCGAGCAGCACGATGCGCGTGAGCGGCCGGTCGTGCATGCCGATCCAGTCGAAGCTCGTATCGAGCCAGCGCATCACGCCGGCCAGCACGAGGCATGCACCGAGCAGCTGGACAAAAAATACCGTCCAGCCCGACGACGGCCGATAGATCCCGCGGCGCCGCAAACCGATAAACAGCAGCAACGCGTTCATGCAAGCGCCGAGCCCGACCGACAGCGTCAACCCCGCGTGCGAGAAAATCGGCACGAACAGATAGTTGCACAGCTGCGTGAAAATCAGCACACCGACGCCGATCTTCACCGGCGTCTTGATGTCCTGCTTCGCATAGAAGCCGGGCGCGAGGATCTTGATCAGGATCAGGCCGATCAGGCCGACGCCGTAAGCCGCCAGCGCGCGGCCGACCATCACCACCGAGTGGCTGTCGAATTTGCCGTAATGGAACAGCGTGGCCGTCAAGGGTTCGGCGAAGAAAAACAGCGCGATCGCACTGGGCGCGGCCAGCAGAAAGGTCACCCGCAGGCCCCAGTCGAGCAGCGCCGAATATTCGTGCGTGTCGGCATCGACGTGTGCTTTCGAAAGACTCGGCAGCAGGATCGTGCCGAGCGCGACGCCGAGCAGCGCGGTCGGAAACTCCATCAGACGGTCCGCGTAGTTGATCCACGACACCGCGCCAGGTCCGATGTGCGACGCGATATTCGTATTGATGATCAGGCTGATCTGCGCGACCGACACGGCGAACATCGCCGGCACCATCTTCGCGAGCACGCGCTTCACGCCCCGATGCGCGAGCGCGCGCAACGGGTTCAGACCGATGCGCGGCAGCATGTCGATTTTTTTCAGCACCGGCATCTGCACGATGAACTGCAGGATGCCGCCGACGATCACCGCCCACGCCAGCGCATAGACCGGCGTATGCAGATGCGGCGCGACGAACACCGCCGCCGCGATAAACGCGACGTTCAGCAGCACCGGCGCGAAGGCCGGCATCGAAAAGTGCTTGTACGTGTTCAGCACGCCTGACGCGAGCGAAGTCAGCGAAATGAACACGATGTACGGGAACATGATGCGCGTCATCGTGACGGCGAGCGGGAACGCATCGCCGTCGGTGCGCAGCCCCGACGCGACCACCAGCACCACCCACGTGGCGCCAGCCACACCGAGCAGCGACACGAACGCGAGAACCCACGCGAGCACCGTCGACGTCGCGTCGACCAGCGCCTTGGTCGCATCGTGGCCCTGCTGGTTCTTGAACTCGGCAAGAATCGGCACGAAGGCCTGCGAAAACGCGCCTTCCGCGGAAATGCGGCGCAGCAGGTTCGGGATGCGGAACGCGACGTAGAACGCGTCGGTATATTGGCTGGCGCCGAACGCTCGGGCGATCAGCGTCTCGCGTGCCAGCCCGGTCACGCGCGACAGCAGCGTGAAGCCGCTGACCGTCAGCAGGGCTCGGAATAGATTCATGGGGGCGCTTATTATACGGGTGCGTCCTGGGCGGAAGACCGGTCAAAAATGCGATTCGGACCCGTCTGCGCGACGGACGTTCGATTTCAGCGAAAATTTGTGTCATTTGACGCGGGTTTGCGGCGGGGTCGTATGTTCTGCGTTGGCGTCCGCGCTTGTGCGTGCCGCGTGGCTGCCTCGTGCCTGCCTCGTGGCTGCCTCGTGGCTGCCTCGTGGCTGCCTGTTGGCTGCCTCTTGGCTACCTCTCGCCTGCTTTCGTGCCCGCTCCGTGCCCGACCGCTGCGGGTGTCACGCCGCTGAAGCCATCCAGGCTTTTGATTGCCACGTGACTGATTTTGTTGCTATAATCGCCGGTTTCGAAGC
>DATLOW010000053.1:0-12992 GCA_035536055.1 Paraburkholderia sp. | reverse complement strand
CAGCAACTGCCGCGCGGTGCCGAACGAATTCGGCAGCACGTCGTTGAAGGTATCGAGCAGCGCGGGACGCGCGATGCCTTGCGGCCATTCGCTGCCCAGATTCAGCAGGCTCAGGCCGAGCAGCACCGCAAAGGCCATCGGTCGGCCCTTGCCCGCGAGCATCGCGTTCTTTGCGCAGGCGAACCAGGCTTTGAGCAGGCGTCTCATGTCGGCGATGTCGGCGATATCCGCGAAGTCAGCGATGTCGACACAGCGTCGACGCGAAGTTGGCGCAAAGCTGGCGCGACCAGGTTGGCGCGCAGTCGGCAGCAACGTCGGCTCCAAGGCGTTTCGCAACCGTGCGCAGCCGTCGCGCAGCCGTCGCGCAGCCGATCGATGCGCCGCGCTGCCGCTCACACCGCGCCGCGCAGCGCGGCCGCTCATTGAATCGTGATCACCACGCGCCGGTTCATCTGGTTCGGCACCCCGTCCGGCGTGCGCACCAGCGGCTCGCGTTTGCCGCGCGCGGCAGTCTCGATCTCCCGCGCCGGAATGCCGGCCTTTACCAGAAACGCCGCCACGGTCTGCGCGCGGCGCATCGACAGCCGGTCGTTGAACTCATTCGAACCGGCCATATCGGTGTGGCCGACCACCGTCAGATGCGGCGCGGGCCAGTTGCGCAGCGTCGCCTTCAGCTTGTCGACGGTGGCAGCCGATTCGGGCGCCAGCTCAGTCGCCGAATCGAACAGAAAATTTATCGTAAAAGTGGTCGGCCGTGGCGGCTGCGCCGCAAGCAGAGGCCCATAGCGGCTGCGCACTTGCGCGGCATCGTCGGTGGTCGTTTCGATCGCGCCGCCTTTGGCGACTTCCACGCTCGCGTACGGCTTGTCGAGCACCTGCGTCTGCGTGGCGCTGTGCACCACCAGCGCGCCGACGCTGCCGTCCGGGTCGGGCAGCAAGGTGACCTTGTCGCGCGGCGTGCTGCAACCGCACAGCAGCGCACACCACGCCAACACGCCGAGCCCGGGCCATCCGGGCCATCCGGACCATCCGGGCAGCGCGGCCCGCACGCGCGCCGGCGCGCGCCCGGCTTCGCGCGCGGACGCCGTCACCGCGCCGGCTCCACGTTGCCGCCCACTTCGATGATGAACTCGGTGCCGCGCACACCGAGCGTGGTGGTCGGCGTGCTGTAGCGCACCGCTTTCGGGTTGGCCTTGGCGATCTTGCCGTCGACCACGGCCAGCGAACCGCGCTGGATGGTGGCGTCGAAGTTGCCGTCCCAGGTGGTCGTGTTGAACGAAAAGGTATTGAGTTCGAGCACCGAGCCCGCGCCTTCGGTCAGCAGCGTGTTGTCGCGCAGCGTAATGCCGACTGCGGACTCGGGGCCGGTAACGACGCGATCGTTGTTGTACACCTCACTGCCGACCGCGACGTCGACGTTGCTGCCGCCGCGCTCGATATGCACGTGGCCCTTGACGGTCTTGACCACGCCGATCGTATCGGCCGCGCAGGCAACGGCGGCCGGCAGGCATCCGCACGCGACAAGCAACGCATAGCCGATCGCCAGGCTTCGCATAGGGGTAACCATGATGGCAGAGGGCGCGCGTGGCGCCGTGGACTGCGCTGCGCCGCCACGCGGCGCGCAACGTATGCTGATCGGGCAGAGGATACGAGTCGTGCGGCCGGTTGCTCTGTGCGCTAGCGCACATATCGATGCCCCGGCAGGCACGCGTATGGCAGAGGTTTTGCTAGCGCGGCAGGCGCGCTCGCGCCGGTCACGCCGGCAACGCGGGCGCCGTGTCGTCGCGCTGAAATGCGCAAGCGCATCGCCCGGCAAGCCGGCGCGATGCGCTGCTGTCACTGTCCAGGAACGGGCATCGCCCGCGTTGCGATCAGAAGCGTGTGCGCATACCGACCGTCGCGGCGACCTGATTGCCCGTCGTCGATTGGGCGAGCCCGTTGATAAACGCGCCTTCGAACGCGGAACCGTTCGCGCCGTACGCGTGCTGATAGACGCCTTCGACGTACACGTCGGTGCGTTTGCTGAACGCATAGTCGGCCATCAGCGTCACCTGATGCCACTTCGGATCGCCCGAGCCGCTCGCGCCGCCGAACGCACCCTGCGTGAACGTATAGGCGCCGGCCAGCGAGACGGCCGGCGTCAGCGCGTAATGCACGTTGAACTCGTAGTTGTCGAAGTGCAGCGTGTCGAACGGTTGCGCGATCACCGAGTTCGCACCCGGCTGCGTGTTGTCGAACAGCGTATGCGTCCACAACAGGCCGATCACCGCCGGTCCGATCGTGTAGTTGCCGCCCGCGCCGATCACGCGCTGCCGCGCGGCCGGGAAATTGACGAAGTCGTTGTTGCTCACCGCGCCGCTGCCCGGCAGTGCGCCGTTGTTCAGTTGCAGGTACGCCGCCGCGAGGTTGACCGGGCCGATGCTATAGGTCACGCCGAAGCTGTACGCGCGGTTGTCCGCAAAGCCGCCGGCCGCATTGCTGAAGCCATACAGCGCTTCGGCCTGCAGGCCCTTGTAGGTCGGCGTCACGTACTTGACCGAGTTGTCGATATAGAACGAGTCGTCGACGTTGTCGTTGTCGAACGGGTGCGCCGCGAGGTTGTTGCCGTCGCCATTGTTGGCGAGTGCGATCGGACCCAGCATGTCGACCACGGGGTCGTACTGGCGGCCGAGCGTGACGGTACCGAACTGGTCGCTCTGCACACCGACGTAGGCCTGGCGGCCGAAGATCGTACCGGCGTAGGTGGTCTTGCCGTTCTGGATGTTGAAACCGTTTTCGAGCTTGAAGATCGCATGCAGACCGCTGCCGAGGTCTTCACTGCCTTTCAGGCCCCAGACTTCGTTCGACAGCAGGCTGCTTTGTTCCTGCCATGCGCTGCTGCCGCCCTGGTTGTTCGTATAAACGATACCCGTGTCGATCAACCCGTACAGGGTGACGCTGCTTTGTGCATGAGCCGCCACGGCGAAGACGGACAAAGCTGCTGCGCCGATAACCTTCTTTTTCACTTGTCTACACTCCAGGAAATGCCCGGGCAAAAGGAACCACGATGGGCGGGCATGAGCGCGGTGTGCGTAAAGCCGCCTCTGTACCCGCAGCGTGGCGATTCTAGGGACATTGCTGGTTGGCAGCATCAAAAGAAACGCGCGCTTCGCGCAAAGATTGTGTAAACGAAAAAGCGCAATCGACCGGCCGCCGGCGCGGCGGTGCGTCTCGAAATTGCTAGTATGATTGCACCGCACCGCAGCGTCCGCACTCGCGCCGCTGCGGCTGAATTCCGCCACATCGTACGGGGTCCACACCGGACGCACGCCGCGTCCGGCTGCGATATGCATAAAGCGTCGAATCGAACTACGTCAAGCCAACTATTTGCGCTGCTCGCGTCGCCACGTGTCCTCGTCGGCGGCGGCCTCGCGTTCGCGGTCGCGATGCTGGCGGTCAGCGGTGCGATCCTGTATGGCGGCCGGCACGATGCGGCCCAGTATTCGATCGAGTGGTCGAACAACACGCTAAACGTCGTAAGCCAGGACATCGCGCACGATATCGAGTTGTGCGACCTCGCGCTGCAGGCGGTGGTCGACGGCATGGACCGCGCCGACGTGCGGGCGGCGCCCGAATCGCTGCGGCGCACCGTGCTGTTCGATCGCGCAACCATGCTGCCGTACCTGAAGGCGATCTTCGTCACCGATGCCGGCGGCCGCGTGCTGCTCGACTCGCGCACGCCGCGGCCGCTCGCGGCCAGCGTGAAGAACGCCGACTTCTTCGCGGTGCAGCGCGACCATGCAGCATGGGGGCTTTACGTCAGCCCGCCGCACGCGTCGCAACTGCTCGATGCCGAACCGGTGCTCTATCTGAGCCGCCGCATCACCGGTCCGGACGGCGCGTTTGTCGGCGTCGTGGTCGGCGCAATCGACGTCAGGTATCTGCAGGGGCTGCTGTCCGGCGTGAACCTCGGCGCGCACGGCTCGGCGGCGCTGGTGCATACCGACGGCGCCTTCGTGGTGCGCGTGCCGGGCGGCGAAAACATGATCGGGCGCTCGCTGCATGGCACGCGCACCTTCAAACGCCTGATGGACGCCAATCACGGCACGTTCCGCGAACAGGCGTCGGTCGACGGCACCGTGCGCGTCTATACGTTCAAGCATATTTCCGGCTTGCCACTGATCGTCGACGTCGCGCCGGCCGAGGCCGATATCTATGCGCAGTGGCGGCAGCGTGCCATCCGGGTCGGCGCAGTGATGCTGCTGGTGTGCGTGGCCTTCGTCGGCGTCGCGCTGCTGTTCGTGCGCGCGCTCGGCCAGAAGGCGCGCGCCGAATCCGCGCTGCTCAAGCTCGCGCAAACCGACGGACTGACCGGACTTGCGAACCGCCGCACGCTCGACGAAAGTCTCGAGCGCGAGTGGCACCGCGCGGTGCGCGCGAAGCAACCGCTGTCAGTGCTGTTCGTCGACCTCGACCACTTCAAGGCCTACAACGACCACTACGGGCACCAGGCCGGCGACGCGGTGCTGGTCGCACTCGGCCGTTGTCTGGCCGAGCATGTGCGGCGCCCGGCCGATCTGGTGGCACGCTACGGCGGCGAGGAATTCGTCGTGGTGCTGCCGGAGACGGACAGCATCGGCGCGCTGGCGCTTGCCGAGCATCTGCGCGACGCGGTCGCGAAGCTTGCGATCGAACATGCGGGCAGCGCCGAGGGCAAGGTGACCGTCAGCATCGGCGCGGCCAGCTGGCAGGGCGTGCTGGCCGAAAGCGTCAGTTCCGTCGTGCAGGCGGCGGATCGCGCGTTGTATCGCGCGAAATCGATTGGGCGCAACCGGGTGTTCGGTACGATTCTTGGTTGACGCGCGACTCGCGCACAAGCAAAAGATAAACGCGGTTCAATCGCCGGTCCGCACGGCCATACATCGATCGACGCGTTTAGTGTCAGCTTTTCTTTAAGCGATTTTTTCCGGATGGCGCGGATTCGCTGCAACGATCTGTCTATACGAAACGGATAACCTACCGGCATAGCGGACCGTTCATGCGTTCACCGCGCGGCCGAGCCGGCGCGTTTCGAGCTGCGTAATGGCGCGCTGCAGCGTGCGCTCCGCGTTGTCGCGCAGTTCGACGAAGCGGCAGCCGAGCACGGTGCGATGCTCGCCAGTGGGCGTCAACGCGGCGCGCGGCGCGACGATCTCGAGGTCGCTGACGACCGAGCCGAAGCCGCCGAGGCGCAGCGTCACGTTGCGCCATAGGCTGCCCTTCGCCAGCGACGCAAAACGCGGATCGGAAGTGCGCAAGGCCACACCGCCGAGCGACAGGTCCTGCACTTCGAGCCGGAACGTATCGCCGCCCGCATCGCGGCCGCTGGCGACGAACGGATCGGACAGCGGCGTGTCGACGCGGAAGAACTCGCGGCGCTGCACGTGGTACAGCAGCGCCGGGAAGTTCGCCTCGAATGCCGGGCGGCCTTCGAAGCTCGTGCGGGTCGCGCGGCCCGTCACGAACTCGGTGCGGATCCCCGCCGGCTGGCCGCGAAAGGTCAGCACGTGCGCGCTGGCAAGGCGCGCGTTGTAGCCGTTGTCGCTGCCGCAGTCGAACACGAAACGCGCATTGCGCGAATCGACGTCGAGCAGTTGCGTGACGATCTGCGCGCAATCGAATTCGACCGTCAGAAAGTCGCGATGGCTGGCGAGCTTGCGCAAACACATCGCGATCTGCAACGGATGATGCTGCGCGTAGCGTTCGTCGATGTCGCTCGTATGCGTAACGGGTGCTTCGGTCCGGGTGGGAGCGGCGATCATCGTGGTGTCCTTGCGTGGTGGGTTTTTATATCGCGCGGTACGGTGCCCCAGGTTGCGCCGGTTCGTGCGGAACCGGATGTGACGTCGCGGGAAAAACGTGTGCGCCGTTGCGTGCCGACCTGCCATTACGCGAGGACTGTGCCAGCCGCGGCGAGGCAGACGCGCGGCCAGGCGGAGCTGACGAAAAAAGCCGCATGTGTGCGGTGCGAGCCGCGCCGTCATTGGCTTACGGGTACGGGGGAGTTTTATGCGCGCGATGCGCGGCGGCGCGACGTAACGTCGGCTGCTACGTTACGTTCGCCGCGTGTTACGGCCACCGCCGCAGAGACGCGTGAGCCGTGGGGAGCGCGTGCAGATGCACGCGCATCGATTGGATTGCGTCGAATCTTTACCGCTAACCACCAGCCGCCAACCCGCTAGGCCCGCGACGGCCGCACCACGCTACTGCGATCGACGCTGTATTCATACGGCGGCAGCCCGTCGAGCGCGCGGCGCGCCACCCCGCCCGGATCGCTTTGCACATGGCTCTGCAAATCGAGCATCATCGTCGCCCGGTGCGTGGTGTCATAACGCGTCCACGTCGGCAGCGCGCCGCTATTCGGATTGCCGGTGCGCGCAAATGCCGCCCACGCGCCCATCACGTCGCGCGACAGGCCCGCGAGCTGCGCGCTGTCGCCGACCAGCCCCTGCGCGGCATCCATCGTGCCGAACACGAATGGCACTTCGACCGTATGCGGCGAGTGCAAATGACCGTCCAGCACCGGCGTCTTCCAGTCGAACACGTAGTCGTACACCGGCGCCTGCGCCGACTGCAGCGCGGCAATCCGCGTCGTATTGCGGCGGAACACGTAGTCGGTGCTGAGCGCGGCGAGCACGTCGCTCGGGCCGGCACCGGGCAGCGTCGCGCGATACGCGTCGACGATGCGTGCGGCCGACGCCGGGTCCTGCTTCAGCAGCAAGCCGGTACGGCGCGTCACCTCGGCGAGATCCAGCGAGAAGTTGCGCGGATCGGCCGCCATATACAGCGTCATTTCGTTGGCCGCATTGCCGATCAGCAGCGGCATGTTGGCCGCCTGCGCGGGCGCGCCCGGGTCGAACGGATGCCGCGTAAAGCCGCGGCCGTCGACCACGGGGCGGAACGGGTCCCGCATCGGCTTCATCGCGGCGATCAGCTGGTTCACCGGTACAGTCTGCAATCTGGCCGGATCGAGTTCGTCGATGCCGAGGCGCGCGCCTAGCTCGTGCGCCTGGCGCGCCGCTTCGTCGCGGCTCGCCAGATGGATGCCGCCCGAACAGCTTTCGATCACCGCCTTGTGAAATAGCCCTTGCGCAGCGGGGAAATCCATCATCGCCGCCACTTTGGCCGCACCACCCGACTGGCCGAACAGTGTCACGTTGCCGGGATCGCCGCCGAACGCCGCGATGTTGTCGCGGACCCAGCGCAGACTGGCCACCACGTCGAACAGCCCGGCATTGCCGGCATCGGCAAAGCGCGCATCGCGATCGCCGAGGTACAGATACCCGAACACGTTGAGCCGATGATTGACCGTTACGACCACCACATCGCCGCCGCGTGCGAGCTGCGTACCGTCGAAACCGGGGGCCGTGCCCGCGCAGTTGGACCAGCTGCCGCCATGCAGCCACACCATCACCGGCCGCTTCGCGGTGGCGCGATTGCTGGCCGGCGCGAACACGTTCAGGAACAGACAGTCTTCGCTTTGCGGCTGCAGTTGCCCGTACCAGCCAGTCAGTGCGCTCAGCGCCTCGGTGGTTTGCGGCGCGGATGCGCCGAATGCATTGGCATCCTTGACGCCGGTCCACGGTGGAACCGGTTGCGGCCGCATGAAACGATTCGCACCGGCGGTGGTGTCCGCATAACGCACGCCCTTGAATACATCGACGCCCGCGACGTTGGTGCCGCGCAGCTTGCCGGCTTGCGTTTCGACAACCGGACGGCTGGCGACGGACTGCGCCGCGCAGGAGTACAAGGCCGGCAGCATCGCCGCGCCGGCTGCCGCGGTCAGCCCTTTCAGAACGGCCCGCCGGGCAGGATTGCGAATGTATTCGAAGCCTTCGGCTTCGCTCATTACGGCTTTCATTGCGCTGTCTCCGTGGATATGTGCTGCTGAATTTTTTCTGAGTCTAATCCAATCATTCGAATCATTCAGAAGGTAATTCAGCGACAATCCAGCGGAACAAACGCAGTGAAAGCGCTTTGCAATGCGCAGTGAATTGTCTTTCGCGCGCCGCGACCTCAGCGGTTAGCGGCGTGCCTGCGGCATCGTCATTCTGCTGCTGTTGGGCAGCTACCGCGTTCTCGAACAGGGGCCCGTGAACCGGTCAGATTCACGAGGCCCCCGTCGCCGCATCAACGAATGTCGAAGCGATCGAGATTCATCACCTTGACCCATGCCGCGACGAAATCGCGCACGAACTTCTGTTGCGCATCGTCGCTTGCATAGACCTCGCTCAGCGCGCGCAATTGCGCATGCGCACCGAAGATCAGATCGACACGCGTACCGGTCCATTTGAGCTTGCCGGTCTTGCGGTCGCGCCCTTCGAACAGCTCGTTCGCAGCGGATACCGGCTGCCATTCGGTGTCCATGCTGAGCAGGTTGCGGAAGAAGTCGTTGGTCAGCGCTTGCGGCCGTTCGGTGAACACGCCATACGCGTTCTGCTGCGCGGCCGATACGTTCAGCACACGCAAGCCGCCGATCAGCACCGTCATCTCGGGCGCGCTCAGCGTCAGCAATTGCGCCTTGTCGACCAGCAGCGCTTCGGCCGGCACGCCGAAACGGCCCTTCAGATAGTTGCGGAAGCCGTCGGCAACCGGCTCCAGTGCCGCGACCGACAGCACGTCGGTCTGATCCTGCGACGCATCCATGCGGCCCGGCGTGAACGGCACGCTGACCGCATGGCCCGCGTTGTGCGCCGCCTGCTCGATGCCCACGCCGCCGGCCAGCACGATCAGGTCCGCAAGCGATACTTTCTTGCCGCCGCTTTGCGCCGCGTTGAAATCGCGCTGAATACCTTCGAGCACCGCCAGTACCTTTGCCAGCTGGTCAGGCTGATTGACTGCCCAGTCCTTCTGCGGCGCGAGGCGAATCCGCGCACCGTTCGCGCCGCCGCGCCGGTCGGAGCCGCGGAACGTCGACGCCGATGCCCAGGCCGTGGTCACGAGTTGCGCGATCGACAGACCCGACGCGCGGATCTTGCCCTTCAGCGCGTCGACGTCCTGCGCATCGACGAGCGGATGATCGACCGCGGGAATCGGGTCCTGCCACAGCAGCACCTCGGCCGGCACTTCCGCGCCGAGATAGCGAGCCCGCGGTCCCATATCGCGGTGCGTGAGCTTGAACCATGCGCGCGCGAATGCGTCGGCGAACTCGTCGGGGTTCGTCATGAAACGCCGCGAGATCTTTTCGTAGGCCGGGTCGACGCGCAGCGCGAGATCGGTGGTCAGCATCGTCGGCAGCAGTTTCTTCGACGGGTCGTGCGCGTGCGGGATGGTTGCGTCCGCACCTTTCGCGACCCATTGATTGGCGCCTGCCGGGCTTTTCGTCAGCTCCCACTCGTAGCCGAACAGGTTTTCGAAGAAACCGTTGCCCCACTGCGTCGGCGTGCTGGTCCACGTCACTTCGAGACCGCTGGTGATCGTATCGCCGCCCTTGCCGCTGCCAAAGCTGCTCTTCCAGCCGAGCCCCATGCTCTCGAGGCCTGCCGCCTCCGGCTCAGGACCCACGTGGTCCGCCGGGCCCGCGCCGTGCGTTTTGCCGAACGTGTGGCCGCCGGCGATCAGCGCGACCGTTTCCTCGTCGTTCATCGCCATGCGCGCGAAGGTTTCGCGGATGTCGTGCGCAGCGGCGAGCGGATCCGGGTTGCCGTCGGGGCCCTCCGGGTTCACGTAGATCAGGCCCATCTGCACCGCGCCGAGCGGATTCTCGAGATTGCGGCCGTGGTTGGTGCGGCTCGCCTCGGTGCCGTGCAGTTCGTCGTCGGCGACGATCACGCCGTCGTCGTCATTGCCCGCCGCGCCCTTGCCGTAGCGCACGTCGCCGCCCAGCCAGGTTTTTTCGTTGCCCCAGTACACGTCCTGATCGGGTTCCCATGTGTCTTCGCGCCCGCCGGCGAAGCCGAAGGTCTTGAAGCCCATCGTTTCGAGCGCGACGTTGCCGGTCAGGATCAGCAGGTCGGCCCACGAGATTTTCTGGCCGTACTTCTGCTTGACCGGCCACAGCAGCCGGCGCGCCTTGTCGAGGCTGACGTTGTCCGGCCAGCTGTTGAGCGGCGCGAAACGCTGCTGGCCGCGCCCTGCGCCGCCGCGTCCGTCGCCGATCCGGTAAGTGCCGGCGCTATGCCATGCCATGCGGACGAACAGCGGACCGTAGTGGCCGAAGTCCGCCGGCCACCAGTCCTGCGAGTCGGTCATCAGTGCGGCGAGGTCTTTTTTCACCGCCGCCAGATCGAGGCTGTTGAAGGCCTCGGCGTAGCTGAAGCTCTGGCCCAGCGGGTCGGACTTGCCGGAATGCTGGCTCAGCAGATCGAGCCGCAGTTGCTTCGGCCACCAGTCGCGGTTGGTCGTACCGCCGCCGGCGGTATGGTTGAAGGGGCACTTCGATTCGTTCGACATGTGTTCTCTCCTTCGGGGATCGAGTGGCTGCGTGTCGCCCGGCGCGCAATCGTCAGGACGGGCTTTCGCATGATAGTTCGCTACGGTAGTTGGTTCGGTGGTTCGCCTGGTGGTTCGCTCAGCAGTTCGCCATGGTAATCCGATCGGCTGCCGCCGCCCGGCTACTCACGCGAAGCGGCGTGCGCACAAGCAAAGCCGCCGGCGCGCGCAGGCCGCGGAAACAGCCCACGCAGCGCCCGACAGTATGGGACCAAAGTCTAATTGCTTTCTCCCGGACAGCGCCGATACTGCACTGTGGAATTGCCGCTGTGCAGCACACGCTACATGTGCCGCGCGGCACTGTCGTGTCAGTCGACCCGTCGGCACCTGTTGCCGGGGCCATCCGTGGCGGCGCGCCGGACGCTTTCAGGCCGCCGCATTCGCCGATCCGGGAGTACTACATGAACCGCCTTGTGATAGTCGCTTCGCTTGTGGGTGCAACCATCGCGCTGCCTGCGCTGGCGCAGACAACGAAGACGAACCCGCTGAAAATGAAATGCGAGGACTTCATCGCGACCAGCGAAACATATCGCCCCGCCGTCGTGTATTACATCGCCGGGGTCGACAAGATGGGGATCGCTGAGACCGACACGATGGTGGAGGACACCGCGACGCCGGTCAACATGGTGGTGGAAGAGTGCCAGAAGTCGCCGAAGGCAACCGTGCGCTCGAAAGTGCGGGCGATGTACAAGAGCGGCAAGCTGCCGCTGTTCGAGCATCACTAGGCGCTTCTACGGGGCGCTGCGCCGCGGCGTGTGCGGCGCAGGTCCGATCGAATCGGCGGGTTCAGCCAGCCGCAATCCCCAGGCGCGCCGCCACACGGCGCGCCGTCGCCTCGCGCTGCGCGACGAGTTCGGCGACGGCGCTGCGCGCGGCCGCGAACACGTCGGCGGGCGCCGTCTGCGGCGTGCCGCTCGAGAAAGGCGGCTCGGGCGCGTAAGCCATATCGAGCTGGATGCGCTGCGCGGCCGGCACGCCGCGCACTTCGGCCGCCAGCCGCAACGCACCGTCGATGCCGGCCGTCACGCCTGCCGCAAAAATCCAGTCGCCATCGACCACCACGCGCTCGTCGACCGCCGTCGCGCCGAACAGCGGCAATAGATGAAACGAATTCCAGTGCGTGGTCGCGCGCCGGCCGCGCAACAGACCCGCGCCGCCGAGCAGCAGCGCGCCGGTGCACACCGAAAACACTTTGCGCGCCCCCGCTGCTTGCGCGCGCAACCAGTCGAGCACGGTCTCGTCCTCCATCAGCGCCTGCTGGCCGCGGCCGCCCGGCACATGCAGGATATCGAGCTGCGGCGCGTCGGCGAGCGCCGCGTCCGGCACGATCTGCAGACCTTGCATGTCGCGCACCGGCTCGCGGTTGCGCGCGTAGATCCGGTACGTCGCATTGGGAATCCGCGACAACACTTCGAACGGCCCCGTCAGGTCGATCTGATCGAGTCCATCGAAGGCGAGGGAACCGATCGTCAGATGCAGGTTTTCAGGCAGCATGGCAACTCCGATGATGAGTGGACAGGTGGCGGCGGTCTGCGGCACGCAGTCCGACCTGCCCAATGTAATGCGCCACCGTTTGGCGAGGTTGCCAATCAACCCAAGAATTCCGCCACATGAAGCAACGCGCGTTGCACGGTCGATGGATGCGACGACCGCGGCAGCGCGCTGCATGCGCGGGCGCAATGCGCGCCCGCCTGGTCCGCTCAGTCGTCGGCCAATACCGCTTCCGGCAACGCTTGCGGCACGGCCGCCGCCGCGCGGCTCTCGGCACGCCACGTGACCGGCTCGAGCCGTTCGCGGTTCACCGTCAGCGAAAACACATCGAAGCGGTTGTAGTAGCCCACCACGTCGTGAAACTGCTTCGGTTCGATGCAGCGGTTCAGATCGAACTGTGCGTACGCGATGCCCTCGTCGTCGCTCAACGCATCGCCGAGCGGCGCGCCGGTCGGATCGACGAACATCGTCATCGCGCGCGACGAGCCATCCAGCACCGCCGCGGCCGAAGCATCGCGCGCCACCAGGAAGTCGCGCATCGGCGCATCCATGTAACCCGCGCAGATAATGCCGAATGCCTTCGCTTCGAACGAGTGCGCGCCGGCGCGCAGCCGGTTTGCCGCGACGTTGTCGAAGTTGCCGCCCGTCACAGGCCGGCGCGTCGGCCACAGCGCCGGCCAGCTGGAGATATGGATCTGCTCGCCCTGCGCCATCAGCGCATAGCGCGCGAGCGGATTGGTGTTCTCGCCGCAGATCAATCCGCCGATGCGCCCGATGCGCGTATCGGCAACCTGCAGGCCCGCGCCGTCGCCGGCTGCCCATACGAGCTTTTCGTAGAACGTCGGCACCAGCTTGCGATGCAGATTGAGCACCTCGCCGCGATCGTCGATCAGCACGTTCGAATTCCACAGGCAGCCGACGCTGGCATGCGAACGCTCGCTGAACCCCAGCGAAACGAACACGCCATTGCGCTCGGCCTCGGCAGCGATTTCGGCGATCTCGCTGCCGTCCGCATACAGGCTTTCCTGCGCGAAGCGCTCGAACAGATCGTG
>DATLOW010000052.1:0-4472 GCA_035536055.1 Paraburkholderia sp. | reverse complement strand
CCGTACCAGACGCTGAAGATCCGCACGTCCGAGGGCAGCCTCGTGATGGATCTGTGGATCTGCTACGTGCCGCTCGATCGAGAACAGCGCACCAATCGCACTTTCGGCTTGCTGTCGATCAAGCGTCCGCGCATCGGCGTGTTGCTCGATGCGGCGTGGCCGCTGCTCGTATGGTTCACCGAGCGCATTTTCGCGGAAGACCGCTGGATCGTCGAACGCGAACAGGAAGCGCACGACGCGCAGGGCGCGGACTGGACCCACGAGGTGTTCCCGGTCATCAACGAACTGCGCGATCTGCTGCGGCAATGCGGTGCGCCGCCGGCGCGACGTGTGGTGCCGATCGAGCCCGAGACGCCCGCACCGGAAGCGGCGCAGGCGTGCGCGGGTTGATCGCTAGCCGTTGTTCCAGCCGCCGTCCCGCGTATTGAGCCGCCGCATCCGCGGCTTGGCGCCGGCTTCGGCAGCAGGACTGTCGCCTCTGCTGATGTCCGCGCTCAGCGCGAGGCTCGCGCGCGACCCCGCCACGTGCTGCCGCATCAGCCGCTCGGCAAGCTCGGCGTCGCGCGCGCGCATTGCCCGCAGAATTTCGCGATGCTCGTCGTCGGCGCCGGCGCGCATCAACGTCACGCCGGTACGCGCCCGGTACAGACGCAGCAGGTAGTACATGTCGCCGCACAAATACTGGATCAGCTGCGCGTTGCGGCTGCCTTGCGCGACGCGCGAGTGAAAGTCCCATTTATGCGGCTTGCGGTGCAGTGGACTCGTAGGCGGCGGTTCCGCGGAAACATGGCGGAACTCGACACAGTTCTCCAGTTCGTCCAGCTCCGCATCGGTCATGTGTAGCGTGGCCAGCCGGCACGCAAGCCCTTCCATCACCTCGCGAATCGCGAAGATCTCGCTGACATCCCAGTCCGACAAAGCCACCACACGCACGCCGATGTGAGGTACGCGTTCGATCAGACGCCGTCCCTCCAGACGGCTGATCGCCTCGCGCAGCGGCCCGCGACTAATGCCCAGCCGCAATGCGAGTTCGGCCTCGCTGATCTGGGTGCCGGGCGGCAATTCGCCGTTCAGGATCGCCTGATCGAGCATGTCGCAGGCGCGATCCGCCAGCGTCTGCGCAGCGAGGCGCTTGACGCCGCGGGCCTCGGCATCGTCGGCAAGCGGCGGCGATTTGTCATGTTCCTGAATGGCCATGGTAATGGTTTCGTCGAAATTAAACTGTTGACAGTCTAACTTTTACGCAGCTAACCTTCCAGCACAAATTGAGGCCGGGGCCACCTTCGAGCTCACCGGACCATTTTTGGCCGGGACGCGCGTGCTTCGCGACGACGCACAGGTGCCCGCCAAGGAGACAGCGTGAAATCGCTTTTCGACAAGATCTGGGACGAGCATTTCGTGGCGACCCGGAGCGACGGTCTTTCGTTGATCCATATCGACCGTCATGTGCTGCACGACCTGCACGCGCCCCCCGCCTTTGCGCGGCTGCAGAAAAGCGGCTATCCGCTGCGCCGTCCCGAGCTGACGGTTGCCGTCACCGATCACACCGTGTCGACCTTGCCGGTACGAGACGTCAACAGCAGTCCGCAGGGCGCCGAATTTATCGCGGCGACGCGCGCGGGTGCGGCACGTTACGGCATCACGCTGCTGGATCTCGATCATCCCGCCCAGGGCATCGTGCACGTGGTCACGCCCGAGCTCGGCATCGCGCTGCCCGGTGGCACGCTCGCCTGTCCGGACAGCCATGCGTGCACGGTCGGCGGCCTCGGCACGCTGGCCTTCGCTACCGGCACCACCGAACTGGTGCACGTGCTGGCCACGCAGACCCTAGCGTTGCGCCGTCCGCGCCAGATGCGCATCCGTCTCGACGGCATCCTGCCGCAGCACGTGAGCGCCAAAGACCTGATTCTTTATCTGATCGGCCATGTCGGATTGAGCCTCGCGCGCGGACATGCGGTGGAGTTCAGCGGTCCGGTCGCGCGTGCGCTGCCGGTCGAAGCACGCCTGACGTTGTGCAACATGGTCACCGAACTCGGTGGCCGCACCGGGCTGATCGCGCCCGACGACACGGTGTTTTCATGGCTCGCCGGCCGGCCCTGCGTGCCGCAGGGCGCGCAGTGGGACGCCGCGCTCGCGCATTGGCGCGGACTGCAAAGCGATGACGACGCGCAGTTCGATCACGACCTCACGGTCGACTGCAGTGGCCTCGAGCCGCAAATCACGTGGGGCGTCGATCCGACCCACGTACTGCCGGTGTCGGGCCACGTGCCGGATCCTGCCGGGCTCGATCAATCTGCCCGCGAGCAGCTCGAGCGCGCGCTCGACTACATGGGCCTCGTGCCGGGCGCGCCGCTCGAAGGGGTGCCGATCGATCGCGTGTTCATCGGCTCGTGCACCAATGCGCGGCTGTCGGACCTGCAGGCCGCCGCGCAGATCGTGCGTGGCCGCAAGGTCGCGCCGGGTGTCGAGGCGGCGGTCGTGCCGGGCTCGAGCGGCGTGAAGGCAGAAGCGGAACGGCTCGGGCTCGATCGGGTGTTTGTCGAAGCGGGTTTCGAGTGGCGCTCTTCGGGCTGCTCGATGTGTGCGGGGCTCAACGGCGACGAGGGTCGCATGGGCGAGCGCATCGTTTCGACGACCAATCGCAATTTCGCGGGCCGCCAGGGTGCAGGTGTGCGGACTCATCTCGCCAGTCCCGCGATGGCCGCCGCGGCCGCGCTCGCTGGACATATCGCCGACGTGCGCCGCTACAGCCACTAAGACGCAGGCCCACGCCTTCCGCTTTCGGTCAGGCGCTTGCCCGGGCCATCGGACAACCGCAGGAGATCCACGATGCAACGCTTCGAACGGGTAGCAGGCGCAGCCGTGCCGCTGCTGCAGGAAAACATCGACACCGACCAGGTGCTGCCTTCGTCGTACATGCGCGGACTGAATCCTGACTATGCCGCCGGCTTTTTCGGCACGCTGCGCAAAGACCCGGCCTTCGTGCTGAACCAGCCGGCCTATCGCGGGGCGCGCATTCTGGTCGCCGGCGACAACTTCGGCTGCGGCAGCACGCGCGAGCACGCGGTATGGGCGATGGAAGCGTTCGGCCTGCGCGTCGTCGTGTCGACGAGCTTGCCGGAGGTGTTTCGCGAGAACTGCGTAAAGAACGGCATCCTGCCGCTCGCGTTGCCGGCTGCCGATCACAGTCGCCTTGCCGCGGCGGTCGTCGCTGCGGCGGGTCGTGCGCCTTTCACCGTCGATCTCGTCACGCAGCGCATCGACGGTCCCGACGGCTTTGCACTGGGCTTCGACGTGCCCGAAACGCAACGCAAGGCGCTGCTCGAAGGGCTCGACGAAATCGGCCTGACGCTGCTCGCAGCGCCTGCACTCGAAGCCTATGAGGCAAGCGCGCGCGAACACCGCCCCTGGCAGCAGGCGTTCCGCCATCCCGCCTGAACGACAACGACATTCACCATAAAGAAGGAGACAACATGATGCGATCTGTCCTGCCACTGCGCGCGTGGTTCTCAGCGAGCGTAGCCGGCTTTGCGTTGTTGGCGGCGACTGCCAGCGCGCCTGTGCGCGCGGGGCAGGTCGTCGTGTCCCACTACGCGGAGCTGATGTATGGCGCGCCGTGGGCGGTCGCACTCGATCAGGGTTATTTCAAGAAACGCGGCGTCGATATCAGCGGACTGCTGTCGTCGGACGGCGGCGGCACGACCATCCGCAACATGATGGCGAGCGATGTGCCGTACACCGAGACCGCATTGAGCGCGGCGCTCAGCGCGATTCACGACGGCCTGGACCTGAAGATCGTCGATGGCGCGGTGAACAATGCCGCCGATCTGGTCTGGGTCGTGAAGCCCGCGTCGCCGCTGAAGAACATTCATGACCTCGCCGGCAAGAAGATCGCCTATACGCGTGCAAGCTCGACGACGCAGATTCTCGGACTGGCCGCGTTGCAGTCGGCTTCCGTCGATCCGAAGAAGGTCACGATGCTGTCGCTCGGCACGATCGGCGGTGGACTCACCGCGCTCGACCAGGGTGCGGTCGATGCTGCACCCGAACTCGAACCCACCTACTCACGCAACGCTTCGAAATACCGCGTGCTGTTCGCCGTGTCGGATGTGATGCCGCCCGTCACGCAGCACGTCGGCGTAGTCAGCACGAAATTCCTGAACGAGCATCCCGATCAGGTGAAGGGGATCATTCTGGCGCGGCGCGATGGCGTGCAATTCATGAAGGCGCATCCCGATCAGGCGGTGGCCATCATCGCGAAAGCCTACGACATGCCGCCGGGCCCGGTCGCGCTCGCCTTCAAGCGGCTGCTCGCTTCCAATTACTGGAGCGAAGGCTCGCTCGACTACAGCGCGATGGATCGCGCGGTGGTCGGTTTGCATGTCGCCGGTGTGTATCCCGATGCCAAGGTCGACTGGACCAAGGTGGTCAACGAGTCGGCGCTGCCGGCCGATCTGAGGAGCGCCAAATGA
>DATLOW010000051.1:0-10028 GCA_035536055.1 Paraburkholderia sp. | reverse complement strand
AAATACGCGGTCTAAGAATCACGAGTGCGCGATAGTGTAAAGATAGGGATACTCTCTAATCGTCTGCCATTTCACGCTACCAAACCCCTTTACTAACGCGGGCTTTGTGCCTACGATTAAGTTGCACTTTTTGCCGAGTGCAATTGATAACAGATGTAAAACCCGGTCGTTATCGCACATACACCGATAGCGAACGTTTATAAGATTGTGCACCGCGTGTGCGATCATTCGAATTCCCTGTTAAGCACAATCAGAACAAGTGGTTCAAGCCGTCATTGTTTTAAACGGCAGATGCATCGTGCGAGGGTCGCCCGTTTATACGGAGCCATTCCATACCGGCACGAAGCGCACTGTCGTCAGGCAGGCAGATCAGGTTGTCTTGTGCGAGCGTCGACGAGGTACGTAAGCCATGAACATCGCCATACTTGCCATCCCGGCCGCGCTTGCGGTCAGTGCCGCCAGGCGGCTGGCCTTGCCGCGCAGCGCGGCGGCCGCGGGTTTGCCGGCACCCTTCGATGCTTTGCCCAGCCGCCCGGCGCTGCGCCGCGTGGAGGCGTTGCTGTTGCGTGCGCGGACCGCTGCGCATGCGTTGACGCCTGCCGGTGCGATTGCCGCCGCGCCGCTGCAACCGGGGTTGGGGCTGTACGCGTCCGCCGATGCCGCCTGGTACGAGCCGCGCGCAGCAGGCTGGAAAGAACGGCTCGCGCGTGCGCTGCGCATGCGGTGGCCGCGACGCCGCGCCTATTTGCATCGCGACAGTTTCGGCCTGCTCGAATGCGCGCCGGTCGCGGCGTTCGTGCTCGACGCGCAGGGCCACGTACTGCACGCGAATGGCCACGCTGCGCGGCTATTTCAGTATCAGCATGCCGAACTGTCCGGCATGCCGGTGGATCTGCTGGTGCCGCACCTGTGGAGCACGATACAACGCGAGGCGCCAGCGTCGCGCACCGCACCGGTGTCGCACGATGCCGGGCCTCAGCCGTCCCAGACTGCGCCGCCGATCACCCGTGAAACACGCGTGAAGCGGCGCGACGGCAGCGATTTTCCGGCGCAGGTGGCGCTGCACGCGATCCAGTGGCAAGGCGCCCCTGCGACGCTCGGCTTCGTTTGCGACCGCACCGAAAGCTACGAGTTGAAGCGCGACCGCCAGGAGCTCGCGCATCTGACGCGCGTGTCGACGCTCGGCGAACTGGCCGGCTCGCTCGCGCACGAACTGAATCAGCCGCTTACGGCGATTCTCAGCAACGTGCAGGCGGCGCAACGCTTCATCGATCACGAGCCGCCCGACCTTGCGGAAGTGCGCGAGATCCTGAACGACATCGTCGACGACAGTTGCCGCGCCAGCGAAGTGATCCGCCGCATCCGCGCGTTCGTGAAGAAGGAAGAGCTGGAACTGGTGCGGCTCGACATCGGCACCGTGCTGCGCGACGTCATGCAGCTGGTGCACAGCGATGCGATCGTGCGCGGTGTGCACCTGTCGCTCGATATCGACGAGCATCTGCCGCCGCTGCGTGGCGACAAGGTGCAGTTGCAACAGGTGATCCTGAACCTGCTGGTCAATGCGTTCGACGCGGTGCGCGACGTCGAGCCGTTCGACCGCGTGGTGACCGCGTTCGCGGGACGCGACCGCGACGGCATGATCCGCGTGGCGGTGCGCGACCGCGGCCATGGCATGACGGTGGACCGCCTCGAGCGGATCTTCAAGCCGTTCGTCACGTCGAAGGCGCAGGGTCTTGGCCTCGGGCTGTCGATCAGCCGTTCGATCGTCGAGATGCATCGCGGCCGCTTGTGGGCCGAGAAAAACAGCGACCAGGGCATGACGTTCTACGTCACGTTGCCGCCATGGAGCGAGCCGGAAACGGCGCGGCGCGCATCATGAGCGACGCCCAGTACGAGCCGGTCGCGACCGTCTACGTGGTCGACGACGAAGAGAGCGTGCGCCGCGCGCTGACGCGGCTGGTTCGCGCGGCGGGGTACCGGGTCGAAGCCTATGGGCTCGCGCGCGAATTCCTGCAGCAGGTCGCGGCGCAGCGCTGCGCGGCGCTGCACGCGTCGCGCGGTCCGGCCTGCGTGGTGCTCGACGTGCAGATGCCGGAATTGAGCGGGCTCGAGTTGCAGCGCGAACTCGACGCGACGTTGCCAGCCGTGTTTCTGACCGGCCATGGCGATATCGCGATGACGGTCGGTGCGTTGAAGGCCGGCGCCACCGACTTCCTGACCAAGCCGGTACGCGACGCGGACCTGCTGCATGCGATCGGCCAGGCACTCGCGCGCTCGGCCGAGGCGGTGCGACACCAGCACGAACTGCACGAACTGCAAAGCCGCCTCGAGCGGCTCACGCCGCGCGAGCGCGAAGTGATGCAACTGGTGGTGCTGGGTCGCCTGAACAAACAGGTGGCCTGCGAGCTCGGCACTGTCGAGAAGACCGTGAAGGCGCACCGCGCGCGCGTGATGCAGAAGATGGAAGTCAGCTCGCTCGCGGAACTGGTGCGGGTGGCCGACAAGGTCGCGCTGGTCGGCGCCGCATCCAAGCCGAGCGCGCAATAGCGGCTGCGCGCTCGCGCCGCGCGCCCCGTATCCGGGACCAAGGTCCAATATCGCGGCGGCGCGCCGTCTCTTAGTCTATGGCAGGGAACGTTTGCAGGAGCCTGCACGCGTTGCCGGTCACCGGACTAAAGACAATGGGCACTGCCAAACCATTCGTTGTAGTGGTTGACGACGATGCATCGGTGGGCCGGGCGATCAAGCGATTGTTGCGCTCCGTCGGGATCGTGGCTGACACGTTCACGAGCGGCGACGAATTTCTGGACACGCTTTCGTCCATGCCGTCGTATCGCCCCGGCTGCGTGATACTCGACGTGCAGATGCCTGGCTCGAACGGACTCGAGGTCCAGCGTCGGCTGGCGGGCGAGGCTTTGCCGATCGTCTTCATCACCGCGCACGACGACGTCGGCGTGCGCGAGCAGGCGCTGGCCGCGGGCGCCGTCGCCTATCTGCGCAAGCCCTTTACCGATCAGCTGCTGATCCGCACCGTGTGCACCGCGCTCGGCATCGAAGCGCCGCATTGAGCGGCGCCGCCACGGCTTTCGCTTCGGCCTGCCTGGATCCACGCGCCAGCCGCCCCGGGTAGCGCCAAGCCCAAGCAGGTATAGGACCAAGGTCCAATTGTCTTCGCCTGGCCGCACTTCCAAACTGGATGGCAACGGACTTGCCCTCACTGCGATGGCGAGCGTGTCAGCGCGTCCCGACGAAGCATGCATACCGCGGGTGCGGCGGACGCTTGCTGGCAAGAGTGTGAACCGAGGAGTACGCATCATGAAAGCAGCAAGGCAGACGGCGTCGATGCTCGCGGCGTCGGCGCTGATGTGGGTGGCGGCGGCTGCCGTCGCGCAGCAGCCGATCATCTATCCGGCCAAGGGGCAGAGTCCGCAGAAGCAGGCGAGCGACATGGGCCAGTGCGAGGCCTGGGCCAAGCAGAACACCGGCGTCGATCCGGCCGCCATCGCGCAGCAGTCGGCCAGCCAGCAGCCCGCAGCGCAGCCAAGCGGCGGCCGGGTGCGCGGTGCGGCGGGTGGCGCCGCGGCGGGGGCGGCGGTCGGTGCGATTGCCGGCGACGCGGGCAAGGGCGCGGCAATCGGCGCGGCCGGCGGTGCGATCGGCGGCGGCATGCGGCAGCGCCGCGAGGCATCGGCGCAACAGCAGCAACAGCAAGCCGCGCAGCAGCATACATCGCAACAGATGGCCACATACAACCGGGCATTGTCGGCATGCATGACCGGGCGGGGCTACACGATCCAATAGCGTAGCGATCACGCGGAGTTAACAATGAATCGATCGTTTGTGCGCGGCGCCGTGATGGCGCGCGCCATCCAAGGCCGGCGGCGCGTTGGTGCACGCGCATGGCTGCCGCTCTGCGCCATCGCACTGGCTGCGCTCGGCGCTTGCAAGAAGCCGCCCGCAGAACAGGCGCGGCCGCCTGTCGAGGTGACCATCGTCACGGTCACACAGAAGGAAACCCCCGTCGATTTCGAATTCACCGCGCAGACCCAGAGTTCGCGCGAAGTCGAAATTCGCGCGCGTGTCGACGGCTTCCTCGACAAGCGTATGTACACCGAGGGGTCGCTGGTCAAGGAAGGCCAGGTGATGTTCATCATGGACCGCAAGCCCTTCGAGGCTACGCTGCAGACCGCCAAGGGCGAGCTCGCGCAGCAGCAGGCGCGCCTGACCGTCACCAAGGCCAATCTGGCGCGCGTGGTGCCGCTGGCCGCGCAGAACGCGCTGAGTAAAAAAGACCTCGACGATGCGATCGGCAACGAGAAGGAAGCCGAGGCGGCGGTGATCGCGGCGAAGGGCCAGGTGCAGACCGCGGAACTGAATCTGAGCTACACGATCATCCGCTCTCCGCTGATGGGACTCTCCAGCTTTGCGCGCCAGCAGGAGGGCAGCTACGTGACGCCGACCCAGGGCGGCTTGCTGACCTACGTGTACCAGCTCGATCCGATGTGGGTGAACTTCAGCATTTCCGAGAACGAACTGCTGCGCTATCGCGAGCAGATCGCGAAGGGCACGCTGCGCTTTCCGCCGGATAACCAGTTCGACGTCACGGTGATCCAGGCGGACGGCTCGGTCTATCCGGAGCAGGGGCGCATCGACTTCACGAACCCGGCGTTCAGTTCCGAAACCGGCACCTTCCTCGTGCGCTCGGTGTTCGCCAATCCGAAGGGCACGCTGCGGCCCGGGCAGTTCGTGCGCGCGAAGGTGTCCGGCGCGGTGCGGCCGAATGCGATCCTGGTGCCGCAGCGCGCGGTGCTGCAGGGCTCGAAGAGCCACTTCGTGTGGGTGGTCGACGCCGATTCGAAGCCGCGTCAGCGGGTCGTCGAGGTCGGCGAGTGGCACGGCGACGACTGGTTCATCACGCAGGGTTTGCGGGCGGGCGAGCGGGTGGTGGTGGACGGCGCGATTCGCGTCACGGCGGAGTCGCAGATCAAGGTGGTCAGCGCGCCGCCGGCGCAGCCGGGCGCACCGCAGCAGGCGCCGGCCAGCGCGCCGGGGGCGGCCGCGGCGCCGGTGCCGCGCGAGCTGCGCGAAGCGCACGGCACGCGCGACATGCAAGCCGCGCACGGCACAAGCGTCGCGCTGCGCGACTCCGGCAACGGCATGATCCGATGAGCGAGCCGAGCCGATGAATATTTCCCACTTCTGTATCGACCGTCCGATCTTCGCATCGGTCATCTCGATCATCATTACGCTCGGCGGCGCGCTGACGATGCTGTCGCTGCCGATCGCGCAATACCCGGACATCACGCCGCCGCAAATCACGGTCACCGCCACCTATCCTGGCGCCGATGCGAACGTGGTGGCCAACAACGTCGCCGCGCCGATCGAGCAGCAGGTGAACGGCGCGGACAACATGATCTACATGAGCTCGGCGAGCTCGTCGACCGGCAACCTGACGATCAACGCGTACTTCGAGATCGGCACCAACCCGGAACTCGCGCAGGTCGACGTGCAGAACCGGGTGAACCTCGCGCTGCCGCAACTGCCGCAGTCGGTGCAGGCGCAGGGCGTGTCGGTGCAGAAGAAGTCGTCGGCGTTCATGATGGTGATCGCGATCTATTCGCCGACCGAGCGTTACGACGGCACCTATATCGCCAACTACGCGAACATCTACGTGCTCGATGCGTTGAAGCGCATTTCGGGCGCGAACCAGTCGAGCATCTTCGGCACGCCCGATTACGCGATGCGCATCTGGCTACGGCCCGACCGGATGGCGCAGCTCGGCATCACCGCGTCGGACGTGCAGACCGCGGTGGCCAACCAGAACCAGCAGTACGCGGTCGGGCGCCTCGGCCAGTCGCCCACCGGCGGCCCGGTCGAGCAGTCGTTCGCGGTGACCACCACCGGGCGGCTCACCGAGCCCGCGGAGTTCGAGAACATCATCATTCGCGCGGAAAGCGGCGGCGCCGCGATCGTGCGGCTGAAGGACATCGGCCGCGCCGAGCTCGGCCAGAAGGACTATTCGATCCGCAGCCGCTTCCAGGGCAAACCGGCCACGGTGATCGCCGTGTACCAGCAGCCGGGCGCGAACGCACTCGACGTGTCGAAGCAGGTGCGCGCCACGCTCGCGGAGATGAAGAAGTCGTTCCCCGAAGGGATCGACTACAAGATCGCGATGGACACCACCGAGTTCACGCGGGCGTCGATCACGGACGTCGTGCACACGTTCTTCGAAGCGGTGGTGCTGGTGGTGATCGTCGTGTTCGTGTTCCTGCAGAGCCTGCGGGCGACGCTGATTCCGGTGCTGGCCGTGCCGGTGTCGATCGTCGGCACGTTCATGGGGATGGCCGCGCTCGGCTTCTCGATCAATATGCTGACGTTGTTCGGCATGGTGCTGGCGATCGGTATCGTGGTCGACGATGCGATCGTCGTGATCGAAAACGTCGAGCGCAATATGACCGTGCACAAGCTCGACCCGAAAACCGCCGCGAAAAAGGCGATGGACGAGGTGGCCGGGCCGGTGGTGGCGATCGTGCTGGTGCTGTGCGCGGTGTTCGTGCCGGTCGCCTTCCTCGGCGGCATTACCGGGCAGATGTACAAGCAGTTTGCGATCACGATCGCGATCTCGGTGGTGATCTCGGGCATCGTCGCGCTGACTTTGTCGCCGGCGCTCGCGTCGCTGCTGCTCAAGCCTGGGCATCACGAGAAGCGCGGCTTTTTCCGCTGGTTCGACAACCAGTTCGCGCGCATGACGGCGGGCTATACGCGCGCGGTGCGGCTCGTCATCAAGCGTTTTGCGGTTGGGCTGCTGTTGTTCGTCGGCATGATCGTGCTCGCGGTGTTCATGATGCGTTCGGTGCCGACCGCCTTTCTGCCGCCGGAAGATCAGGGCTATCTGCTCGGCGCGGTGATCATGCCCGATGCGGCGAGCCTCGACCGCACCGGCGACGTGTCGGACCGCGTCACCGAATACTTCATGAAGCAGCCCGCGGTGGACAGCATCACCACAGTGGACGGCTATAGCCTGCTCGACAGCCAGAACAAGAACAATTCGTCGACGTTCTTCGTCGGCTTCAAGAGTTTCGAAGACCGCTATTCGTCGGCGAACATCCGCACGCAGAATGCGCGCGCGGTGATCGTCGACGCGTACAAGACGCTATCGCAGGTGAAGCAGGGCATCATCCTGCCGCTCAATCCGCCGGCGATTCCGGGCCTCGGCACGACCGGCGGCACCGAAGTGTGGATCCAGAGCAAGGGCGACGCGACGGTCGCGCAATATGCGGCGGTGGTCGAAGAGTACGTCGAGAAAGCGAAGAAGCGGCCCGAACTGACCGGTGTGACGTCGACCTTCAATGCGTCGTCGCAGCAGATGCTCGTCAACGTCGACCGCGACAAGGCGGAGACGCTCGGCGTGCCGGTCGAAGCGGTGTACAGCGCGATGCAGACGATGTTCGGTTCGCTGTACGTGTCGCAGTTCAACCGCAACAGCCGGCTGTGGCAGGTGATCCTGCAGGCCGAGCCGACCTATCGGCTGAAGCCCGAGGACCTGACCCAGGTATTCGTGCGCAGCAAGACGAACAGCATGGTGCCGTTGAAGTCGGTGGTCACCTACAAATACGTGACCGGCCCGGACCTGGTGACGCGCTTCAATAACTATCCGGCCGTCAAGGTGACCACCAACGCGGCGCCCGGCTACAGCTCCGGCCAGGTGATAACCGCGCTCGAGGAAATCGGCGCGCAGATGCCGGATGGCTACTCGCTCGCGTGGAGCGGCGAAGCCTTCGAGGCGAAGCAGTCGGGCGGCACGTCGGGTCTGGTGTTCGTGTTCGGTCTGGTGATGGTGTTCCTGATTCTCGCCGCGCAGTACGAGAAATGGAATCTGCCGTTCGGCGTGCTGATGGCGGTGCCGTTCGCGATTTTCGGCGCGCTGGTCGCGATCATGCTGCGCGGCCTCAACAACGACGTGTACTTCCAGATCGGCCTGACGATGCTGGTCGCGCTGGCGGCGAAGAATGCGATTCTGATCTTCGAATTCGCGGTGCTGAACCGCGAGAGCGGCGAGTCCATCTACGACGCGGCGATGACCGCGGCCGAAGAGCGGCTGCGGCCGATCGTGATGACGTCGCTGGCCTTCATTCTCGGCTGCGTGCCGCTGGCGATCGCGACCGGTGCGTCAGCCAACAGCCGCCATTCGATCGGCACCGGTGTGATCGGCGGCATGCTCGGCGCGACCGCGATCGCGGTGTTCTTTATCCCGATGTTCTTCTACGTGCTGGAAACGATGTCGGACAAGCGGCGCGGCAAGAAGGCGCCGGGTGCGGCCGGCGGCGCGGCTGGCGGTGGCCCGGACGGTGGCGCGCCGGGGCCGCAGGCGCCGGGCACACCGGGCGGTGGTGCGACGGTGGCGACGCACGAAGCGAGCGGTTCCACGGCGGCCGCGCCGGCCAATCCTGGTGCAACGCTGGCCGCGTCGTCCGGCGCGCCGACGGCGCCCTCCGCGCACCGCGAGGGGGACTGACATGACCCGCTCGCACTCGCTCCGCACGCTTGGCGCCGCCGTGCTGCTCGCGTCCGGTCTGAGCGGCTGTCTGCTCGGGCCGAATTACCAGCGGCCGACCATCGACACGCCGGCCACCTACCGCTTCCAGGAAACCGAAGTCGCCGACGCAGCGAACACGCAGTGGTGGCAGCAGTTCAACGATCCGGTGCTGAACCAGCTGATCGCCACCGCGCTCGCCGAGAACAAGGACGTGAAGATCGCCGCGGCGCGCATCGACCAGTTTCTCGGCCAGTTCTGGAGCACGCGCTCGGCGCTGTTTCCGCAGGTCGGCGCGGGTTTCAGCGCCGGTCGCGAACGCGTGACGGCGGCCGGGCCGACGCCGGTGTTCGCGGGCCAGGGGACGATCTTCAACGACTTCCAGGCGACGCTGAACGCGTCGTGGGAAATCGATCTGTTCGGCCGCAACCGGCGCCTGACCGAATCGGCGCGCGCGAACCTGCTCGCCACCGAAGAAGGGCGCCGCGCAACGATCCTGTCGCTGGTCGCGTCGGTGGCATCGTCGTACATCACGCTGCTGAGCCTCGATCGCCAGCTCGAAATCGCCAAGGCGACCACCTCGAGCCGCGCCGAATCGGTACACGTGTTCGAGCTGCGTTTTTCCGGCGGCGAAGTTTCGCAGATGGAACTCGCGCAAAGCCAGTCCGAATACGAGGCGTCGGCCGCGACGATTCCGTCGCTCGAGGCGCAGATCGCGCAGCAGGAAGACGCGCTGTCGGTGCTGCTCGGCCACAACCCCGAGCCGATCCTGCGCAACGGCCGCGATCTGAATGCGCTCGGCATGCCGCCGGTGCCGGCCGGCCTGCCGTCCGAACTGCTGGAGCGGCGCCCCGATCTGCGTCAGGCCGAGCAGCAGCTGGTGGCCGCCAACGCATTGATCGGCGCGGCGCGCGCGCTGTACTTCCCGTCGATCTCGCTGACCGGTTTGCTCGGCACCGAAAGCGGCCAGATCTCGAACCTGTTCACCGGTCCGTCGAAGATCTGGGCGTTCGCCGGCTCGGTGACGCAGCCGATCTTCACCGCCGGCAACATCAAAGGCCAGGTGCAGCAGGCCGAAGCGCAACAGCAACAGGCGCTGTATTCGTATCAGAGCGCGATCCAGACGGCGTTCCAGGAAGTCGACGATGCACTGATCTCGTCGCAGAAGCTGCGCGAGCAGCTGGTGATTCAGGGCCGCCAGGTCGATGCGCTGCGTACTTACTCGAAGATGGCGCGGCTGCGTTACGAGGGCGGCTACACCAGCTACATCGAAGTGCTCGATGCGGAGCGCAGCCTGTTCAACGCGGAGCTCGACGAGACGCGCACGCATCAGGGCGTGCTGACCTCCTACGTGTCGCTGTACAAGGCGATGGGCGGCGGCTGGGTGATCGAGGCGGAAAACATGACCACGCAACAGTCGTCGCGCGACGGCGCTACGCCGGGCGGGCCGGAAGGCGGCCCGGCACAGAGCGTCAAATGATCGCCGCCGCCGACG
>DATLOW010000050.1:0-2451 GCA_035536055.1 Paraburkholderia sp. | reverse complement strand
CCACGCATCGAGTGGCGGCGCGCTGCGCTGCGCGGTGCCGTTCTGGGAGGCCGGCACGTGCTGGAACGGCTGCAGCTGCGTGTTTGGCGGCACATAGTCGGGGCCGACTGCGCAGCCCGCCAGCAGCGCTGCCAGCGAGATGCCCAGCAATTGCGCGAGCTGCTTCGTACGCGGCAAGGCACGCGCGAAAGTGTGGTCATGCAGGATCATTGCGCGCGCTCCTTGCGGCCGAACCGGCGAATGAATACATAAAACGCCGGCGTAAACAACAGGCCGAAGCCGGTCACACCCAGCATGCCGAACAGCACCGCGGTGCCGAGCGACTGCCGCATTTCCGCGCCGGCACCCGTCGCTACCGCGAGCGGCGCGACACCCAGAATGAACGCGAACGACGTCATCAGAATCGGCCGCAGACGCGTACGTGCAGCGTGCACCGCAGCGGACACCGACGACGAACCCTCATCTTCCTTCTGGCGCGCGAATTCGACGATCAGAATCGCGTTTTTCGCCGCTAGTCCAACCAGCACGACGAAGCCGATCTGCGCAAGGATATCGATCGGCATGCCGCGCACCGCGAGCCCCGTGACCGACGCGAGAATACACATCGGCACGATCAGCACGATCGCGAGCGGCAGTTTCCAGCTTTCATACTGCGCGACCAGCACGAGGAACACGAACAACGCAGCCGCGCCGAACACGACCAGCGTCGGCGTACCGCGTTGCTGCTGCTGATACGCGAGCTCGGTCCATTCGAAGCTGATGCCTTGCGGCAGCACCTGATGCGCCAGTTCTTCCATCCGGTGCAGCGCAGTGCCGGTCGCTACGCCCGGCGCTGCAACGCCTTGCACTTCGGCTGCCGGATAAAGGTTGTAACGCGGCACGCGATACGGAATCGTGCGGTCGCGCATCTGGGCGACCGTGCCGATCGGCACCATTTCGCCGGCCTGGTTGCGTACCTTGAGCCGCGTGATGTCCGCGGCGGTGCGGCGGAAACTGCCGTCCGCCTGCACGATCACTTCATAGGTACGGCCAAGATAGTTGAAGTCGTTCACGTATTGCGAGCCCAGATACACCTGCAGCGTCGAGAACACGTCGGTCGGCGTAAGCCCGACTTTCTGCGCTTTCACGCGATCGATATCGGCGAACACCGAAGGCGAGCCCGCATTGAACAACGTGAACGCACCGGCGAAATCGGGATCCTTGTTGGCGGCCGCCACCAGCGCTTTCGCCGCGTTCACGAGGGCTTCCGAGCCGAGGCCGCCGCGGTCTTCCAGCATCATCTTGAAGCCACCGGCACTGCCGATGCCCTGCACCGGGGGCGGCGGAATCGTCAGTACGTACGCATCCTTGATCACCGAAAGGCGCTTGCGCAAATCGGCCAGCACCGTGTTTGCCGTGACGCCGGGCAGCGAATGGTTGTACAACGACGGTAGCCCCGAAAACACCGTGCCCGAATTGGATGCGACCGTCAGCGTCGTCGCGTCGAGCCCGACGAACGGCGCAACGTGTTCGATGCCCTTGGTCGACAGAATGATGTCGGCGGCCTGACGCACCACCTTTTCGGTGCGCTCGAGCGAAGCGCCCGGCGGCAGTTGCACGACCGTGATCAGGTAGCCCTGGTCCTGCTCCGGAATAAAGCCGGTAGGCGTGCGCGAAAATTCGAAGCCGGCGAGGCCGATCAGCGCGACGTAGATCACCAGCATCACGGCTAGCCCGCGTACCAGCCGGCGCGTCAGGTTGCCATAGCCGAACGACAGCTTCTCGAAGCCGCGATTGAAACGCGCGAAGCCGGCATGCAGCATTCGCGACGCCCAGCTCTGGCGCTGCTCGCCGTGCTCCACGTGCGGCTTGAACAGCACCGCGCACAGCGCCGGGCTCAGCGTCAGCGAAACGAAACACGAGATCACCGTCGATGCCGCGATGGTCACCGCGAACTGCCGGAAAAACAGGCCTGAAATACCGCTGAGGAACGCCGACGGCACGAACACCGCACACAGCGTCAACGCGATCGACAGCAACGCGCCGCCCACCTCGTCCATCGTGTAGTGCGCGGCTTCGACCGGCGACATGCCCGCGCGCATATTGCGCTCGACGTTTTCGACCACCACGATCGCATCGTCGACGACGATGCCCACCGCCAACACCAGCCCGAACAGCGACAGGTTGTTCAGCGAGATGCCGAAGGTTGCGAGCACAATGAACGAGCCGAGCAGCGATACCGGAATCGCGACCACCGGAATGATCGTCGCGCGCCAGTTCTGCAGGAACACGAACACCACACCCACTACCAGCAGAATCGCGATGAAAATTGTCAGCACCACCTCATCGACCGACTTGCCGATAAAAATGGTCGGGTCGTAGATGATCTGGTAGTCGACGCCGGCGGGGAAATCCTGCTTCAGCGCGCGCATTGCCGCGTGCACTTGCTTCTCGACCGCCAGAGAGTTCGCG
>DATLOW010000049.1:0-17146 GCA_035536055.1 Paraburkholderia sp. | reverse complement strand
GCGCGGGCGCGGTGCCGGTGACAGTTGCCGACGACGAGACGGGCGTGACGGTCATGTTGGTTTCCTCCTGTGCGGGCGGCATGAACGGGACACATAGCGCCCGACCGATTGTATCCGCTTCATTTTCGACAGCACTGTCATCCGTTCGGTACGGTCGATGTGCTCGGTGCGTTCGGTGCGTTCGGTGCGTTCGGTACGGTCAGTGTGCTCGGTGCGAACACCGGCGTGCACGAGCCGCATACTGCCTCGCCACGCGAAGCACACGCGACGCGCCGCCGTACACTCTCCGACGCATGCCGCGCAAAAACAGAACGGGCGCGACTTACGCCGCGCCCGTTCTGCTTTCAGCCGCCAATCAGACGGATGCTGCTGGAACCCGCTGCATCCAGCCCGATTGCATCGCTCAGTGCACCGCGCTCACATCCAGCGGCGCGCCGGTCTTCGCCTTGATCTCGTCGACGCTCACACCCGGCGCGAGTTCGATCAGCTTCAGACCGTCGTCGGTCACGTCGATCACGCCGAGATCGGTGATGATCCGGTCGACCACGCCGACCCCCGTCAGCGGCAGCGTGCACGCTTCGAGAATCTTGTGCTGGTCGCCCTTCGCGACGTGCTCCATCAGCACGATCACGCGTTTGACGCCGGCCACCAGATCCATCGCGCCGCCCATGCCCTTGATCATCTTGCCCGGGATCATCCAGTTCGCCAGGTCGCCCTGCTTGCTGATCTGCATCGCGCCGAGGATCGCCAGGTTGATGTGGCCGCCGCGAATCATCGCAAATGAGTCCGCCGACGAGAAAATCGACGAGCCCGGCAGCGTGGTGACCGTCTGCTTGCCCGCGTTGATCAGGTCCGCGTCGATTTCGTCTTCGGTCGGCGACGGGCCGATGCCGAGCAGGCCGTTTTCCGACTGCAGCCACACTTCGATGCCCGGCGGCACGTGATTGGCCACCAGCGTCGGCAGGCCGATACCGAGGTTCACGTAAAAACCGTCTTGCAATTCTTTTGCCGCGCGTGCGGCCATTTCGTCACGATTCCATGCCATGGTCAGTCTCCTTTCGCGCGGACCACACGTTGTTCGATGCGTTTTTCCGGATGCGCATTGAGCACGAGCCGCTGCACGAAAATGCCCGGCGTATGGATATGGTCCGGATCGAGTTCGCCGACTTCGACGATCTCTTCGACTTCTGCCACCGTGATGCGGCCGGCCATCGCGCACATCGGGTTGAAGTTGCGCGCGGTGCGGCGATAGATCAGGTTGCCCGACTTGTCGGCCTTCCACGCCTTGACGAGACCGACGTCGGCCGTCAGCGAAGGCTCGAGCACGTAGTGGTTATCGCCGAACTGGCGCGTTTCCTTGCCTTCCGCGATCACCGTGCCGTAGCCGGTATTGGTGAAGAACGCCGGGATGCCGGCGCCGCCCGCGCGCAGCTTCTCGGCGAGCGTGCCTTGCGGCGTGAATTCGAGCTCGAGTTCGCCGGCCAGAAACTGCCGCTCGAACTCCTTGTTCTCGCCGACATATGACGAGATCATTTTCTTGATCTGCCGCGTTTCGAGCAGCAGGCCGAGACCGAAGCCGTCGACGCCCGCATTGTTGCTGATGCACGTGATGCCCTTGACGCCCGAATCGCGCAGAGCGGCGATCAGCGCTTCAGGAATGCCGCACAGGCCGAAGCCGCCGACGGCGAATGTCTGCCCGTCCTTGACGATGTCCTTGAGCGCATCGGCCGCGCTCGGATAGACCTTGTTCATCAATATGTCCCTTCCTTGAATGGAAACCCAAACCCGCTACGCTGCGCGATGCGTTCGCGCGGGCGCCTGCGATGCGATCGAACGTGCATCGGACTGTTTGCCCGAGACGTCATTCTAGTCATTGGCTGCGCGCGGCGTACAAAAGGTGAGGCAAGCACGGTGACGCAAGCACCGCCAGCCGGTACCGGCGTCTGTGAAACGCTGCGCAACCCCACCAGACCGTCACCGCTCGCGCGGCTGCAACGCCTGTTGTAGTGCCGAAAGGGTACGCTGCCGAGGCATTGCGGCACAATACGCAAAAATACATAAGTATTCGTACCGCATCTCATGCCCGCCCTGGATTACCAAACCGCCTTTCATCTCGCGCCGATCGGACTCGTGCTGTCGCGCGCGCGGATCATCGAAGACTGCAACGACGAACTCGCGTCGATCTTCGGCTGCACGCGCACGTCGCTGCTTGGACAATCGTTTCAAGTGCTGTATCCGTCGCCGGACGAGTTCGAGCGGATCGGCGAACGCATTCCGCCGATCATGACCGCGCAAGGCAGCTACGCGGACGACCGCATCATGAAGCGCGCCAACGGCGAGCTGTTCTGGTGCCACGTGACGGGCCGCTCGCTCGAACGGCACGATCCGCATGCGGCGGGCATCTGGACTTTCGAGGATCTGAGCGCGACGCGGCGCGTCGCCGTCGAACTGACGCCGCGCGAGCGCGAGATCGCCGCGCAGCTGGTGACCGGCAAGACCAGCAAGCAGATCGGCCGCGCGCTCGACATCAGTTCGCGCACAGTCGACGTGTACCGTGCGCGCTTGATGCGCAAGTACGATACCGGCAATGCGACAGAATTGTTGCAGCGGCTGTTGGGGAACTGAGAGGAAACTGAAACGGGACTGCGTAGCGGCACACCGAGCCGCGGCGGCGCTGCCGGCCGGCAGCCCGCGAACGACACTCAGGCCGCGTCGGTCAGCGGTGCATTCTCGATCGCCGCGCGCAGCACATCGGGCATCGGCATCGATTTGCCCGCCGCATAGTCGACCCACACGCAGCGCGCCGCCCCGCGCGCATAAACGGTATGCGGATCGTCAGCGCGCACCAGTTCGAAGCGCGTGTCGAAGCTGCTGCGCCCGGGCTGGCCAACCGACATGCGGCCGATCACGTCGCCCGGATAGTGCAGCTGCTTCAGAAACTCCATCGACGCATTGACGATCACCGGCCCCTGCCCTGCGGAATTGTCCGGCGGCGTGCCGAGCGTCTCGAGCCAGCCGATGCGCACCTGCTCCATATAACGGAAGTAGACGGTATTGTTCACATGCCCGAAGGCATCCATGTCGCCCCAGCGGATCGGGATCGACATCTCGAAAACAGCGTGGTATTCGTTCATCAGACTTCTTCTACGGGTAAAAACAGGTTCCGTCGTCGCGGCCAGCGGGCCGCGTGCGGAACCGGCAGCGCAACAGCTCAAAACGGCTTACGACAGTCCGAAGCCGTCATCGGCAGCGATGATCGCGCCGTTGATGAATTGCGATTCGTCGGCGGCGAGCAGCAGCAGCAGGCCGTCGAGATCTTCCGGATGACCGACCCGATGACGCGGCAGCATCGAAATCAGCTTCTGCCCCTGATCGGTCGACCAGTGATGGCGGTTCATTTCGGTTTCGATGTAGCCGGGGCAGATCGCGTTCACGTTGATGCCGTGCCGGCCCCACTCCTGCGCCATCGCCTTGGTCATATGCACGACCGCGGCCTTGCTCATCGCATACAGGCCGATCTGCGGCAATACGCGCAGCCCCGCCATCGACGCGATATTGATAATGCGAAACGCCGGCTTCCCGCCGCTGCCGGCGCGCATGATCATCCGCTTGGCGACCTCCTGCGCGACGAAGAACGCGCCGCGCGTATTCGTATCGAACACATATTCGAAGTCGGCGGGCGTCACTTCGGTCAGGCGCTGCGTGGTCGATACGCCCGAGTTGTTGACCAGAATATCGATCGTGCCGGCCTCGGTTTCCGCATGGGCCACCGCGGCCTTGATGCTTTGATAATCGGTCACGTCGAGCGACACGACGTGCGCGGCGCCGCCCGATGCCTCGATTTCCGCGCGCAGTTCCTTTAACCGTTCGGTGCGGCGGCTTGCCAGCACCACTTTCGCGCCCGCTTGCGACAACACCTGGGCGAACCGCTTGCCAAGCCCTGTGGAGGCGCCGGTAATCAGCGCGACCTTGCCTTCCAGATTGATCGAACGGCCCATTGTGATTTTCCTTGCATTTCGGTAGAGCGGTCCGGGCGAATGCGGCGTGCGTCGGCCGCGACGGGATACATATAACCCAAAGCCCGGTTGTAATAGTACGATCGTGCTAATGTTAGCGCATTCGGTTGCAGCGCCGGGACCGTTCGCCCACAATACGATCCCGAAAAAAGCATTCTAACGGTAAGAGGAGCATCAATGACCCCCGCAAGTCTCATCGAGCAATACGGCCCGCGCGAGTCGATGGAATATGACGTCGTGATCGTCGGCGGCGGACCGGCCGGTCTCGCTGCGGCAATCCGGCTCAAACAGCTCGCCCAGGAAAAAGGCGCCGAACTCGGCGTGTGCGTGCTCGAGAAGGGGTCCGAGATCGGTGCTCACATCCTGTCCGGCGCCGTGATGGACCCACGCGCGCTGAACGAACTGATTCCCGACTGGAAGGAAAAAGGTGCGCCGCTCGACGTCGAAGTGAGCGAAGACCGCTTCCTGTTCCTGTCGGAAACAGGCGCGAAGACGGTGCCGAACTGGGCACTGCCGGATAACTTCAAGAATCACGGCAACTATGTGATCAGCCTCGCCAACGTCACGCGCTGGCTCGGGCAGCAGGCCGAGGCGCTTGGCGTCGAGATTTTTCCGGGCTTTCCGGCCGCCGAAGTGCTGTACAACGAAGACGGCTCCGTCAAGGGCGTGGTGACCGGCAATATGGGCATCGGCAAGGACGGCGAGCCGACCGAGAACTTCCAGCTCGGCATGGAGCTGCACGCGAAATACACGCTGTTCTGCGAAGGTGCACGCGGCCATCTGGGCCGTCAGCTGCAGGACCGATTCAAGCTGCGCGACGGCGCCGATCCGCAGGTGTACGGCATCGGCATCAAGGAACTGTGGGAAATCGACCCGGCGAAGCACAAGCCCGGCCTCGTGATCCACACCGCCGGCTGGCCGCTCGACAACCAGACCTACGGCGGCTCGTTCCTCTATCACATCGACAACAACCAGGTGATGGTCGGCTTCGTGGTCGGGCTCGGCTATTCGAATCCGTATCTGTCGCCGTTCGAGGAATTCCAGCGCTACAAAACGCATCCGTCGATCCGCGCGTTTCTCGAAGGCGGCAAGCGCGTGTCGTACGGCGCGCGCGCAATCACCGCGGGTGGCCTGCTGTCGCTGCCGAAGCTGGTGTTCCCGGGCGGCGCGCTGGTCGGCGACGATGCGGGCTTTCTGAACGCGTCGAGAATCAAGGGCTCGCATGCGGCGATCAAGTCCGGCATGCTGGCCGCGCAAGCCGCCTTCGACGCGCTGCAGGCCGGCCGCCAGAGCGACGAGTTGAGCGCCTACCCGGACGCCTTCAGGCAGTCGTGGCTGCACACCGAACTGTATCGCGCGCGCAATTTCAAGCAGTGGATGAGCAAGGGCCTGTACCTGGGCACGCTGATGGTCGGCATCGAGCAGAAGCTGTTGGGCGGCAACGTACCGTGGACGCTGCATCACGAGCACTGGGACCACGAAATGCTGAAGCCCGCGTCGCAATGCAAGCCGATCGACTATCCGAAGCCGGACGGCAAGCTGACCTTCGACCGGCTGTCGTCGGTGTTTATCTCGAACACCAATCACGAGGAAAACCAGCCTGCCCACCTGACGCTGAAGGACCCGAGCGTGCCGGTGAACGTGAACTGGAACACTTACGCGGGCCCCGAAGGCCGCTACTGCCCGGCTGCCGTGTACGAGTTCGTCAAGGGCGACGACGGCCAGGAAAAGCTCGTGATCAACGCGCAGAACTGCGTGCACTGCAAGACCTGCGATATCAAGGATCCGACGCAGAATATCGTGTGGGTCACGCCTGAAGGCGGCGGTGGGCCGAATTATCCGAATATGTGAAGGCGCACGGCTCGCCGCGTGGAAGTGATGGATCGGCGCGCGGTACGGCGCGCCGTGCTGTTCCTGACTGATATGCCAACTGATACACCTGGCGCCGCCGCAGCGGCGGCGGCGTTATCGCATCGACACCGTCGGGCAACAGCAGGCGCGCGGCCTTAGCCTTACGGCGCGCTAGCGGCGATTTTCGGCGTCGCAACCACCACGTCGCCGCATTGCGCGCGGTGCCGTAGCGCGTGATCGATCAGCACCAGCGCGAGCATCGCCTCGGCGATCGGCGTCGCGCGAATCCCGACACATGGATCGTGGCGCCCGAAGGTCTCGACGATAGCCGGCTGGCCGGCCTTGTCGATCGAGCGGCGCGGCGTGCGGATGCTCGAGGTCGGCTTGATCGCGATCGACACGGTCACGTCCTGCCCCGTCGAAATGCCGCCGAGCACACCGCCCGCGTTATTGCCGACGAAACCTTGCGGCGTCAGTTCGTCGCCGTGCACCGAGCCGCGCTGCGCGACGCTCGCGAAGCCCGCGCCGATCTCAACCCCCTTTACTGCGTTGATACCCATCATCGCGTACGCGATGTCGGCATCGAGCTTGTCGAACAGCGGCTCGCCGAGCCCGACCGGCACGCCCGACGCCACCACGTTGATGCGTGCGCCGATCGAATCGCCGTCCTTGCGCAGTGCGTCCATATACGCTTCGAGTTGCGGCACGGCATCGGCATTCGCCGCAAAAAACGGATTTTCATGCACGTGCGCCCAGTCGACGAACGGCACCGCAATCTCGCCGAGCGCCGCCATATAGCCGCGCACTTCGGTGCCGAACTGCTCGCGCAGCCACTTCTTCGCCACCGCCCCGGCCGCCACCGTAGGCGCCGTCAGACGCGCGGACGAACGGCCGCCGCCGCGGTAATCGCGAATGCCGTACTTTTGCCAGTAGGTGTAGTCGGCGTGGCCGGGACGGAACGTCTCGGCGATATTGCCGTAGTCTTTACTGCGCTGGTCGGTATTGCGGATCAACAGTGCGATCGGCGCGCCGGTGGTGCGCCCTTCGAATACGCCGGACAGGATCTCGACCTTGTCCTCTTCCTGACGCTGCGTTACGTGGCGCGACGTGCCGGGCTTGCGGCGGTCGAGTTCGTGCTGGATGTCGGCCTCGGCGAGCGTCATGCCCGGCGGACAACCGTCGATCACACAGCCGATGGCGGGACCGTGCGACTCGCCGAAAGTCGTGACGGTGAAGAGCGTACCGAGGGTATTGCCGGACATGAGCGTCGTCCAAAGTAAAACGGGGAAACCGCTATTATGCCAGCCCGTAAGGGGCGACGGGCTCGCCGGGCGATCACGGCACGCGCTACTTCCGCGCGCCGCGCAGTTCCGTGACGATCTGCTGCAGACCTTCCGGCGTCGCCTGTGACGGCTCGAGCGGCTCTCCGACCGCGAGCGTCAGCCGGCTCATCAGGCCCTTGTGCAGCGGCCGCGGCCAGCCGGCGCGGTCGGCCCGCGAAAACACGCTGCCCCATAGCCCGCGCAGCGCCATCGGCAGCACTGGCGCCGGCGCGCGGCGCAGGATCTCCGTAATGCCGTGCCGGAACGGATTCATGTCGCCGGTGCGGGTCAGCTTGCCCTCGGGGAAAATGCACACCAGTTCGCCCGCCTCGAGCGCCTGCGCGCATGCCGCATACGCGCGATCGAGCAGTGCCGCGTCTTCGTGCCCGGGCGCGATCGGAATCGCCTTTGCATGACGGAACAGCCAGCCGACGAATGGCGTGCGAAAAATCCGGTGGTCCATCACGAAACGGATCGGCCGCGGGCTTTCGGCCATGATCACCAGCGCGTCGACGTAACTGACGTGGTTGCATACCAGCACCGCCGCGCCCTCGTGCGGAATGCGCTCCGCGTGCACGAGGCGAATCCGGTAGAACGTATGCACCAGCAGCCACGCGACGAAACGCAGCAGAAACTCCGGCACCAGCGAATAGATGTACACCGCGACCAGCACGTTGAGCAGCGCCGTGACCAGAAACAGCCCCGGAATGCCGACACCCGCCGAAGTCAGCGCCACGGCCATCAGCGCCGAGACGATCATGAACAGCGAGTTCAGGATATTGTTCGCCGCGATAATGCGCGCCCGGTGACTCGGCTGGCTGCGGCTCTGGATCAGCGCATAGAGCGGCACGCTGTAGAAGCCGCCGAACATCGCGAGCAGGAACAGGTCGGCCAGCACCCGCCAGTGCGCCGGCAGCACCATGAACTCGGCAACCGACAGCAGATGCGACGCCGGCGGCAACGCATGGCTCGCGAAGAACAGATCGATCGCGAACACGCTCAGACCGATCGAGCCGAGCGGCACGAGGCCGACTTCGATACGCCGCTTCGACAGCCGCTCGCACAGCAGCGAACCGATGCCGATGCCGATCGAAAACGTCGCGAGCAGCACGGTCACGACGTCCGGATCGGCGAACAGCACGTCCTTGGCAAAGCGGAAAAACGACGACAGAAAGGTCGCGCCGACGAACCATAACCATGAAATGCCGAGCAGGCTCAGAAATACGGTACGGCTCTCTTTCGCCAGCTTCAGGTTGCGCCAGGTCTCGCTGACCGGATTCCAGTTGATCTCGAGGCACGGCTGCGCGGGCCGCGACGCCGGCACGAAGCCGGACACCACGCGGCCGATCAGTGCGATCGCAATGCATCCGCAGGCGAGCATCGCCTCGCCGTGCTGCGCGACGCCGGCCGCGGCGCCGCCGGCAATGGTGCCGAGCAGAATCGCGACGAACGTGCCCATTTCGACCAGCCCGTTGCCGCCGACCAGTTCGTCTTTCTCCAGATGCTGCGGCAAATACGCATACTTGACCGGCCCGAACAGCGTCGAATGCATGCCCATCAGGAACGTGCACAGGTACAGCAGCGGCGCGCTATGCAGCCAGAAGCCGGCGCCGCCCACCAGCATCACGCCGATTTCGAAAGTCTTGACGAAGCGCGTCAGCATCGCCTTGTCGTATTTGTCGGCAATCTGGCCGGAGGTGGCCGAAAACAGGACGAAAGGCAGGATGAAGATCGCGGAAATCAGAAACGCGGCCGTGTCTGCATTGACGCCCGAAAAGCGGGCCGCCTGATACGTGACCAGCGACGTAAAGCCGATCTTGAATACGTTGTCGTTCATCGCGCCGAGAAACTGCGTCCAGAAGAACGGCGCAAAGCGGCGCAGACGCAGCAGGCGGAACTGCGATTGATGGCCCGCGTCGGTACGGGCGGCGCGGCGGGCGGAAGGTAGCGGACGATCGCTCATGAAATTGTGCGGGTCAGGCAGGAAAGCGCAATCAAATACCGCGGGCCACGAACCACGGGACGCGCGCCGCTGCGGCATGCGTGCCTCGGCTGCGGTCGCGTTGCGGTTGCGTTGCGGTTGCGGTTGCGGATACAAAAAAGCGCGCGCTTTCGCGCACGCTCCACTCGCATCTCAGGTATGCGACGTCGGGATGCCGGTACCCTACACCAGGACGCTGACACGAAGGTGCGAGCCGCGCATGGCCGCTTCGCGTCGTGTCGTGTTCGGCCCGGGCCGTCAAGCATCGCCATCCACCCGCCTGTTCGACGAAGCCCGCCGCCGGCTGCCAGCAGACGCTTGCCGCGCCGGTTACGGCGACCGTTACTGCGCCTGTTCGCGCTCTTCCGGCCAGTCGCGGATATATGCCTTCAGCATGCGGTTCTCGAAGCCCTGCTCTTCGACCACCGCCTTCGCAACGTCGTAGAACGAGATCACGCCCATCAGCGCGCGGCTCTCCATGACCGGCAGATAGCGCACATGATGCTCGAGCATCATGCGGCGCACTTCGTTGACGTCGGTTTCCGGTGTGCAGGTGAGCGGATGGTCGTCCATGATCTTGCGGATCGTCGAGGTGCCGACCGCGCCGCCATTGCGGCTTAACGTCAGGATGATTTCGCGGAACGTCAGCATGCCGACCAGATCGCCATACTCCATGACGACCAGCGAGCCGATGTCATGCTCGGCCATTGCATTGACCGCCTCATTGAGCGGCGTATCGGGGGTCACCGTAAATAAGGTGTTCCCTTTGACTTTGAGGATATCGCTGACTCGCATGATTCGTCTCCTGATGAAGCGGCGGATAGGCTTGAACTGGCATTATTTTCGATCCTAGCGGAAAGGCCCCTAAAAGGAAAGCAGCCTGTCCGGCGTGCTGGCGCGGCCCGCTGGGCTGCTCAGGGCGTGGCGTGGCGCGGCTTCGCGGACCGTCAGCCGACCGTCAGCGGACCTTCGACGCGCGGCTTTGCGCACCGCTGTGCAGTCGCACAGAATGCTGCGCCGCGCGGCCGGCCAGGCGTTATCCAGAGGTAAACCGGCGCGGCGCCGGTGCTACGATGCCCCCACCTTCACCCTTTGCGCAGGCCGATCCGGCCAGCCGCTCACGATGCCCGCCAACCGCTTCGACACGCTGGCGCTGCATGCCGGCGCCGCCCCCGACCCCGCGACCGGCGCCCGCGCGACGCCGATCTATCAGACCACGTCGTTCACGTTCCGCGACACCGATCATGCCGCGGCGCTGTTCAATATGGAGCGCGCGGGCCACGTGTACTCGCGGATCTCGAATCCGACCGTGGCCGTCTTCGAAGAGCGGGTCGCCGCCCTCGAAGACGGCGCGGGCGCGATCGGCACCGCGAGCGGCCAGGCCGCGCTGCATCTGGCGATCGCCACGCTGATGGGCGCGGGTTCGCACATCGTTGCGTCGAGCGCGCTATACGGCGGCTCGCACAATCTGCTGAGCTACACGCTGCCGCGCTTCGGCATCGCCACGACCTTCGTCGAGCCACGCGATCTCGACGCCTGGCGCGCGGCGCTGCGGCCGAACACGCGCCTGCTGTTCGGCGAGACGCTCGGCAACCCGGGGCTCGACGTACTCGACATTGCCGCGGTCGCGCAGATCGCGCATGCGCATCGCGTGCCGCTGCTGGTCGACTCGACCTTCACGACGCCGTGGCTGATCAAGCCGTTCGAGCACGGCGCCGACTTCGTCTACCACTCGGCGACGAAGTTTCTCGGTGGCCACGGCACGACGATCGGCGGCGTGCTGGTGGACGGCGGCAGCTTCGACTTCGCCGCATCGGGACGCTTTCCGGAATTGACCGAGCCGTATGCGGGTTTTCACGGCATGGTATTCGCCGAGGAAAGCACGGTCGCGCCGTTCCTGCTGCGGGCCCGCCGCGAAGGGCTGCGCGACTTCGGCGCGTGCCTGCATCCGCAGGCCGCGTGGCAGCTGCTGCAGGGTATCGAGACCTTGCCGCTGCGCATGGAGCGCCATGTCGCGAACACGCGCAAGGTCGTCGAGTTTCTTGCGGCGCATCCGGCGGTCGAATCGGTCGCGTATCCGGAACTGCCGTCGCACCCGGACCATGCGCTTGCCCAGCGCCTGCTGCCGCGCGGCGCAGGTGCGGTGTTCAGCTTCAATCTGCGCGGCGACCGCGCGGCCGGGCGCAGTTTCATCGAATCGCTCGCGCTGTTCTCGCACCTCGCGAACGTCGGCGATGCACGCTCGCTGGTGATCCACCCTGCGTCGACCACGCACTTCCGCATGGATGCCGCTGCGCTCGCCGCGGCCGGCATCGCGGAAGGCACCGTGCGGCTGTCGATCGGGCTCGAAGACCCGGACGACCTGATCGACGATCTCAAGCGCGCGCTGAAGGTCGCGCAGAAAGCTGCGGGGGTGGGCTCAGGCTCAGGCTCAGGCTCAGGCACTGGCTCAGGCACTGGCTCAGGCTCATGCTCAGGCACTGGCTCAAGCATCGGCACTGGCTCAGGCATCGGCACAGGTGCAGACACAGGCACACGCCCACCGTCTGCCCCACCCGCGAGCGACGCACCGCCCGTCACCGCATCCCGCGACGCATCGCGCAAGGACCCCGCATGATCCTCGACGTGCATGGCAAAGCCGCCTACGCCTACACCGGCGGCAAACCGCTCGACCCGGCACTGCCGACGGCGGTTTTCATTCACGGCGCCGAGCACGACCACAGCGTGTGGGCGCTGCAAAGCCGCTACTTCGCGCATCACGGCTTCAATGTGCTGGCCGTCGATCTACCCGGCCATTGCCGCAGCGCCGGTCCGGCGCTCGCCAGCATTGCCGCGCTGGCGGACTGGCTCGCGGCGCTGCTCGACGCAGCCGGCACCGCGCGCGTATTCGTGGCAGGCCACAGCATGGGCTCGCTGGTCGCGCTCGAGTTCGCGGCCCGCTACCCGACACGCACGACGCATCTCGCGCTGCTGGCCACCGCCGTGCCGATGACCGTCTCCGACGCACTGCTCGACGCCGCTCGCGACCACGAAGCGCAGGCGATCGACATGGTGAACCAATGGTCGCATTCGACCCTCGCGGCCAAGCCGTCCTGCCCGGCGCCGGGCTTCTGGCTGCACGGCATGAACCGGCGCCTGATGGAGCGCGTGGCCGCGGTGGGCCAGGCACACCTGTTTCACACCGACTTCAGCGCCTGCAACGACTATGCGGATGGCCTTGCGCGCGCGGCCCAGGTGCGCTGCCCCGTGCGCATGATCGTCGGCCGCCGCGACCTGATGACGCCGCCGCGCGCCACCCGCGCGCTGGCCGATGCGTTGCGCGCCGCGCAGGTGCCAGTCGAGGTCGCGATGCTCGACGCGGGTCATGCGCTGATGAGCGAGCAACCCGACGCGACGCTCGATGCGCTCTATACGTTTGCGATGCGCGCGCAGTTTGCCCCGCAAGCATCGGCATAGCGCCGCGCCTCCGTGCGCGAGGCACGACGCATGCTCACCACTGCCTGCGCCGGTCTCGCCTCAGCGCCAGCTGCGCACTGCGAGCCAATGGCGCTACGTTACCCGCACGCGATGCGTCGCACCATCTGCCGAATGGCCAGGTTGCGCCGCCGCGGCACTCGCAGGACAATTGTTTTCACCGGCGGACGCGCCACCAGGCAGGGGAGCCGACGATGAGCCAGCAATCCACTCGTAACGACCCGCAGTTCGCGAACTTCGCGCAGTTCTACCCGTTCTATCTGGAGGAGCACCGCAATCTGACGTCGCGGCGTCTGCATTTCATCGGTTCGCTCGGGGTGATCGGTTGTGTCGCGATGGCGCTCGCAACCGGCGACTGGCTGTGGCTGCCGGCAGCCATCGTATGCGGCTATGGCTTCGCCTGGATCGGTCACTTCTTCTTCGAGAAGAATCGTCCGGCCACTTTCCGTCACCCGATTTACAGCCTGATGGGCGACTGGGCGATGTTCAAGGACATCTGCACCGGAAAGATCTCGCTATAGCGCGGACTAGCGAGAAACGCATACGCGTGCGCTGCCGCCGTGCACGGCAGCGGCACACAGCGCCGCGCGGCACAGCACTGCAACACGACACTACCGGGCTTGCACTGCGCCGCGTCAGGCGACGCGCATCACGCCACGCATCACGCCACCCGATGCGGCAGCGTCGCAGACGCATCCGGCGCAGCTTCAGCCGCGGGCTGCTGCAACCGTTCGGTCTCGCGCGCCGCAAGCAGCCCGGCTAGCGACACGTCGAGTTTGTCGTTGTCGAGTGCGGCAAGCAGCATCCCACTGTGAATGCGCGTCGAATCGAGATTGAGCTGATACTCGAGTTCGCCGCGCTCGATCACAAAGTGCTCGTACAGCTGCCGCACGGTGATCTGCTGCGGGTTGGCGAGCAGCACGAAGCGCGGCTGCGCACCGCTTTCGTCGAGCTGCACGATCCAGCCCACCGCCTCGAGCTGTTGCATCAGGCGCACTGTCGTGTCCATGTCGCGGCCAAGCATGCGCGCAAGTTGCGGCACCGTGTAGCCGCGCGAGCCCTCGTCGCGCGCCTCGCTGAGCCGCGCGAGCAGCTCCAGCGCGTACAGCAGGTCGCTGCCCGCGAAGTACGGCCGGTGGAATTGCCCGACGCGTATCGCCGGTAACGCGGAGGCGACCATCGCGCCGATCAGCGTGATGAACCAGCTGAGGTACATCCACAGCAGGAACAGTGGCACTACCGCAAACGCGCCGTACACCGCCGTATAGCTCGGCATGCGGCGAATGTAGAAGCCGAAGCCGCGCTTCGCGAGTTCGAATGCGATCGCCGCGCACACGCCGCCCACCGCCGCATCGCGCCATTCGACGCGGCAGTTGGGCAGATACACGTACATCATCGTGAACGCGAGCACGGTGAGCGGCAGCGCCGCGCCGGTCAGCGCCCACTCGATCAGCGACGGAATGTGTTGGGTGGCGGTGAAAGCCATCGAACGCGTAAAGAGGTACGACGAAATCGACAGACTCACGCCGATCAGAATCGGCCCGAGCGTCAGGATCGCCCAGTACACCAGCACGCGTTGCGCGAACGGACGCGCCTTGCGCACGCGCCAGATCACGTTGAAGGCGGACTCGACCGTCATCATCGTCATCACCGACGTGAGGAACAGCACGATCATGCCGAGCGTGGTCAGGCCCTTGGCCTTCGACGCGAACTGGTTCAGGTATTTGAAAATCTGGCTGTTGAACTGCGCGGGCATCAGATGGTCCGCGAGAAAGCCCTGCAGCGAATTCTGGAACGAAGCGAAGATGGGGAAAGCGGTAAACAGCGCGAACGCCACCGTGGCAAGCGGCACCAGCGACAACATCGTGGTGAAGGTCAGACTGCCGGCTACCTGCGGAATGCGGTCTTCGCCGCTGCGTTGCGCGGCGAACTTCGCGAGCCGTTTGATCGTGTCGAAATCGACGCGCAAGCGGGACAGCAGCGACAGCAAATCAGGCTCCTTCCACTTCATCGATCTCTCCGTCATGCCGCGATGCCCGTGCGCGTGGCGTGAGCGTCGGACCCAGCCCCTATAATACCCGCTCACTCGAATCAGCCTATGACAGACATCCTCGTGCTTTATTACAGCCGGCACGGCGCCACGCGCGATCTCGCGCTGGCGATCGCGCAGGGCATCGACAGCGTCAGCGGTATTCAGGCGCGCGTGCGCACGGTGCCGCCGGTGTCGACGGTGTGCGAAGCCACCGCCCCGGACATTCCCGCCGACGGCCCGCCCTACGCGGAATTGCGCGACCTCGAAGAATGCGCGGGCCTCGCGCTCGGCTCGCCGACCCGTTTCGGCAATATGGCCGCGTCGCTCAAATATTTTCTCGATGGCACCACGCCGCAGTGGTTGTCGGGCGCGCTATCGGGCAAGCCGGCCTGCGTGTTCACGTCGACCGGCAGTCTGCATGGCGGCCAGGAAAGCACGCTGCTGTCGATGATGCTGCCGCTTCTGCACCACGGCATGCTGATCGTCGGCATCCCCTACACAGAAAGCACGCTGAACACCACACAGACCGGCGGCACGCCCTACGGCGCGTCGCACTTCGCACGCGTGGGCGCGGCCACGCAAGGCATCTCGGCCGACGAGAAAACGCTGGCGGTCGCGCTCGGCGTGCGCCTCGCGCGCGCCGCCGCGGCGCTGGCGGAAAAACGCCCGTGAACGCGCCCGCTTCGACCGTGCGCGCACAGCCGTTTGCCGCATATGTCGCGCTCGCCGCGCTGCTGCTGCTGATCGCGCTTTCGATCGGCTGGGAATGGCGGCTCGCGCCGTTGCGTCCGGGGGGCTCGCTGCTGGTGCTGAAGGCGCTGCCGCTGCTGCTCGCGTTGCGCGGGGTGTGGCGCCGCCATCTGTACACGCTGCAATGGGCGTCGATGCTGATCCTGCTGTATCTGATGGAAGGGATCGTGCGCGGCATGAGCGACCGCGGCTTGTCGGCGCGACTGGGCTGGCTCGAAGCGCTGCTCGCGGCGGCATTCTTCGCGAGCGCGCTCGCCTACGTCGCGCCGTTCAAGCGCGCCGCGCGCCGCGCCAAAAACGCGGCGCAATGACGGCGGCCCGTCTGCGCCGGGCCAGTGCTAGTCTACGCAGACAGTCGCTGCGCGCGGCCGGATGCCACGCGAAGCCAGCACGCGGTGCCGCGCCAGCACGCCGTGCCCAGACGGTGCCGCGCACCGTGCCACGCGCCGTGCCAGCAAGCCGTGTCGGCGCGCCACGTCGCCCAGGCACGCCAGGCCGCCGCCGCGCGACGACATCCAGCACCCCCACCACCGCGCCCCCCGCGCGCGCAACGGAGCCGTACCGATGAAGATCCGCGTGCTGTCCGACCTGCATCTCGAATGCGACGAACCCGACGTGATTCCGCACGCCGCGGCCGATCTGATCGTGCTGGCGGGCGACATCCACAATCACGCGCAAGGGCTGCGCTGGGCCGCCGAGACGTTCGACGGCACGGTTCCGGTCGTCTACGTACCGGGCAACCACGAGTATTACGACAGCGAGTTCGGTGCGATGGAAGCGGCGATGCACGACGCCGCGCATTCGGTCGACAACGTGCACTTCCTGAACAACGCGGCGCTGATCGACCCGCAGGGCCGCTGGCGCGTGCTCGGCACGACGCTGTGGACCGATTTCGACCTGTATGGCCAAAGCGACGACGAACGCAGCGCTTCGATCGCCGCCGCACAGCGCGCGATGCTCGATTACCGCGGGCTGATTCAGGTAGCGTGGCCCAACCCCGCCGGCAACCCGCACGACGCCGCGCCACCCGCGCCGTTGCAGCAACGCAGCGCGCCGCGCCCGTTCACGCCCACGGATTCGTACGCGATGCATCGTCACGCGCGCGCGTGGCTCGAACAGCAGCTCGCGCAACCGTTCGACGGCCAGACCATCGTCGTCACGCATCATGCGCCGCATCGCCGCAGCCTCGCGCCGCGATACGCGAACGATCTGGTTTCTGCGGGTTTCGTCAGCGATCTGCCGCAGCTGGTGCGCGCGCCGGTTGCGCTGTGGGTGCACGGCCACACGCACACCGCGTTCGACTACGTGGAAAACGGCACGCGAGTGGTCTGCAATCCGCGGGGCTACGTCGATCTGCGCACACGCAAGCTCGAAAACGAGCTGTTCGCGTGGGACAAGGTGGTCGAGATCTGAGGCGGCGCCACAACGCGCGCGGACCCGGCGGCCATCGGCTGGCCGTCGGTCTGGCCGCGCTTCGTCAGCGCTTCACAGGCTGCTCGCCTCGTCGTTGCGCGCACGCTCGGTGCGCCGCACCTTGACCGGCACGAGCCGCTGTTGCGGCCGCAGCCGGCGCAGCAGGTCGCGCGTCGCAGCAATGCCGATCAGACCGAAAATCACGGCCACACCGATCATCAGATTCGTATCCATGCTGTTCCTCTTTCGTTGTGGATTACGGCGTGCGCCGGGTTGCTCCGGCAGCGGCATGAACTCCACGTTAACA
>DATLOW010000048.1:0-7216 GCA_035536055.1 Paraburkholderia sp. | reverse complement strand
CTACAAGACTTCTGCGGCCAATTTGAGCGCCGGCCAGGCGGCACGACTCGCTGTGATGTTGCCGCGGCCCCGCTACTTCGACGAGCATCGCAATTCCGCCTATCTGACCCAGCGCGCGCGGGTGATTGCCCGGCGGATGGGTGCGGCCACCTTGCCTGACTAGCCGGGCCGCCGAGACCTTAATTACACGATAGTTTTACGCGGCCGGCCGCCCTTTAGGCCATTCAGCCGGGCCGCTTCCGCCTTCGCTTCCGACGTTACCTTTCCGCGCGCGGACGCAACCACTGTCCGTGCGACGTCGAGCGGGATCAATTGAGCGACGAGCGCAGCGATGCTGACCGACGCGTTCGCGCTGTCGAAAATCAGGGCGTCCCCTCCCGGCGTGACATAGGCCTCGGCCAATGCCTGCTCCGGGATTGCCTTCAGCGCATCGATTTCCTTCGGGTCGAAGCGCAGCACCCAACCGCTGCTGTATTGCAATTCCATCAGCCGGTCGGCTGCGTGATAGCGGGCGACCGTAACGTGAGGACGATCCAGCGCCCGCCTGCCACGTTCGAGGGCGCGTTCATAGTCGCTGCGAGTGATGTTGACCGGCATGATTACTTCTCCTTCAGTAGCTCGCTCGTCACTTCGTCGCCCCAGTCGATCTGGGCGCGGATGCCTAATCCCGGCACATAAATGCCGGTTCCTGGCACGATCGACCCGTCCGGCTCTGCCGCGTGGCTCTGATCAAACAGCTCGAGTGCCTCACCTTGTTTGCCGACCACGGGCGCGTTGTCGAGGCAAATGCCACGGTTGTGCTGCTGGTACTTCCACCAGCCTTCGCGGCATTGAACCCGCTTCGCATGCACGTCGTTTGCCAACTGCCAGACCGTGTCGTAGCTCGGCGCATTCCGCTGAGGCTTGATGTCCCATAGCAGAACATCGTCCTTGATCATCGAGAACAGGAAACGCGCAGTCCAACAGCCGGGACGGCAGACCGCCGTGACGTGAGGCGGGCAATGATCGTTCGGCCAGATCCGCATTTCGACGGTACGAGTTTTCCAGAGCAGCATAACATGAACCTATGTTCTTGGGTTATTTGCTACTCTAGCACCGTTGAATTATGGGAAGACGCGTGATCGTCCACGTTGGCCGTTAGGCATATGAATCCCAATATCTGAATGATGCATTCACATATTGGTGTGTATCGAAAAGCACTCTACAATCGGCATCAATTTCCCGGGCGATGCCACGCAGCCGACCCGCGAAAACACGGCAAAAAACGTCGCCCCCCTGCTCACAGCGCCGGTGCGGTGAAACGCAAAACAAATCGGAGACAACCCGCCATGGCTTCATCCCCATTCCGGCAGCACGCGCACGCGAGCCTCGCCCGAGCGTTTGCCGCCGAATTTGCCCGCCGCTCGCGCGGCGCCGCGCTTTAACCCCAACTGTTTGCACGATCGCCATGAATAAAGCGATGCCCACTCACGCCGGGTCTGAAACCGACACGGTCAGAAAACCTGTTGCGCGCCCGGCCAACGGCGCGGCGCTGCCGCCCGTCGACCGCGACACGATCGCCTTGCCGAGCACGCTGCTCGACATCACCCCGCAGCAGGCTGGCACGCAGACGCTGCTGCGCGGCCTTGCGATTCTGGAAGCCGCCGCCGCCGGCGTGCGCGACCTGCGCACCTTCGGCGCGGCGCTCGGCACGACACGCAGCACCACGCATCGGCTGGTCAGCAGCCTTGTGCAGGCGCGCTACCTGCGCCAGGTGCAAGGCGGCTATCTGCTCGGCCCGAAGCTGATCGAGCTCGGCACGATCGCACTCGAACAGATGCCGCTCACCACCGTTGCGCGTCCGCATCTCGCGACGCTCGCCGAACTGACGCACGACACGATTCACCTCGGCGTGCGCGACGGCGACGACGTGCTGTACATCGACAAGATCCCCGGCACGCGCGGCCTCGAAATGCGCTCGCGGGTCGGGCACCGGATGCCGCTCGCGTCGACCGGTATCGGCAAGGCGATGATGCTCGACCTGCCGCCCGAAGCATGGAACTCGCTGTTCGATGCGTCGCGCCGCGCGCTGGCCGGCGTCAGCTTCAAGCCGGACAACCGGCCCGACCTGCAGACTTTCATGCAGCGCATGACCAGCTACTCGGCTGGCGGCTTCACCTTCGACCTCGAGGAAAACGAGGCGTCGATCCGCTGCGTGGCGGCGCCGGTACGCGATGCGTCGGGTGCGATCGTCGCGGCGCTGTCGGTGGCGAGCACGATTCCGTATATGTCGCTCGAGCGGATGGACGAACTGATTCCGGTCGTGCAGCGCGAAGCGCGCGCGATTTCCGAAGAACTCGGCTGGCGTACGCCGCAACCGGCAACCCGCAGGATCAAACGATGATCGGACTGGGTTCACCGGCCTTTGCTGTGCACGCCGAACTGCGCTCCGGCGCCGAAGGCGCGGCGGGCGGCGCAACGGCGCACCCGGCGCCGCCCGGTACGGCTGCGCTGATTGCGCTCGATTGGGGCACGACTGCGCTGCGCGCCTATCTGTTCGACGCAGCAGGCGGCGTGCTCGACACGCGCGCGTCGACGGCCGGCATCATGAACTTGCCGCGCGCGGCGCACGAAGGCGGCTTCGACGCTGCATTCGATGCGGTGTGCGGCGCCTGGCTCGAACGCGCGCCGCAACTGCCGGTGGTCGCCGCCGGCATGGTCGGCAGCGCGCAAGGCTGGCAGGAAGCGCCTTACGTCGAAACGCCGGCAAGCCCGGATGCGATCGTGCGCGGCATCGTCCGCGTGCAGACGGCGCGCGGTGCCACGCTGCATATCGTGCCGGGCGTGCTCGAACGCGGCGAATTGCCCAATGTGATGCGCGGCGAGGAAACGCAGATTCTCGGCGCGCTCGACGAAGCAACTGCAGCGACTGCGGTGAGCGCAGCGACCGCCGGCGACGACGCCGACGAGGCCCCTTGCGCACTGATTGGCCTGCCGGGCACGCACGCGAAATGGGTGCTGGTGCGCGGTGCGCGCATCGAGCGCTTCTATACGTTCATGACTGGCGAAGTGTTCGCGGCGTTGTCCGAGCACACGATTCTCGGCCGCACGATGACCACGCCCGATCGCCCGGATACCGCAGCGTTCCTGCGCGGCGTCAGTGTCGCGCGCAGCCACGGCCACGCCGGCATGCTCGCGACCATTTTCAGCACGCGCACGCTGGGCCTGACCGCGCAGCTAGCGCGTGAAGAACAGCCCGACTACCTGTCCGGCCTGTTGATCGGCCACGAACTGAACGGGCTCGAAGCGGTGCTGACGCGCCAGCAGTCGACGCTCGCCGGCCGCGCGCTGCGCCTGATCGGCAACGAAGCGCTGTGCGAGCGTTACCGGCTCGCGCTGACGCAATACGGCTGCCAGCAGGCGGAACTCGTCAAACACGCGGCCGAGCGCGGCCTGTGGCGCATCGCAGTGCAGGCGGGCCTCGTCGAACCGGCCGCGGATGCGGCGCCGGCGGCGCGCGTCGGGTGACGCGCGGCACCACGAATCTGTAGAGAGGAACCGACATGCAAGCCCAACTGAATCTGCCCGCTCCGTACCAGCCGCATGCCGGTTTGGTGGCCGCCTTCGAAGCGTGTCCGCTGGTCGCGATCCTGCGCGGCGTGACCCCTGCCGATGCGGCCGACCACGGCCGCGCGCTGTATGAAGCCGGCTTTCGCATCGTCGAAGTGCCGCTCAATTCGCCGCAGCCGTTCGACAGCATCGCGGCGATTCGCCACGCGCTGCCGCCCGACGCGATCGTCGGTGCGGGCACCGTGCTGCAGGCCGAGTTCGTGCACGACGTCAAGCAGGCGGGCGGCGAACTGATCGTGATGCCGCATGCGGACCCCGACGTCGTGCGCGCGGCGAAGTCGCTGGCGATGGCCTGCGCGCCGGGCGTCGCGACGCCGACCGAAGCCTTCATCGCGCTGAAGAACGGCGCCGACGTGCTGAAGATGTTTCCCGCCGAACAGCTTGGCTGCCAGGTCGTCAAGGCGTGGCGCGCGGTGATCGCGCACGAAGTGCCGCTGCTGCCGGTGGGCGGCATCACGCCGGACAACATGGGTCCGTTCCTCAGCGCCGGCGCGAACGGCTTCGGTCTCGGCTCCGCGCTGTTCAAGCCGGGCCAGAGCGCGACGATTACCGCATCGCATGCGAAGGCGTTCATCAACGGGCTGCGCATTGCGCGAGCGGGTGCAAAGAAATGAACCGGCTGCAAGGCAAGGTCGCACTCGTGACGGGCGCCGGCCGCGGCATCGGCGCGGCGATTGCGCAGGCCTTCGTGCGCGAAGGCGCGGCGGTGGTGCTGGCCGAACTGGATCTCGCCACGGCCGAGCACACCGCGCGGCAGCTCCGCGCGGCAGGCGGCAGCGGCGCGCGCGTGCTGGCGGTGCAAACCGACGTCACGCAGTCGGCCTCGGTGCAGCACGCGGTCAGCGAGGCGGAACGCAGCTTCGGCCCGCTCGACGTGCTGGTCAACAACGCCGGCATCAACGTGTTCTGCGACCCGCTGACAATGAGCGACGACGACTGGCGCCGCTGCTTCGCGGTCGATCTCGACGGCGTCTGGAACGGCTGCCGCGCGGCGCTGCCGGGCATGGTCGAGCGCGGCCGCGGCAGCATCGTCAACATCGCGTCGACGCACTCGTTCAAGATCATTCCGGGCTGCTTTCCGTATCCAGTCGCCAAGCACGGCGTAATCGGGCTCACGCGTGCGCTCGGCATCGAATACGCACCGCGCAGCGTGCGCGTCAATGCGATCGCGCCGGGCTACATCGAAACGCAACTGACGCGCGACTGGTGGAACGGCCAGGCCGATCCCGTCGCCGCAAAGCAGGCCACCCTCGATTTGCAGCCGATGAAGCGCATCGGCAAGCCGGAAGAAGTCGCCATGACCGCGGTATTCCTCGCGTCGGACGAAGCGCCGTTCATCAACGCGAGCTGCATCACGATCGACGGTGGGCGCTCCGCGCTGTATCACGATTGACGCGCGGCAAACCCAGGTTCAACCGGTTGACGCGCTGGCCGCGTGTGTCAGTCCCGGTACAAGAAGACGCGGCCAAATAACCTTCTCGTTACTTAGGAGACACGCATCATGAAACGCAGAATCTTCCTCACGCTCGCAGCAGCGGCGACCGGCGTGCTGTTCAACGCACCGGTCGCGCAGGCCGCCGATCCGGTCAAGATCGGCTTTCTGGTCAAGCAGCCCGAAGAACCGTGGTTCCAGGACGAGTGGAAGTTCGCCGAAATCGCCGCCAGGGAAAAGGGCTTCACGCTGGTGAAGATCGGCGCGCCGTCCGGCGAGAAGGTGATGAGCGCAATCGACAACCTCGCTGCGCAAAAGGCGCAAGGCTTCGTGATCTGCACGCCGGACGTGAAGCTCGGGCCGGGCATCGTCGCCAAGGCGAAGGCCGACAACCTGAAGATGATGACGGTCGACGACCGTCTCGTCGACGGCGCGGGCAAGCCGATCGAAGCCGTGCCGCATATGGGCATTTCGGCGTACAACATCGGCAAGCAGGTCGGCGAAGGGATTGCCGCCGAAATCAAGAAGCGCGGCTGGGACATGAAGGACGTCGGCGCGATCGACGTGACCTACGAGCAGCTGCCGACCGCGCATGACCGCACCAGCGGCGCGACCGACGCGCTGGTGGCCGCCGGCTTCCCGAAGGCGAACATTATCGCCGCGCCGCAGGCGAAGACCGACACGGAAAACGCGTTCAACGCCGCCAACATCGCGCTGACCAAGAACCCGCAGTTCAAGCACTGGGTGGCGTACGGCCTGAACGACGAAGCCGTGCTCGGCGCGGTGCGCGCTGCGGAAGGCCGCGGCTTCAAGGCCGACAATATGGTCGGTATCGGTATCGGCGGTTCGGATTCGGCGCTGAACGAATTCAAGAAGCCGGCGCCGACGGGCTTCTACGGCACCGTGATCATCAGCCCGAAGCGCCACGGCGAAGAAACGTCCGAACTGATGTACTCATGGATCACGCAAGGCAAGGAACCGCCGAAGCTGACGCTGACCACCGGCATGCTGGCCACGCGTGACAACGTGGGCGAAGTGCGCAAGGAAATGGGTCTGGCGTCGAACTAAGCGGTCATGCACGGACGCAACAGGCAGTAACGGCAGGGTGCAGCACGCGCAGGTGTGAACCGCAAGCCAGCAGCAGACGGTTTCGCATCCGTGCGTGTTGTGCGACCGGTTGCATGGGCAACCAACGGAATGCTCGGGTAGCCACTCAGGGCAAATCCAGAAGCAACAGGAGGCGAAGTGTCAGCGACGCTGCGTTTTGACAATATCGGCAAGGTGTTTCCAGGCGTGCGCGCGCTCGACGGCATTTCCTTCGACGTGCACGCAGGCCAGGTGCACGGCCTGATGGGCGAGAACGGCGCGGGCAAATCGACGCTGCTGAAAATTCTCGGCGGCGAGTATCAACCCGATTCCGGGCGCGTGCTGATCGACGACAACGAAGTGCACTTTTCGAGTGCGGGTGCTTCGATTGCGTCCGGCATCGCGGTGATTCACCAGGAACTGCAGTACGTGCCGGATCTGACGGTGGCGGAGAACCTGCTGCTCGGCCGCTTGCCGAACGCGCTCGGCTTCGTCAACAAGCGGCATGCGAAGCGATATGTGCGCGAGCAGCTCGCGGCAATGGGCGTCGAGCTCAATCCGGACGTGAAGCTGCGCAAGCTGTCGATCGCACAGCGGCAGATGGTCGAAATCTGCAAGGCACTGATGCGCAATGCGCGCGTAATCGCACTCGACGAGCCGACCAGCTCGCTGTCGCATCGCGAAACCGAGGTGCTGTTCAAGCTGGTGCGCGATCTGCGCGCCGACAACCGCGCGCTGATCTATATCTCGCACCGGATGGACGAGATCTACCAGCTGTGCGACGCATGCACGATTTTCCGCGACGGCCGCAAGGTCGCATCGCATCCGACGCTGGAAGGCGTAAGCCGCGACACGATCGTCGCCGAAATGGTCGGGCGCGAAATCTCGGACATCTACAACTACACGCCGCGGCCGCTCGGTGAAGTGCGTTTTGCGGCGAAGCGTATCGAGGGTGGCCCGCTGACCGAGCCGGCCAGCTTCGAAGTCAGGCGCGGCGAAATCGTCGGCTTCTTCGGACTGGTGGGCGCGGGACGCAGCGAGCTGATGCACCTGATCTACGGCGACGATCCGAAGAAGGGCGGCGAACTC
>DATLOW010000047.1:0-13258 GCA_035536055.1 Paraburkholderia sp. | reverse complement strand
GACGGAAGCCCCACTGACCAGCGGCGTACCGAACTTAATCGATTCGCCTTCGCCCACTGCGAGAACCTGGTCGAGCGTGATTTCTGCGTCAATGTCTGCCGGTATCTGTTCTACTTTAAGTTTTTCGCCGACAGCAACCTTGTACTGCTTGCCGCCGGTTTTTATGACCGCGTACATTGAAAACCTCACTCTGGAATCATTTTCTCCACGCACCACGCGCGGAAACCCGTGATTATACATAGAGTTAGCTGCTCGGTCAAAGCTTTGCAGCAAACCGGCTGGGCGCCACGCGTCCGCCGCGAAACCTTGTCCAGATGGCCAATGCAGGCTGCGTTTCGGGCCGGTGGGCGCGGAAATGGCCCGATTCGCCTTATAATCCGCCGCACTACCCCAATTTGCCGCCATGTCGTCGACCGCCACCCCCGCCCCTAACGCCGCCAACCTGCTCGCACCCATCGCCGAAGACATGCAGCAGGTCAACCGTGTCATCCGGCAACGTCTGGCGTCAGAGGTGATGCTGATCAACCAGATTTCCGAGTACATCATCAGCGCCGGGGGCAAGCGTCTGCGCCCCGCACTGCTGCTGCTGGTGGCCGGCGCATTGGGGGACAAGACGGGGCAGCGCCACGAACTGGCGGCGGTGATCGAATTCATTCACACCGCAACGCTGCTGCACGACGACGTGGTGGACGAATCGGACCTGCGGCGCGGCCGTCAGACGGCCAACGCGCTGTTCGGCAATGCGGCGAGCGTGCTGGTCGGCGATTTTCTGTACTCGCGCTCGTTCCAGATGATGGTCGGCGTCGGCAAGATGCGCGTGATGGAGATTCTGTCGGAGGCGACCAACATCATCTCCGAAGGCGAAGTGCTGCAGCTGTTGAACATGCACGACGCGGACGTCGACGAAGCGCGCTACATGCAGGTGATCCGCTACAAGACAGCCAAGCTGTTCGAAGCCGCCGCGCAGCTTGGCGCCGTGCTGTCGGGCGCGAGCGAGCAGATCGAAGCGGACGCAGCGGAATTCGGCCGGCGCATCGGCACGTCGTTCCAGATCATGGACGACTGGCTCGACTACACGGGCACCGCGGAATCGATGGGCAAGAATGCCGGCGACGATCTGCGCGAAGGCAAGCCGACGCTGCCGCTGATCTATCTGATCGAGCGCGGCACGCCGGAGCAGTCGGCGCTCGCGCGCGAAGCGATCGAACAGGGCGGCACCGACCGCTTCGAGACGATCTTCGAAGCGATCACACGTTCCGGCGCACTGGATCACACGCTGCAGTGCGCGAAGCAGGAAGCACAGGCGGCCGCAGCAGCAATTTCTTCGTTTCCTGATTCCATTTACAAGGAAAGCCTGCTAGAATTATGTTCTTACTCGACGACGAGGCAGTCTTAAACAAGACTAAATTGCCGTAAGAGTCCAAGCAGTAACCAGATCGGGGTGTAGCTTAGCCTGGTAGAGCGCTACGTTCGGGACGTAGAGGCCGGAGGTTCGAATCCTCTCACCCCGACCAGATTCTTGAAAAACCGCGCAACGTAGCGCGGTTTTTTTTCGCCCGTACGTTTTCGCCCGTACCGATACCGCACCGCGCGCTACGCCAAGGCCGAGCGCACGCGACAGCGCCGTCCCACCCCGTTTACACCACCGCCGCACAGAGCCAGCCGGGCCCTCTGCTATATTCCCCCATACCCTCCCCTTTACCTCACACGCGTGGAACACCTTCCCTTATGGGCGCAGGTAGGCGCCGTCGTTGTTCTTCTGGTCTGTTCGAGCTTCTTTTCCATTTCCGAAACGGCGATGATGGCACTCAACCGCCATCGGCTGAAGCACCTGTCCAACAAGGGCGTGCTGGGCGCGAAGACGACCCAGGGACTGCTTTCGCGCACCGACCAGTTGCTCAGCGTGATCCTGATCGGCAACAACCTGTTCAACACGATCATTCCGGTGCTGACCACGTCGATTGCGCTGCACACGTTCGGCAGCAATAGCCTCGTGCTGTCGATCGCGACCGGCATGGTCGCGTTTTTGATCATCGTGTTCGCCGAGATCGCGCCGAAAATCGTCGGCGCAACGTATCCCGAAAAGATCGCGCTACCGGCGAGCCTGCTGATCGCACCGATGATGCGCATCGCGAAGCCGTTGATCTGGTTTGTCAACCTGTTCGCCAACGGCTTTCTGCGTCTGCTGCACATCAACACCGGCGGCGCGCGCGACCAGCGCCTGTCGACCGAAGAACTGCGCACCATCGTGCTCGAGTCGGGCAGCTTCATGCCGACCAAGCACCGCAGCATCCTGCTGAATCTGTTCGATCTCGAGAACATCTCGGTCGACGACGTGATGATTCCGCGCCGGCGCATCGAAGCACTCGACTTCGACGCGCCGTTCGACCAGATCCTGCATCAGCTGGAAACCTGCTATCACAACAAGCTGATCGTCTATCAAGGCGACATCGACCGCGTGCTCGGCGTGCTGCACGTCCGCAAGACGCTGGCCGCGCTGCATAACCAGGAACTGGAGCGCGAAACGCTGCGCGAACTGCTTGCCGAGCCGTACTTCGTGCCAAGCGGCACGCCGGTGTTCCAGCAGCTGCAGTACTTCCAGGAAAGCCGCCACCGCACGGCGCTGGTCGTCAACGAGTATGGCGAACTGCAAGGGCTCGTGACGCCGGAAGACATCATCGAAGAGCTGATCGGCGAGTTCACCACCTCCGTGCCGCGTAGCGCGAGCTCGCGCGGCGGCTGGGACGAGCACGGCGAATGCATCGTCGCGGGCAGCATGCCGTTGCGCGAGCTGAACCGCTGGCTGCAGCTACGCCTGCCGACCGACGGCCCGAAAACGCTGAACGGACTGATCCTCGAAATTCTCGAAGAGATCCCCGAAGGCGACGTCTGCGTGCAGATCACCGGCGTGAAGCTAGAAGTGATGCGCAGCGACGACCAGGCGATCAGGACCGTCAAGCTGTTCCGCCCAGGGCCCAAACCCGGCAGCAAGGCGAGCCGCCTGCTGAACGGCTGACGGCCAATAGCTAACGACTGGCTCAGCATCCTACTCGAATCAACTGTCGCGCACACCTGGCCGAATGGCTGAATGGCGGTAGCGGCCGTCATCCCCGATCATGACCCGTCTTGTTGCACAGGCGGCTCATGGCCGGTTTCCGATGACTTCCCCCTCTTTGTTTGCTCCCCGGCCGACGGGTTCGGCCGCGCCGAGCGCGAGCGGCGCCGCGCTTCACGGGCCGCTCAACATGCCTGCACGCGGGTCGGAGCTGGCGCAAGCTTCGCTGCACACTGCATCGTTTGCCGACGCGATGCAAACCGGCGCGGACGACGACGACGCAGGCGCACCGGCAGTACGGCTACTCGCCGATACGCTGCAGGAAGCGGCGCGACGCGACGCGTCGGACCTGCATGTCGAGCCGGAAGAGCATGGCTGGCGAATCCGTCTGCGCATCGACGGCGTGTTGCACGAAGTCGCACGGCCGCCGGCGCATCTGCGCGACGCGTTCATTACACGCATCAAGGTCCTGGCGCGCATGGACATCGCCGAGCGCCGCATCCCGCAAGACGGGCGGCTGCGCCTCGCGGCCGGCGCGGCTCGCAGCGCCGACTACCGGGTCAGTTCGCTGCCCACGCTGTACGGTGAAAAGCTCGTGCTGCGTCGACTCGATGCATTGCCTGCCAATCTGTCGCTCGAATCGCTCGGCCTCGCGCGCGGCCAGCAGCAAACCGTCGAGCAGGCGATCCGCGCGCCACACGGGCTGGTACTCGTCACCGGCCCGACCGGCAGCGGCAAGACGCAGTCGTTGTACTGCTTCTTGCAGATGCTCAATTCCGCGTCGTTGAATCTCTGCTCGGTCGAGGACCCCGCCGAAATCCAGCTTCCCGGCATCAATCAGGTGAGCGTGCGCGAGAAAGCCGGACTGAGCTTCGCCGTGGCGCTGCGCGCGTTTCTGCGTCAGGATCCGGACGTCATCATGGTCGGTGAAATCCGCGACGAGGAAACTGCCGACGTCGCCGTAAAGGCCGCCCAGACCGGCCATCTGGTGTTGTCGACGCTGCACACGAACGATGCGCCAGCCGCCATCGCCCGCCTGATCGACATCGGCATCGAACCGCATAACCTGGCGGCGGCGCTGCGCATGGTCAGCGCACAACGGCTGGTGCGCAAGCTATGTACGGCGTGTCGCCAGCCAGCGCCGCACGCGGCCGCGGCGTTGCGCGCGTCGGGCGTTGCCGCCGCCCAGCTCGAGGCGTCGCGCCTATACCTGCCGGTGGGGTGCAGCGCATGCCACGGCATCGGCTACCGCGGGCGGATCGGTATCCACCAGGTCATGCCGGTGTCGGAACCGATGCGCGAGCTGATCGTCGCACGCGCCAGCACCCAGGCGCTCGCGGCGCAAGCCCGTGTGGAAGGCGTCGGCACGCTACGCGACGCGGCACTGGCACGTGTGCTCGACGGCACCACGAGCCTTGCCGAGGCGCTGTCCACCATCGAAAGCGCCTGACCGCGAACGCCATGAACCATACATCGCAGGAACTGCGCTTCAGGTGGCGCGGCATCGACGCGGACGGCACGCTGCGCAGCGGTTCAGTGATCGCACCGAACTTTGCGGTGGCGCGCGCGAAGATCCGCCGCGACGGCCTGTTCATCATCGAACTGGCCGCGCGCGGGCCGGCGCCGCGCCCGCACGCCAGCTCAGCAGAAGTCACACGCTTTACCCGTCAGCTGGCGAGCCTCGTGCGCGCCGGCCTGCCGCTTGCTCAGGCGCTGGAGCTACTCGCACAGGCGCCCGCGTCGAAACGGGACGACGGCATGGCTCGCATCGTCGGCACACTGGCGCGCGACATCACTGCAGGCGCCAGTTTCTCGCAGACGCTGCGCGAACGTGCCGATTGCTTCGGCCCGATGTATTGCCAGCTCGTGGCGGTCGGCGAAGCGTCGGGCTCGCTCGACGCGGTGCTCGCGCGCATTGCCGACGACCGCGAGCGTGCCGCCGCGCAGCGTGCCAAGGTGCGCGCCGCGCTCACCTATCCGTTTGCCATTCTGTTGCTTGCCATGGCGATCACCGCGGCGCTGCTGGTTTGGGTCGTACCGACCTTCAAACAGATTTTCGATGGCTTCGGCGCGGCCTTGCCCGCCCCGACGCGTATCGTGCTGGCGCTGTCCGAGTCGCTATCGGATTGGGGCCTCGCGCTCGGCGCAATCGCCATCGTTGCGGGCGCCGGCTTCGCGCGACTGCTGCGCGCGTCGGCTGCGCTCCGCCTGCGGGTCGCGAAGGTCACGCTCGCCACGCCGGTCGTCGGCACGTTGCTGACATCGCTCTGCGCCGCGCGCTGGAGCCGCGCATTGGGCACCCTGCTGTCTGCCGGCACGCCGCTCGCGGACGCCTTCCAGTCGCTGACGCACGCCACCGGTAATGCGTACTTCGATCGCGCCACCGGCGGAATCGCCGCGCGCCTGCGGCACGGCGAACGGCTCGCGGCGTCGATGCGTGCAGCCCGCTGCTTCCCTGCCGAAGTCGTGCAGCCCGTCGCGGTTGCGGAGGAATCCGGCACGCTCGACACGATGTTGCTCGATATTGCGTCGCTATGCGATCGTCAGGTTGACGAAAAGATCGGCGCGCTGGCGAGCCTGTGCGAACCGCTAGTGATCGCCGTGCTCGGGCTGCTCGTCGGCGGCCTCGTGATCGCGATGTATCTTCCCATCATTCAACTCGGCAACGTGGTGTAGCATCGCAGCCGAACCCACCCCATTTATCATGCAGGCCGCCTACAGCACCGTGTCGGATCACCTTTTCAGCATGCCGCTCGAATCGCTCGGCAACTTCGCCGCCGACGCCGGCGCGAGCTTCGGTCTGTTGCCGTTCGCTGCACAGATCGCGTTCGCGGTCGCATTCGGGCTGGTGGTCGGCAGCTTTCTGAACGTCGTCGTGCACCGGCTACCGATCATGCTCGAGCGCGCGTGGCGCGAAGAAGTCGCCGAGGCCACCGGCCAGCCGTTCGAAGACGACGGGCTGCCGGCCCGCTACAACCTGTGCTTGCCGCGCAGTGCGTGTCCGCATTGCGGCCATGTGCTACGTGCATGGGAAAACGTGCCGATATTCAGCTATCTGATGCTGCGCGGCCGCTGTTCGCAATGCAAGGCGCGGGTCAGCCTGCGCTATCCGCTGATCGAACTCGCCAGCGCCGTCTGCGCAACCTTGTCGCTGATGCAGTTCGGCACCGGTGCCACCGCACTCGCCGCGTTCGGACTTTGCGCGATGCTGATCGCCATGAGCGCGATCGACATCGACACCCATCTGCTGCCCGACTCGCTGACGCTGCCTTTGTTGTGGTGCGGTCTGATCGTCAACTTCGGCAGCCTGTTCGCCACGCTGCACGACGCGGTGCTAGGTGCGATTGCCGGCTATCTGGCACTGTGGTGCGTGCACTGGGTGTTCAAGCTGGTGCGCGGCGTCGAGGGAATGGGCTATGGCGACTTCAAGCTCCTTTCAGCGCTGGGCGCGTGGCTCGGCTGGGCCGCACTGCCGCAGATCATCCTGATTGCCGCCGTGGCGGGCGCGGTGATCGGGCTTATCGCGACGTGGCGCGGCCGTATGCGCTTCGAAGAGCCGCTGCCGTTCGGCCCGTTTCTCGCCGCCGGCGGTGCGCTCACGCTGTTTCTCGGCACACCGCTCTATTTGGCGATCGGAGGCTGATGCATGTTTGCGGTCGGATTGACAGGCGGAATCGGTAGCGGCAAATCGTACGTCGCAGATCGCTTCGCGGCGCACGGCGTACCGATCGTCGACACCGATGCGATCGCGCATCGGATTACCGCGGCGCATGGCGTTGCGATGCCGGCTATCGCACGCGAGTTCGGTGCTTCGTTCGTTGCGGCCGACGGCTCGCTCGATCGCACGCGGATGCGCGAGTTCGTATTCAGCGACGAAACCGCACGCCGCCGTCTCGAAACGATCACCCATCCGCTGATTCGCAGCGAGACCGAGCGCGCATGGCAGCAAGCCCAAGGCCCGTACGTGATGATCGTCGTGCCGTTGCTGGTGGAGTCGGGCACATGGAAGTCGCGGGTCGATCGGGTGCTCGTCGTGGACTGCAGCGTTGAAACGCAGATCGAGCGGGTGATGCGTCGCAATGCCTTCAGCCGCGAACAGGTGCTCGCGATCATCGCGCGCCAGGCCACGCGCGACGCGCGTCTCGCGGCCGCGCACGATGTGATCGTCAACGACTCCAGCGCCGCCGGCGCAGCCGATGCGCTCGAAGCACGCATCGCGGAACTGCATCGCCAGTACCTGTCATATGCAGGTCATTGACCAATCGTCGACGGGCCACTGACACGTCATTGCAGCAGGTCACTCGCGCACAAACCCGCGCCACGCGCCGCGCAGCACCGACCGACTGCGCAAACTGCGGGCAGCGCGCAGCGATCTTGCAGTAACCAAAGCGAAACTATTGCGAACGGGACGGAATCAGTGTTTCATTGCCAGGGGTAATTCACGGCATTAGAATGTCCTGCAATCCCGTCACCGACCACGCGCGAGGCGAGTCCGCTTGATTCTTTACGAGTATCCCTTCAACGAGCGAATCCGGACGCTGCTGCGCCTCGAAGACCTGTTCGAGCGCTTCACGTTCTTTTTGACTCAGGAAGATCCGCGGGAACACCACGTTGCGCTGACCACGCTGTTCGAAATCTCCGAAGTCGCGGGCCGCGCGGATTTGAAATCGGATCTGATGAAGGAACTCGAACGGCAGCGTCAAACCCTCGCACCGTTCCGCGGCAATCCCGGCATCGAACAGAATGCGCTCGAGGCAGTGCTCGGCGAGATCGAGCAAACGCTCGCGGGCCTCGCGCAGATGCAGGGCAAAACCGGTCAACATCTGGCCGACAACGAATGGCTGTCGAGCATCCGCAGCCGCGCGATCATTCCGGGCGGCACCTGCAAGTTCGATCTTCCGTCCTACTACGCATGGCAGCAAACGCATCCGGACCAGCGCCGTCAGGACATCGCGAAATGGGTCATGCCGCTGCTGCCGTTGCGCGACGCCGCCGCAATCGTGCTGCGTCTTGCACGCGAATCCGGCCAGGCATCGAAGGTGATGGCAATGCAGGGCAGTTATCAGCAGATGCTGTCGGGCCGCACCTATCAGCTGATGCAAGTGCGCGTGGCACCGGAATTGCGTGTCATCCCGGAAGCAAGCGCGAACAAATACATGCTGTGGGTGCGCTTCACGGTACAGGACGGCGATCTGCGTCCGCGCGCCGTCGATGTCGATGTGCCGTTCCAGCTGACCTTGTGCAGCCTGTAGCACGGTACCGGCACGTTCGCCGGCCTGGTCGACAGATAAATCGGAAATGCCCGGCCGCGCAGTGTGACACTTGCGGTGCCGGATAACAGAATCGGCACGCTTGTCGCGCAAATTACCGGCGACCTGCTTTAAGCTGACGCAAACGTCCCCAGATTGGACGCTCGTCCCGTTCAACCAAGACCGCTATTGTCAGAATGAGCACAGTTGTCAAATGCCCGGCCTGCGGCAAGGATGTCCGTTGGGTGCCTGAAAGCCGTTTTCGTCCGTTCTGTTCGGAGCGTTGCAAGCAAATCGATCTAGGCGCGTGGGCCGCCGAGAAGTATCGGATCGGCGGCACCGACGATGAGCCGCCCGCCGACGAGGCGCCTGGTCAAGGCACATCGCCGCATTGAAGCGGTCGCGCAACGCCCACGGAGCACCGCGCAGACACGCAAACAAAACGCCCGCAACGCGCGGGCACGGGTCGCGAGCGGGCGCTTACTTAGCGTCCGCTGCCAGCCACTCCAGCACCGGAATCGTCGCCGGCAACAGCGGCTCGACGTCCGCCGGCAAGGTCTGCCACACGAACGCCTGACCTTCGCGCCCATGCGGTTCGCCGCTCCACGCCGTCACCTTGCAGAAGTACAGCCGCACATACGCGTGCGGATAGTCGTGCTCGAGCGTATGCCACCGATGGCACGCCTTGACGTCGATGCCGAGTTCCTCGTGCAGTTCGCGCGCGAGTGCCGCTTCGACGGTTTCGCCCGGCTCGAGCTTGCCGCCCGGAAACTCCCAGTAGCCCTCGTACGGCTTGCCGGCCGGCCGCTGTGCAAGCAGGTATCGCCCATCGGGTTGCACCAGCACGCCCACCGCCACTTCGGTAACCGGGCGCGCCGTTTGCACATCGGCGCCCGGCGCAGCGGCACTCGCGTTGTCCGCGCCTGCGCTCATGCCTGCGTCCGTCGGCCGGACCAGTCGCGTGCGAATTGCCACGCCACCCGCCCGGAGCGCGAACCGCGCTCCAGCGCCCACACCAGCGCATCGCCGCGTGCCGCTTCGATACCCGCCTGATCGCAGCCGAAGTGCTGCAGCCAGTGCGCGACGATCGCGAGATAGTCGTCCTGCTTGAACGGATAGAAGCTGACCCACAGACCGAAGCGCTCGGACAGCGAGATCTTCTCCTCGACCACTTCGCCCGGATGAATCTCGCCGTCGGGCATGTGCTTGTACGACTCGTTGTCGCTCATGTACTCGGGCAGCAGATGGCGGCGGTTCGACGTCGCGTAAATCAGCACGTTGTCCGACTGCGCGGCCACCGAACCATCGAGCGCCACCTTCAGCGCCTTGTAGCCCGACTCGCCGTCTTCGAACGACAGATCGTCGCAGAACACGATAAAGCGCTCCGGCCGCCCCGCAATCAGATCGACGATATCGCCGAGGTCGTGCAGGTCGTCCTTGTCGACTTCGATCAGACGCAGGCCGTCTTTCGCATGCGCATTCAGGCACGCCTTGATCAGCGACGACTTGCCGGTGCCGCGCGCGCCGGTCAGCAGCACGTTGTTGGCCGGCTTCTGCAGCACGAACTGCCGTGTGTTCTGTTCGATCAACGACTTCTGGCGATCGATGTTCTGCAGGTCGTCGAGCGAGATCGTCGAAATCGACGGCACCGGCTGCAGAAAACCGCGCCCTTGACGCTTGCGCCAACGAAACGCGACCGCTGCGGACCAGTCGATGTCCGGCGCGGCCGGCGGCAACATTGCTTCAAGACGGCCCAGCACGGCTTCGGCGCGGGTCAAAAACTGTTCGAGTTTATCCATGGCGACAATCAGAGGCGGATCGAAGGCCGGCACGTTGCGCCGGCCGCTGTGCAAATGAAGCGAATGAAGCGCCGATCAGGAGCGGTAATCGGCATTGATACTGACGTAATCGTGCGACAGGTCGCAGGTCCAGATCGTGGCCTGCGCATTGCCGCGGCCTAGCAGCACGCGGATGCCGATCTCGCTCTTCTTCATCACGCGCTGGCCGTCTTCCTCGCGATACTCGGGGTTGCGGCCGCCGGCCTTCGCGACCAGCACGTCGTCGAGATACAGATCGATCTTGCCGACGTCGAGATCGTTGACGCCCGCATAGCCAATTGCCGCCAGAATGCGGCCGAGATTCGGATCGGACGCGTAAAACGCGGTCTTCACAAGCGGCGAGTGGCCGATCGCATACGCAATCTGACGGCACTCGGCGACGCTCGTGCCGCCTTCTACCTGAACCGTCATGAACTTGGTCGCGCCTTCGCCGTCGCGCACGATCAGTTGCGCGAGCGTCTGCGCGACTTCGGTCACTGCGTCACGCAGCGCGCCGTACGCGGCGGAATCCGTCGACGTGATCGCCGGCAGGCTCGATTTGCCCGATGCGATCAGGATGAACGAGTCGTTGGTCGACGTATCGCCGTCGATCGTGATGCAGTTGAACGAGCGGTCCGCGACATGTTTGACGAGTGCGTCGAGCACCGGCTGCGCGACGCTCGCGTCGAATGCGAGGAAGCCCAGCATCGTCGCCATATTCGGCTTGATCATGCCGGCGCCCTTGCTGATGCCGGACAGCGTGACCGTGTGGCCGTCGATCGTCACCTGTCGCGATGCGGCTTTCGGCAACGTATCGGTGGTCATGATCGCTTGCGCGGCGTCGTACCAATGCGCAGCCTGACGGTTCGCGAGCGCCGCGGGCAGGCCCGCCTTCAGGCGCTCGACCGGCAGCGGCTCGAGAATCACACCGGTCGAAAACGGCAGCACCTGCTCGGGCGCAATGCCCGCGAGCCGCGCCAGTTCGACGCAGGTTTCACGTGCATGCGCGAGACCCGGCTCGCCGGTGCCCGCATTCGCGTTGCCGGTATTCACGACCAGCGCGCGGATGCCCTTGCCGCCGGCGCGCACGCGCTCCAGATGTTCGCGGCATACCGTCACCGGCGCCGCGCAGAAACGGTTCGACGTGAACACGCCGGCCACCGTCGCACCTTCGTCGACGGAAATCACCAGCACGTCCTTGCGGTTCGGCTTGCGGATGTTCGCCTCGGCCCAGCCGAGCGTCACGCCGGGGACAGGATGGAGTTGAGCGGGTTCGATCGAAGGGAAATTGACAGCCATGGTGGCGACCTGTCGAAGCTGAAATGCCGGCGGGCGCCGGCATTGGGATCATAACTGGCAAGTCCGGCGAGGCGCCGGGCTACCGCGAATTCACCTGCAAATTTAATGCGGCATCGAGACCGCATAAACAGCGCGGCGCGCCTGCTGCGCGCCGCCTGTTACCTGCGTGAAGCCGTCACGCGATCTTGCCGTGACACTGCTTGTATTTCTTGCCGCTGCCGCACGGACACGGATCGTTGCGGCCGACCTTCGGCACCGCGTCGCCGGCTGGCGGCACACCGGCGGCCTGATGCGCGCCGTGGCTCATCGCGTTGCCGATCATCGCCGCGGCGGCATCGGCTGCGACCGGCGCAGCGGCAACGGCGGTCGCCGCATTCGAATCCGAGTAGTCCGCGTGACGGAACTCGACGTTCTCCAGATGGCCACCCTGCTCTTCGTATTGCTCGGCGGCCTGCTCCAGCTGTTCCGGCGACTGGATCTGCACGTTCATCACGATGCGCGTCACTTCGAGCTTCACCGCATCGAGCATCGCGGCGAACAGTTCGAATGCCTCGCGCTTGTATTCCTGCTTCGGGTTCTTCTGCGCATAGCCGCGCAGATGAATGCCCTGGCGCAGGTGATCGAGCGCGGCCAGATGTTCGCGCCAGCTGCGGTCGAGCGTCTGCAGCATGATCGAGCGCTCGAAGCCGCTGAACTGCTCGCGGCCCGCCTGCTCGACCTTCGATTCGTAGGCTTCGTCCGCGGCAGCGGTGACGGCGTCGAGAATCTCGTCCGCGTCGATCGACTGCGACTCGTTGATCATTTCCTGGATCGCGAGGTCGAGCTGCCAGTCGTTGCGCAGCACTTCCTCGAGTTCCGGCACGCTCCACTGCTCTTCGATGCTGCCCGCCGGCACGAACTGGCGCACGATGTCCGAGATCACGCCATGCCGCATCGCGCCGATCGTTTCGGTGATGTCGTGCGCTTCGAGCAACTCGTTTCGCTGCTGATAGATGACCTTGCGCTGGTCGTTCGACACGTCGTCGTATTCGAGCAGCTGCTTGCGGATATCGAAGTTGCGCGCTTCGACCTTGCGCTGCGCCGATTCGATCGAACGCGTGACGATGCCCGCTTCGATCGCCTCGCCTTCCGGCATCTTCAGGCGGTCCATGATCGAGCGCACGCGGTCGCCGGCGAAGATGCGCAGCAGCGGATCTTCCAGCGACAGGAAGAAGCGCGACGAACCCGGGTCGCCCTGGCGGCCCGCACGGCCGCGCAGCTGGTTGTCGATCCGGCGCGATTCGTGGCGCTCGGTGCCGATGATGTGCAGACCGCCGGCGGCCTTCACGCGGTCGTGCAGCGCCTGCCATTCGTCGTGCAACTGCTGGATGCGGCGCTGCTTCTCGTCGGCCGGAATCGCTTCGTCGGCCTCGATGAACAAGGCTTGCTTCTCGGCATTGCCGCCCAGCACGATGTCGGTACCGCGGCCGGCCATGTTGGTCGCGATCGTGATGCGCTGCGGACGGCCCGCTTCGGCGACGATCGCCGCTTCGCGCGCGTGCTGCTTCGCGTTCAGCACTTCGTGCGGCAGCCCCGCCTGCTTCAGCAGATGCGACAGCAGTTCCGAGTTCTCGATCGACGTCGTGCCGACCAGCACCGGCTGACCGCGCTCGTAGCATTCGCGGATGTCGCGAATGACTGCGTCGTAACGTTCGCGCGCGGTCTTGTAGATCTGATCCTGACGGTCGATCCGCTTCGGCGGCCGGTTGGTCGGGATCACGACGGTTTCGAGACCGTAGATCTCGTTGAATTCGTACGCTTCGGTATCGGCGGTACCGGTCATGCCGGACAGCTTCGCG
>DATLOW010000046.1:0-6848 GCA_035536055.1 Paraburkholderia sp. | reverse complement strand
GCTTCGGTTGCCGGCCTGCTGCTGACGACGGACGCTGCTGTTTGCGAACTGCCGAAGGAAGACGCACCGGCTCCTGGCGGTATGCCGGGCGGCATGGGCGGCATGGGCATGGACATGTAATTTCGGCTTACGTCGAAATGCATGCGAGGGGCGCGCCGCGAGGTGTGCCCCTCATAGAAAAACCCGCAGTGATGCGGGTTTTTTTATGCGCGCCGATTTTATGTACGGCGTAATGTGCGGCGTCTACGAAGGGGCGCGCCCGGCGCCCATTAGTTCAATGACGCGCCTCGCCCGGCGCAGCCCCTTTGCCGTCCGCCGGCGGCGCGTCTTCTTCGCTATCGCGCGCCCAGAAAAAGCGGTCCGGCAGATAAGCGCCCATGCCCGGACGAAACGCGTTCTGCATCGCCTGGAACAGGTATTCCTGCGCTTCGCGCACCGCCTCGGCCGGCTCCTGGCCGTTGGCCAGCAACGCCGCGATGGCCGCGCCCAACGTGTCGGTCATGCCGGTCACGCGCTGCGTGCCGCGGTCCCACAGGTCCTGGCGCAACTGGCCCTCCTCGCAGTACAGCGTGTTGACGAGCCGATGCGTGCCGGTTTCCATCGACAGGATGTACTCGCAACCTTGCGACAGCAGATGCGACACCGCGGCATCCAGCGTCGGCGCCTCGGCGTCGCCATCCGGCTGCGCGAGCGCCAGCAGTGCCGCGGTATCGGCGACCAGCAGCGTGGTTTGCGGCGCCAGCAGGTCCGCGATCGCTTCGCGCAATTCGTCGGCGGCCAGCACGTGCTCGTCGTCGAGCGTGAAGTCGGGCGCGAGGATCAGCGGGATGTCGTCGTAGTCGGCCACGACCTCGGCGATCGCGCTGACCACTTCGGCGCGCGTGGCCGCGCCCACCTTGAAGGCGGCGATCGGCATGTCCTCGAGCAGCATGCGCGCCTGGGTCGCGACGACATCCGGGTCCAGCGCGGTTACTTCGTCGCAGTTGGCCGAGTCGCGAACCGTGTAGCCGGTCAGCACCGTGACGCCATGGCAGCCCATGCTGGCAAGCGTCATCAGGTCGGCTTGCAGGCCGGACCCGCCGGTGGGGTCGGAAAGGCCGAAAGTGAGAACGATCGGAGGGGTCTCGCTGGGCATGAAAGGTGGCGTGCTGAAATTGGGACAGAAGAAGGGCCGCTGGTGGCGCGGCCGCCTCAATTATGCGGCTTTATCATGCGGCGGGGCGTTTTTTCGCAACTGAAAGCGCTTGCCCGCAGGCAAAATGCCGCGCCGCCGTCCGCGCGCAGGAACGCTCGCTTGCAACGCTTCGGGCGCTTCAATCGCTAGGCATGGGGGCGGCAACACGGTACCATCATGGCTCCCGTTTCAACGGACTTTTCGACGCGAACAAGAATGGAATATAGAAGCTGGATGTGCCTGATCTGCGGCTGGATCTACGACGAAGAAGCCGGCCTGCCAGAAGAAGGAATCGCGCCGGGTACGCGCTGGGAAGATGTTCCGATCAACTGGACTTGCCCCGAATGCGGCGCGCGCAAGGAAGACTTCGAGATGGTCCAGATCTGACCGTGCGCCGTCGGCGTGAGCGGTCGGCATGCGTTGCCGGCGCGTTTCACCGGCGCGCGTTTCACTGGTACGAGTTTCACTGGTACGAGTTTCACTGGTACGCGCTTCACCGGCACGCGCTTCACCGGCACGTTTAGTCAGCATTCAAATCCGCAGGCCGGCAAGCGGCGTGCACCGGCAGCGGGCGGTCAACGCATCGCGCAAGATTGGTTGCATCCGTTCGGGCGGAAAGGCGGGCATCGCCGCACGGCCGGTGTTGGGTAACTTGCCGTCGCGTAATCTGCCGGTGCGGCCGGGGTCGCGTATCCCGCGTTGAATGCGTCGCCTATGCCTGGGCGCCGCAACGCCGTTTGCCGTTGTCATGGTCGTCGCGCGTGCTTGAGTGCGTTGCCGCCGGCCGGCAGCGGTGGCTTCAGAGTGGCATCGCAACAGCGAGTCGTCGCCGCGAGGCAAGGCGGCGTCGCGCTGTCCGCATGACCGCAAGCGGATAATGCAAGCAATGCCGCAACCGATAACGCGAGCGCCTCAGCAAACGTGCCCATGACACCTTCATCTGCGTCCGGCGATATTCTCGAGGCTTTACCGAATCCCCGCGGCGGCGCGGTACGCGCAGCGGAGAGTGCGCTCGCACAAGCGCTGGCAGCTTATCGCGAACGCCGCGACGCAGCGCTGCCGCTGCTGCATGCGGCGCACGCGCTACGCGAAGCCGGTTGGCTTGCGGCGCTGCGCTTCGCGGATGCGCTGGTGCTGGCCGCGCCGCTCGCGGCCGATGAGCAGGCCACCCACGGGCCGCTGCGCGAGGCCTTCGGCGCCGCGCTCGAAGCGTTCGCAGCGGCGTTGCAGCGGCGCAACCTGCGCGAGCTGGCTTGTTCGCCGTCGCTCTATGCGCATTATCGTCAGCTGTCGGCGCTGATCGCGCCGCACACGCCCGGTTTTACCGTGGCGTTCGAAGATCTCGCATTGGCCGGCCGGCCGATTCCGCCTGTCACGTTGCCGTCGCAGCCCGCGCAGCGCATTGCGCACTTGCGCGTCCGCTACGAGGGTGCGCTGCTGCCGGTTTTGCGTGCGCAAACCGGCGCCGGCGCGATGTCGGCGGCTACGCTGGTGTTGTCGGCCGCGCTGGATGAACTCGAGGCCTGTTTTGCGCAGCTCGCGAGCGCCGATCCTTACGACTTCTGGCGTCTTGCCGCGGGTTGCGCTCGCGCGCTGCGCGTGAGCGGCCACCCGGCGGGCGACCCCGACGCGCGGCGCTTCTTCGCAAGGTGCAACCTCGTGCTGGCCGATCAGGCACACGGCATTACGTTGGCGCCGCGTTCGCTGGTGCGGGCGGCGCTCGCGCTGCTGTGGCGCGACTACGCGTTGTTCGGTGCGGCCGCGGAAGATACCGAACACGTCGACCTGCTGCGCGATTACGGGCTCACTGTCGCATGGCATGTGGCCGGCACATCGGCTTCCGAAGCACTGTGGGAGGCGGGCGCCGTGCAGGCGGGTGCGGCGCAGGTCGGCGCGGCGCAGGCGCAAGCCATGCGAGCCGGGTCTATGCAGGCTGGCAATCCGCACGCCGCAGCGGCGCAGGCCGGAACCGACCAACCCGAACCCGTGCCGGCAGCGGGCGCCGCGCAAGCGACGACGACAGCACGAACCCCAGTCGCAAAGGTGGAAGCGTTTGCCGCGCCGGCGCCTGCCACACGGGACCTGGGCGCCGTCACGGTCAACGCATTCGCATACGAAGATTTCCTGCAAACGGCCGATGCGTCGATCGCCGCCCTGTCGGAACACGCGCAGGCTGCCGATAACCCACAAAAGGCCGATCCGGGCGAGGCGTTGCAGGCTGGCGATGCGGCGTTCCGGCTAGGTGCGTCGGCAGGTGCGCTCGGGCTTGGGCATGTGGCGCTGCTGGCCGATGCGCTCGGGCTTGCGTGGCGCCGGCGCGCGCATGCGGGCGTCACGACGCCGGCCGTGCGTGCGCACGTAGTCGTGGCAGCGCCCGCTGCGGCCGCGCTCGAGCATGCCGCGCAGGCGCTGCGCGCGATGCTGCACCAGATCGCGGCAGGTATTGCGCCGCCGCAATCGGGCAGCGCGCTGGGCGCGCTGACGCGTGCGATCGAGCAGGGTGGCGACGCGCCGCAAACCGGCGCATGACGTGGCGTGGCTCGCATCGCATGAAAGCCTTACGGGGCATACCCGGAAGCAGCACCCAATAGTCAGCACCCAATAGTCAGCACCAAAAATCCAGCACCAAAAAGCCAGCACACAAAAGGAACGCCTGAAAGAACCACCGGGAAAGAACCACCGGGAAAGAACCACCGGGAAAGAACCACCAGAAGCACCACGCTGAGGAACCACCAGAAGCATCACCAGAACGACCGTACACGCAGCGTGCGACATGCCGCAGTCGCTGCGTCGGCAACCCGTAAGGGCGTGATAGAGTGCAGTGTGAGCTGCCGTTCGTGGAGTGCCCGCCATGGGCCATGGCGTAGCATGCGACACAGATGCTGCGCGCGGTCTGCACTTCCACTCGTCTTTGCTAGAATTTGACCTATGTCCAAGAGTTCCGATCGCATCAATCTCACCAACCAGTTCCTGATCGCCATGCCTAACATGGCGGATCCGACCTTTTCGGGAACGGTGGTCTACCTTTGCGATCACAGCGAGCGCGGCGCCCTCGGCCTCGTGATCAACCGGCCGACCGATATCGATCTGGAAGCGCTGTTCAATCGCATCGATCTCAAGCTCGAAATCGAACCCCTGCTGCATGTTCCCGTGTACTTCGGCGGCCCGGTGCAAACCGAGCGCGGCTTCGTGCTGCACGATGCGGGGCAGGGCAGTTCGTACACGTCGTCGATGCAGGTGCCGGGCGGGCTCGAGATGACCACGTCCAAGGACGTGCTCGAAGCCGTCGCCAGCGGCAAGGGCCCGGGGCGTTTCCTGCTGACGCTCGGCCATGCCGGCTGGGGTGCGGGCCAGCTCGAGGAAGAAATCTCGAAGAACGGCTGGCTGACGGTCGAGGCCGACCCCAAGATCGTCTTCGACGTGCCCGCGGAAGACCGTTTCGAAGCCGCGCTCGCGCTGCTCGGCGTATCGCTGTCGATGCTCTCCGGCGAGGCGGGTCACGCATGAGCGGTGCGCCCGGACGTGAAGCGACGCTGCTTGCGTTCGACTATGGCGAGAAGCGCATCGGCGTAGCGGTCGGCAATTCCCTGACGAAGCGCGCACGGCCCCTGATGGTCGTGCCGAACCGCAACCGCGAATATCGCTTCGCGGAAATGGCGAAGCTGATCGGACAATGGCAGCCGGACGCGCTGGTGGTTGGCCTGCCCATGCACCCTGACGGCACACCGCACGCGATGACGCAGCAGGCCAAGCGCTTCGGCAATCAACTGAACGGTCGTTTCAACCTGCCGGTGACGTGGGTCGACGAGCGCTACTCGTCGGTCGAGGCCGAAGCCGGCATGCGCGCCCCTGCGCGCGCGGGCAAGACGCGCGCCGAGATGCTCGATGCCGAAGCGGCCTGCATCATCCTGCAGCAATACTTCGACGGCCTGCCGGCCGCTCCGGAGTCCCAACACTGAGCGACGAACATGAGTTCCATTGACGCGGAGGCGCTGTATCGCGCCGTGCTCGAACAGATTCGCGCCGCATACGGCGATGCGCTGCAAGGCGCCGCGGCCGGCCCGGACGGCGCGGTGCTGGCCGGCATCTACAGCGGCGGCGTATGGCTGGCCGAGCGGCTGGCGCGCGATCTGCATCTGCCGAGCTTCGGCGTGGTCAACGTCGCACTGCATCGCGACGACTATGCGAAAAAAGGCCTGCATACGCAGGCGAGCCCAACCTCGCTGCCGTTCGAAGTCGACGGGCGTCGCATCGTGCTGGTCGACGACGTGCTGTACACCGGGCGCACCGTGCGCGCTGCGCTGAACGAGCTATACGACTACGGCCGGCCAGCGGCGGTCGAGCTCGCCGTGCTTGCGGACCGCGGCGGGCGCGAACTGCCGGTGGCCGCGCGGTTCGTCGGCGGCGTGGTCGACGTGCCGCCCGACGCGACGCTGGTACTGGCGCGTCACGGCGATGCAGACGGCCAGCATTTCACGTTTCATACCGAAGCGCGTGCCGATTGAGCACGCGCTTTTGCGTCGGACGCGATCGCGCCGGCGCGCAACATCGCGCAACGCATGCCGCAGCCGTATGGACGTCCGGCACGATTGGAGCCATCCGGCACGTTTGATTCAGGACCACGATGAACCAGCCTAACCCGGTCACCCCGCATTCCGCCCAAGCCGAGGCCGCCGAGCGATTTCGCTTCGGCTTCCTGAAAGGCAACCCGCAGCTCACGAAAAACGGCGAGCTCAAACATCTATTGACGATCGAAGGTTTGCCGCGCGCGATCGTCACACACATTCTCGATACGGCCGAGCAGTTCGTCAGCGTGACGGATCGCGAGGTGAAGAAGGTGCCGCTGTTGCGCGGCAAATCGGTCTTCAACCTGTTCTTCGAGAATTCGACGCGCACGCGTACCACGTTCGAAATCGCCGCCAAGCGGCTATCGGCCGACGTGTTGAATCTGAACATCAACGCATCGTCGACCAGCAAGGGCGAATCGCTGCTCGACACGATCAACAACCTGTCGGCGATGCATGCGGACATGTTCGTCGTGCGCCACGCATCGAGCGGCGCGCCGTATCTGATCGCCGAACATTGCGCGCCGCACGTGCACGTGATCAACGCCGGCGACGGGCGCCACGCGCACCCGACGCAGGGCCTGCTCGACATGTACACGATCCGCCATTACAAGCGCGATTTTACGAATCTGCGCGTGGCGATCGTCGGCGACATTCTGCATTCGCGCGTCGCGCGTTCCGACATTCACGCACTGACCACGCTCGGCGTGCCGGAAGTGCGCGCGATCGGACCGCGCACGCTGCTGCCGGGCGGGCTCGAGCAGATGGGCGTGCGGGTGTTCCACAACCTCGACGAAGGGCTCAAGGACTGCGACGTGATCATCATGCTGCGTCTGCAGAACGAGCGGATGAGCGGCGCGCTGCTGCCGTCGGCGCAGGAGTATTTCAAGAGCTGGGGCCTGACGCCGGAGCGTCTCGCGCTCGCCAAGCCCGACGCGATCGTCATGCATCCGGGCCCAATGAATCGCGGCGTCGAGATCGACTCGCAGGTCGCGGACGGCCCGCAATCGGTGATCCTGAATCAGGTGACGTTCGGTATCGCGGTGCGCATGGCGGTGATGGGCATCGTCGCGGGCAATAACGACTGATTGCGCGCGCAACGATCGCGG
>DATLOW010000045.1:0-15544 GCA_035536055.1 Paraburkholderia sp. | reverse complement strand
ACGACGAACACGTCGGCGATCGGCGAATTGGTGATCCACATCTTCGAGCCGGACAGCGAATAGCCGCCGTTCACCTTCTTCGCGCGGGTGACCATGCCGGCCGGATCGGAGCCGTGATTCGGCTCGGTCAGACCGAAGCAGCCGATCCATTCGCCGGTGGCGAGCTTCGGCAGATATTTTTCCTTCTGCGCGTCCGAGCCGAATTCGAAGATCGGCACCATCACCAGCGACGACTGCACCGACATCATCGACCGGTAGCCGGAATCGACCCGCTCGACCTCGCGCGCGATCAGCCCGTAGCTCACGTAGTTCATGCCGGGGCCGCCGTACTGCTCGGGGATGGTCGGGCCGAGCAGGCCGACTTCGCCCATTTCGCGGAAGATCGCGGCGTCGGTTTTCTCGTGGCGGAACGCGTCGAGCACGCGCGGCGCGAGCTTGTCCTGCGCGTAGGCTGCGGCGGCGTCGCGCACCATGCGTTCTTCGTCGGTGAGTTGCTGACTGAGGAGCAGCGGGTCTTCCCAGTTGAATTGCGCGGCGGCCATGGCGTATCTCCTGAATTCCTTGATGACGTGATTTCTGGCTTGACTTGAGTTCCGCTGTGCGAAACAATGTTTTGCAAATGAACCTCGAGTGTAGCATCCGATGCCGCATACCGCACCTGATTCACCGGGTCTTTCGCCGGCTTCACCGTCGCCCGCCGCCGCCAACCCGCTCGACGAGCGCAAATTCGTCGTCGCGCTGGCCCGCGGGCTCGATCTGCTGCGTGCATTCCGGCCCGGCGACACGTTGCTCGGCAACCGCGATTTCGTCGAACGCACCGGGCTGCCGAAGGCCACTGTCAACCGGCTCGCCTATACGTTGACGGTACTCGGCTATCTGCGCTTCGACGAGACGCTCGGCAAATATGCGCTGGATGCCGGTGTGCTGTCGCTGGGCTTCGCGCTGCTGTCCGGCACCGATACGCTGGAGCTGGCGCGGCCGCATCTGCGGGCGTTCGCGCGCGACGTCGGCGCGGCGGTGTCGCTGGGCTGTCGCGATGGGCTCGACATGGTGTATCTGGAGACGATCCGCAGCGAGACCGCGCTGACGCTGGGGCTCGCGTCGGGCTCGAAGCTGTCGATGCTGACGAGTTCGATGGGGCGCGCGTATCTGGCCGTACAGCCGCCGCAAGAGCGCGCGGCGCTGCTCGCCGAACTGACGCAAGCGGCGGGGGAAGCGGGACCCACGCTAGCGCAGCAGGCGTGCGCCGAGATCGACGCGTTCGAGCGCGAAGGCTGCTGCTATTCGTTTCGCGCGTGGCATGACGATGTGAACGCGGTGGCGGTGCCGTTGCGCGATCCGCGTGACGGCCGCTGGCTGGTGCTTAGTTGCAGCGGTCCGGCGTCGTCGATGGGGGAAGAGGTGTTTCGCGAGCGGGTCGCGCCGCGTCTGTTGGAACTGGCGCGGCGCCTGGGCGATACGGCGCCGCGTGTGGCATCGCGCTGACTGTCCATCCGTTGCGGCCAGCCCGCGTTGCCGGCGCCGCATGGAAGCGCCATCACAAACCGGCACCTGCGACCAGCCGATCCTGCGCCTGGCGTTCGGGTATCAGGTCTCAGTGCAGAACATCAGTCACAAATAAAACCAGCATCACCTGCCGTCAAACGGCCCGATTCTCACTCACCGCAAACAGCGGCCCCTGCACGAAGCGCACGTCGTACTGCTGCAGCAAGTCGAACTGCGCCTCGGTCGCCACCCGGCTGAAGATCAACGGAATACGCAGCCGGTTCGCATAGCCGACCAGCGGCTTGACCATCGAATCGCGCAGCGCCGAGCCCGCATCCATCTTGATGAAATCGAGCCGCGCCATATCGGACACCGACAGAATCTGCCCGGCATTCGGCAGATTTCCCGCCACCTTGAATCCGTAGTGCTGATAGCTCTTGGTCAGATAGCCGAGAAACGTGCGATGCGCGACGGCGGCAGGCGGCAACTCGATCACGATGCGCGAAGGATTGAGTCCGAACGAAATCAGCACGGTCGAAAAATGCCGGCCGTGATCATAGCGCACGCTTTTTAGCAGCCGTTCGTGCACGCGCAGAAACAGCAGCCCATGCCGCTGCGCGCCGAAGAAATTGATCGAATGCATGGCGCGCGACATCCGGTCGAGCGCCACCAGTTGCTGGTCGTCGGTGACATGCTCGAACGGATCGAACGTGTCGGTCTGCGCACCGTCCAGTTGCTGCGTGACCGCCTGAAACCCCAGCTCGTCGCCGAAGCGGTCGACGCTCTCCGGCGCTGAAGACAGCGATTGCGCGAGCGCATGCACGCTGATGTCGAAGATCGGCTCGTACGCACTGCCGATCTCGAAGTTCGCGTAATGCGCCACCGCGTTGTCGCTGCGCAGACCGGTGCCCATGCGCAGATGCTCGCCGAGAAAAGGGTGGCGCGACGCGCGCGCGACGAGGTCGGGGATGTTCAACGGGATCATGAGGGCCGGAGGTGCGATGGGTCGCGCTCGAATGTCGCGGCCGAAACCGCACGGTCCGATGGTAACAGCGCCCGCGAAATTGCGATCACCCAAATGCGGATATGCATTGCTGCGATCGGATCGGTAATCGGGCAGCGTATTCGGGTTTACGTTAATTTCACTAATCGTAACTAGTTTTACCATACGTAAATTGTCGGCGATGGGAATCCGGCGCTCGATGCGCGGCCGCATCACGCGCGCGCGGTCAGGTCCACATGACGCCCGCCCCCGCGCGAAAGCGCCCGCGCAGCGATGCCGGCCGAGCGGCAATCAAAAACAGCAAAACGGCAGGAGAAACGCCATGGAATCATCGATGCGACGCGAAATCGACGCGGGCTACCAGTCCGGTTTCGCCAACGAATTCGCCACCGAAGCCTTGCCCGGCGCGCTGCCGCAAGGACGCAACTCGCCGCAGCGCGCCGCATACGGGCTCTACGCGGAGCAGCTGTCCGGCACCGCCTTCACCGCGCCGCGCGCGCATAACCGCCGCTCGTGGCTGTACCGGATCCGCCCGGCGGCGGTGCACCAGCCGTTCACGGCGCTGCCGTCGCAGCGGCTCGTCGCGAACTTCGCGGAGGTGCCGCCCACGCCGCCGAACCAGCTGCGCTGGGACCCGCTGCCGCTGCCCACCGAGCCGACCGATTTCATCGACGGCTGGGTGACGATGGCCGGCAACGGCTCGGCCGAAACGATGACGGGTTGCGCGATCCACCTGTACGCGGCCAACCGCTCGATGCAGGACCGCTACTTCTATACGGCCGACGGCGAGCTGCTGATCGTCCCGCAGCAGGGGCGTCTCGCGATCGCGACCGAGCTCGGCAAACTCGACGTCGCGCCGTACGAGATCGCGGTGATTCCGCGCGGCGTGCGCTTTACCGTGACGCTGCCGGACGGCGCGGCACGCGGCTATATCTGCGAAAACTTCGGCGCGCTGCTGCGCCTGCCGGACCTCGGCCCGATCGGCTCGAACGGGCTCGCGAACCCGCGCGATTTCCTGACGCCGCACGCCGCCTACGAAGACCGTGACGGCGCCTTCGAACTGGTCGCGAAGCTGAACGGCCACTTGTGGCGCGCCGACATCGATCATTCGCCGCTCGACGTGGTGGCGTGGCACGGCAACTACGCGCCGTACAAGTACGACCTGCGGCGCTTCAACACGATCGGCTCGATCAGCTACGACCATCCGGACCCGTCGATTTTCCTGGTGCTGCAGGCGCCGAGCGACACGCCGGGCGTCGATACGCTCGATTTCGTGATCTTCCCGCCGCGCTGGCTGGCCGCGGAAGACACCTTCCGCCCGCCCTGGTTTCACCGCAACGTCGCGAGCGAATTCATGGGCCTCGTGCACGGCGTGTACGACGCGAAGGCCGAGGGTTTTATGCCGGGCGGCGCGAGCCTGCACAACTGCATGTCGGGGCACGGCCCGGACGCGGACACTTTCGAGAAAGCGTCGCGTAGCGATACGTCGAAGCCGCACAAGGTCGGCGACACGATGGCGTTCATGTTCGAAACCCGCACGCTGATCCGGCCGACGCGCTATGCGCTCGAAACCGCGCAACTGCAGGCGAATTACTACCAGTGCTGGCAAGGCCTGACCAAACACTTCAACCCGGAGCAGCAATGAATGCGGTAAGCACGCCCACAGGCGAAACGATCGACGAGCTTAAAAGCGGGCTCGACGGCGAGTTCAAAAACCAGCTGCGCGGCACCGTCGATCCGTCGCGTAAAAGCTGGCTCGAAGCGGCCAACGACGCGGCCTGCGACTTCGCGATCCAGAACCTGCCGTTCGGCATTTTCAGCGATGCGGTCAATCCGGCGCGGCGCGCCGGCGTGGCGATCGGCGACAGCATCGTCGATCTGGCGGTGCTCGAGAGCGCGGGCCTGATCGTGCTGCCGGGCGCCGCAAGCGTTCCCGCTTCGACACAAGCGCAAGCTTCAGTCACGCACAGCGGCAATGCCAGCGTATTCGCGCGCGACACGCTGAACGATTTCATCGCGTTGGGGCGCGACGCATGGCGCAGCGTGCGCATTCAACTGAGCGCATTGCTGGCGCGCGACACGCCGACGCTGCGCGACGACGCCGAGCTGCGCCGCTGCGCGCTCGTGCCGCAAGCCGCCGCGACGCTGCATCTGCCGGTCGCGATCCCGGGCTACACCGATTTCTATTCGTCGAAGGAACACGCGACCAACGTCGGCTCGATGTTCCGCGATCCGAAGAACGCGCTGCTGCCGAACTGGCTGGAGATTCCGATCGGCTACAACGGGCGGGCTTCATCGGTGGTGGTCAGCGGCACGCCGGTGCGCCGGCCGAGCGGCCAGATCAAGCTGCCCGACGCGGAACGTCCGGTGTTCGGCGCGTGCCGCAAGCTCGATATCGAACTGGAGACGGGCTTTATCGTCGGCCGCGGCAATGCGCTCGGCGAGCCGATCGCGTGCGCGGACGCCGAGGCGCACATCTTCGGCATGGTGCTGCTCAACGACTGGAGCGCGCGCGACTTCCAGCAATGGGAATACGTGCCGCTCGGGCCGTTCAACGCGAAGACCTTCGCGACCACCATCTCGCCGTGGATCGTCACGCTCGATGCGCTGGAGCCGTTCCGCGTCGCGCAGCCGGTGCAGCAGCCACAGCCGCTCGACTATCTGCGGCACGACGGCGCGCATGCATTCGACATCGAACTGGAAGTGCGGATGCGCCCGCGTACGGCAGGCACGGCGACGACCATCGCGCGTACCAACTTCCGCCACATGTACTGGACGATGGCGCAGCAGCTTGCGCATCACACGGTGTCGGGATGCAACACGCGGGTCGGCGACCTGATGGGCTCGGGCACGATCAGCGGTCCGACCGCGGACTCGTACGGCAGCCTGCTAGAGCTGACGTGGAACGGCAAGCAGCCGCTCGAACTGAACGAAGGCGGCACACGGACCTTTATCGAAGACGGCGACGAGTTGACGCTGGCAGGCTGGTGCCAGGGCGACGGCTATCGGGTGGGCTTCGGTGTCTGCGCGGGCGAGGTGTTGCCGGCGCGGCAGCCGTAATAGCAGGCGCGCCGAACGTGGTTCGTTCGGCGCAACCGGGACCGGGCCAAACGGCGCGCTCAGCGCGCCGTTTGCGTTTCGCGGGCCATCACGCGCCGTCGCTCCCACAGCGCGGCGACCAGAAACGTCAACGCGCTCGCCAGCAGCACGCCGATCACCGCGTCATAGCCGATTCGCTTCATCAGCGCGCCGGCAATCAGCGGACCGCCGAAACTCGACGCGCTCCACGATGCCCCCACCAACGAACTGGCCGACACCAGCGCCGCGCCGCGAAAGCGTTCGCCGCACGCGACGATCGACAGCGTGTAGATCGCGCCGGCCGCCGCGCCCAGCACATACAGCAGCGGCCAGCACAGCCACGGCAGGCGCACGGCCCAGGGCAGCAGCGGCAGCAGCACGACGACCGTCAGCGCCGCGCCGATATGCACGCGCTCGCGGCCGAGCCGGTCCGCGAGCCAGCCGATCGGGAATTGCATCGTCGTATCGCCGAGCAGCAGCGCCGACGCGAACAGCACCGCGACGTCGGCGCGAATTCCGTGCGACATCGCGAAGAGCGGCATCAGCGACAGCGCGATCGTATCGAACAGCGCAAAGAAGCCGGTGCCGATCACCAGCGCCGGCATCTTCGGCAGCACGCGGCGCCAGTTGTCGTGCGGCTCGGCATCGCGCGCGCCGCGCGGCGTCACGCGAATCGCCGCCAGCAGCGGCAGCGCGGCGAGAAAGATCGCGCCGCACAGCAGGAAGCGCCACTCGGCGTACGGTGCGATGCGGCTGACCAGCACCGGTCCGGTCATCTGGAACAGCGTGAAGTTGGTTGCATAGATCGCGACCACCCGGCCGCGCGAGGCGTCGTCCGCGAGTTCGTTGACCCATGCCTCGCCGACCGTGAACAGCAGCATCAGCGCCGCGCCGCACAGCACGCGCAGCAACGCCCACAGCGCGAGGCTCGAGGTGAACTGCATCGCGGCGGTGGCGCACGCGACCACCAGCATCGCGCCAGTGATCACGGTGCGCGCGGAAAAACGCGCGGCGACCCAGCCGGTGAGCGGCACCGCGGCGAGGCCGCCGCCCGCCTGGGCGGCGGTCAGCAGGCCGACGACGTCGGCGCCGTAGCCTGCCTGGGTGAGTGCGAGCGCGGTGAGCGGCAGCGTGGCGCCGCTGCCGAGCCCAACTACCGCGACACTCAGAATGAGCGCGACAAAATCGCGCGAGAGGACGACTTTCATCGGGCCAGATGCTACTACGGCGCCGTGACCGCGCGCGGCTAGCCCGGTATCGCGACGCGCGCGCGCCGCTCGAGCGAAACCGACCACAGCGTCAGCGCGACTGCGCCCGACGCGGTCGCCACGCCGACCCACGGCAGCGAAGTCAACGGCGCGCCGGCGCCGATCGCCATGCCGCCGAGCCACGCGCCGCTTGCGTTGCCGAGATTGAACGCACCCTGGTTCAGCGTGGACGCGAGATTCGGCGCCTGGCTGGCGCGATCGACGATCAGCATCTGCAGCGGCGGCACGATCGCGAACGCCAGCACGCCCCACAGAAACACGGTGACGAGCGCTGGCAGCGCCGCGTGCATGGCCGCCGCGAACACCATGAGGATCGCGACGATCGCCAGCAGAAACGCCAGCAGCGACTGAACCGGCCGCCAGTCGGCGAGCTTGCCGCCGAGCGTGCTGCCCACCGTCAGCCCGAGCCCGAACAGCAGCAGCACCAGCGTGACGGCGTGCGGCGTGAAGCCGGTCACGTCTTCGAGAATCGGCGTGATGTACGTGAAGGTGGAGAACAGGCTGGCCGACGCCAGCACGCTGGTGCCGAGCACCATCAGCACCTGCGGGTTCTTCAGCACCTTGAATTCGTGCAGCAGGCTCGCCTTCTGCATGTCGATGCGCGCCGGCAGGAACACCGCGAGCGCCGCGGCCGCGAGGATGCCGATACCGGTCACTGCCCAGAACGTCGCGCGCCAGCCGACCGCCTGGCCGAGCGCGGTGCCGAGCGGCACGCCGAGCACGTTGGCGAGCGTGAGGCCGGTGAACATCAGCGCGATGGCCTGCGCGCGGCGGTTCGGCGCGACCAGCCCGGCGGCCACCACCGAGCCGATGCCGAAGAACGCGCCGTGACAGAACGCGGTGACGATGCGCGCGGCCATCAGCACCGCGTAAGTGGGCGCGACCGCGCACAACAGATTGCCGACGATGAACACGCCGATCAGACTCATCAGCGCCTGCTTGCGCGGCATGTTGGCGACCGCGATTGCGACGATCGGCGCACCGATCGTCACGCCGAGCGCATACGCGGAAACCAGCATGCCGGCGGCGGGAATCGACACGGCGAGATCGCGCGCGACGTCGGGCAACAGCCCCATGATGACGAATTCGGTAGTGCCGATGCCGAATGCGGCGACGGCTAAAGCGAGCAGGGGCAAGGGCATGATCGGCAATGCAGGGCGAAGACGCAGGGCGCGGCGCCTGCGCGTCGCCGGGGCCTTATCGCGGGTGGCGCGAAATTCGCGCGGGATCGGGGACCGGGACGGCAAGCGTCAGTACGGGAAAATCAGTAGGGGATTGTACCTAAGCCGATTTGCGCGCGTGGCCGAATGTAAGGAGTGTTGTTTTTAGTCGATTGCGTGATGCAACCGCTCAGTCATTGCCCGACCCGAGCGGATTGCCATGGCGGCCTGCGCCGCCTGCGAAGCGCGCCGCGCCCGCCATGCCTTCGCCGAACACCACCGGGTAGCCGAGCGCGCCTTCGCGCTGCAACGCCTGCGGCAGATCGGCCAGCGCGCTGTGCTCGTAGACCGAATGCCGATCTGCCAGCAGCGCGGCCTGCGGCAGGGCGGCCAGTTCGGCGGCCAGCTGCTCGGCCGCGGCGCGCACGGTGCCATCGTCGACCACACGGTTCACGAGGCCGAACTGCAGCGCTTCGTCTGCGCTGACGGCGCGGCCGGTCAGAATCAGATCGAGCGCGCGCGACATGCCGATCAGACGCGGCAGGCGAATCGTGCCGCCGTCGATCAGCGGAATACCGACGCGCCGGCAAAACACGCCGAGCACCGCGCTGCGTTCCGCGATCCGCAGATCGCACAGCGCCGCGAGTTCAAGACCGCCTGCAACGGCATGACCCGCGATCGCCGCGAGCACCGGCTTGTTCAGCATCATGCGCGTCGGACCCATCGGTCCGGGGCCGCTGCCGTCCGCATGCAATTCGTTGCGGCGCGCGTCGTCGTTAAGCGCGCTGAGGTCGGCGCCCGCGCAGAACGTTCCGCCCGCGCCGAACAGCACGGCGATGCGCCATGCGGGGTTGGACTCGAAACACTCGAAAGCGGCGCGCAACGCATCGGCCGTCGGTCGGTCTACTGCATTGCGCCGCGCCGGACGCTCGAGCAAGATAGTTGCGACCGCATCGATTGCCTCGATGCGCACATGCGGGCCGAAACTCTGCGGGTTCATCGCCGTCTCCAGTCATATCGGGCACGTCGCGTGCGTCAGGCATTGGCTGAAAAGCCACACAGACACGGAGAAACCGCTTGCGTTGCTGACACGCCCTTTTCACAATCGACTCGTAGCGTAACCTCCTTTTAGCGTGCCGGGCTGCGTCGCACCGCGCATGCCGGAGACATTCAACGTTTGCTCCCATGCCACTGCCGTCGATGTCGAATTCCGCATCATCCGCGTCATCCGCGTTATCCGTTAACGAGCCGGTGTGGGTCGTTCAATTGCACGACCACGCTTCCTACGATCACGTGCGCCTGAAGCGCGTGTTCACCACCGACGGCACGCGTCACGAAGTGGTGCTGGTCGACGTGCGCAAGCTGATGCTGTGCGCGGACCGCGACGATACCGACTATGTGCTGCGCCCCGTGCATGAATGGCACATGGGCAAGGTGCGCGGCATTCGCGAGTTTCTCGATCCGGACAACGCGCGCATTCCCGAAATGCCTTATGTGACCGTCTCGGCCCGCCGCGCGCCGGGGCTGCTCGGCTGGTTCGGGCTCGAGCACGAAGGCGTGGTGGCGTTTCGCAACGGTCAGCATCGCGCGCGTTACCTGGCTTTGGCGGGCGCGCGCTGGTTTCCGGTCGAAGTGCACGAGCGCGAAGCGGCGCTGCTGCGTCAGTATTGCGGCGCGCCCGACGACGCGCGCACCGCGCTGCGGCCGAGCATGACCGCGCTGAGCGCCGAGCCCGCGCCGGATGGCGTCGAAACGCATGCCGCACGCTTACGCGAGCTCGACGACGACGAGCGCTAAATAGCACGGAGCGTGCTAAAAAGCACGACGGCGCGACGCAAGCGCACATCGCGGCAGCACATCGCGGCAGCACGTCGGAGCAACGCATCGCAGCCGCACATCGCAGCAGCACATCAGCCGCACGGACCGGCGCGCTAGCCGGCCCCGCTCACACGCGCCGCAGGCGGCGCGACGACATTGCGCGGCGTGCGAGCAAGCCACGCCGCGACGTTGCCAAGCGTGGTCTGCGCGATCTCGTTCATCGCTTCGCGCGTAAAGAACGCCTGATGCGCGGTGACGATCACATTCGGGAACATCAGCAGCCGCGCCAGCACGTCGTCCTGCAGCGGCAGGTTCGAATGGTCCTCGAAGAACAGCCCGCCTTCCTCTTCATAAACGTCGAGACCCAGATGCCCGAGCTGGCCACTCTTCAGCGCACCGACTAACGCATTGCTTTCGACCAGCCCGCCGCGGCCGGTATTGATCAGCATCGCGCCGCGCTTCATTTTCGCGAGCGCGTGGCGGTCGATCATGTGATACGTAGCCGGCAGCAGCGGGCAATGCAGGCTGACGATGTCGGCGCTCGCCAGCAGCGTATCGAGCGGCGCGTAGCGCGCGCCGAGCGCCAGCAGTTCGTCAGCGGGCGGCCCCGGATCGTACGCAACGATCTGCATGCCGAAGCCGGCCATGATGCGGCCGAACGTGCGGCCGATCACGCCGGTACCGACGATGCCGACGGTCTTGCCGTACAGGTCGAAACCGAGCAGTCCGTTCAGCGAGAAATCGCCTTCGCGCGTGCGTGTCGCGGCACGCGGCAGGCGCCGGTTCAGCGCGAGGATCAGTCCGACCGCATGCTCGGCCACCGCGTGCGGCGAGTAGCCCGGCACGTGCACGACGGTGATCCCGTACCGCTGCGCCGCGCTCAGATCGACATGATTGACGCCTGCCGAGCGCAGCGCGATCAGGCGCGTGCCGCCGTCGCGCAAGCGCTCGAGCACCGCGGCATCGACCGTATCGTTGACGAACGGGCAGACCACCTCGTAACCGTGGGCGAGCACCGCGGTATCGGCGTCGAGATACGACTCCTGGAAATGCAGGTCGTAACCGTACGATGTGTTGGCTTCCTTGAAGGTGTCGTAGTCGTACTGTCGGCTGCTGAACAGGATCATGCGCATTGCGTCTCCCGAAAGTGATGCTTCGCTGCTTCGACTGCGTAATCGACGAACGCGCGCGTGCGCGCCGGCACATGCTGGCGGCGCGGATAGACGAGCGACACGCGCGTATGCGGATCGTCGATCGTAAATTCCGGCAGCAGGTGCGCGAGCGCGCCGCTGTGCAGATCGTCGGCGACCAGCTGCGCGGGCAGCACCGCAATGCCGATGCCCGCCAGCGTCGCAAGCCGCACCAGCGGCGCGCTGCTGACTGTGTACACCGGCTCGAGCGCAACGCTCTGCGTCGCGGCGCCGGCCCGTGCGAAGCGCCACAGCTGGCTGTGCCGTTCGGCGGGCAGTGCGATGCACGGCTGCTGCGCCAACTGCTGCGGGCTCGTGATGCTGTCGTGTTGCGCGAGCCACGCAGGCGTCGCGCAGACGCAGAATGTCTGCGATTCAAGCAGTGTGGCCACATAATCGCTGTCGGCGCCGGCTGCATCGAACGCGCTGACGATGCTGACGTCGCAACGATTGTCCACAAAGCTTGCGAACTGCTCGGCGAGCGTGAGCCGCACCTTGATCTTCGGATGGCAGCGGCGGAAGCCCTCGATCAGCAACGTCAGCATTTGCGGGGCAAGCGCGCCCGCGGCGGCGATGCGCAGCAAACCGCCCGGTTCGCGCTCGGTGCAGGCAACCGCGCTGTCCAGATGATCGAGTTCCTCGAGCACTCCGCGGCAGCCTTCGAGATAGTGCGCGCCCGCTTCGGTCAGCGACAGGTTGCGGGTCGTGCGGTTGATCAAACGCGCCTGCAGATGGGCTTCGAGCGTGGCGATCGAGCGCGTGACCAGCGCATTCGACACGTTCAGCTGTTGCGCCGCACGCCGGAAACTTTGCGTCTCGGCCACCCTGACAAATACCCGCATCGCATAGATCTGATTCATGACAGTGGGTCCGGTATGCGCGCGGCGCGGACCGCGCGGCGTTGCGACCGGCCGCGCCCTGGTCGTGAGCGTGCCGGCCTGCGCGACCGGTTGGCCGATACGCTACGGGGCTGTGCCGCGGCGCACGTAAGCCGGCCATTGCGCAATGCTTTGCGGCAACGGCGCGGCCGCCACTCCGGCTCAAAAATAATATTGACAGTCGTGGCCGATTACAATATTTATTAAAACGGCATCAGCGTTTCGCGCTAGTAAAAAGTCCACTTGATGACGCCACGGAATCGCATCGATAGATTTCGCATAAATTCGACGGACAGATCAGGCCGCACGCCTGGTTCGCGGTCCCGATGTGGTTCTTCAACCTGACGAGGAAGCGATGTCTGTCATGCCCGCCGAAAGCGGCTGAAAGCCGCCTGCAGATTGCTTCGCCGGCCGCGCGCCCGAAACGGTGCCCATTGCCGTACACCTTAATTCGCATCTGTTTAACCGTGCAATACCGGTTGTGTGCGGTCGCGTCCATTTCAATAAATGCGCGCGCTAATTTCTGATTAATTCTCAGCGGCCGTTAAGAAACTTGCGAAATCGATCGATGATTCGTGGAAACGGAAAATGATCGCCGAATTGCTCAAGTCTCAGCCTGAAATCGCCTTATTCGTCAGCCTCGGGCTTGGCTACTTCATCGGCTCGTTCCGGGTCGGGCCGATCCAGCTAGGGGGCGTGTGCGGCACGCTGATCGTCGCGCTGCTGATCGGCCAGAGCGGCGCGCGCATCGCGCCGGACCTGAAGAACATCGCGTTCGCGCTGTTTATCTTTGCGCTCGGCTTTACCGGTGGTCCGCAATTCTTCGCGAACATCGGGCGCGGCTGGCGCTATGGCCTGCTGTCGATCGTCGAGATCGTCGCGGTGTTGGTGCTGGTGATGCTCGCGGTGCGCCTGATGCATCTCGACGCAGGCACCGCTGCGGGTCTGCTGGCGGGCGCGGCAACTGAATCGGCGGTAATCGGCACGGCCTCGGAGGCCATCGCGCGCCTCGGTCTCAGCGACGCCGAGGCGTTGCGCCAGCAGGCGAACATCGTGACCGCATACAGCGTCAGTTATCTGTTCGGCCTTATCACGATCGTGCTGTTCACCAGCCAGGTCGCGCCGCTGCTGTTGCGCGTGAATCTGCGCGCCGAAGCGGAGCGCGTGTGGCGCGAACTGGGCGGCGGCGATGCGCTCGACGAGGGGCAGCGGCTCGCGGCACCGGCGCTGGTCGGCCGTGCATTTCGCGTCGGGCCCGCCGCCGGCGCGACGATCGCGGCGTTCGAGCAGCAGTACGGCAACAACCTGACGATCGAACAGATCGAGCGCGGCGGCGTATTGATCGACGCGGACCCGGCCGCGCGGCTCGAAGCGGGCGACCTGGTGCTGGTGTGCGGCCGGCGCGCAGCGATCGTCGAAGCCGCGCCGCAGATCGGCGCAGAGGTCAGCGGCGGCAGCTTCGACGTGGTGCTGGGGCAGCGCGCGGACGTCGTGTTGACGCGCCGCGACCTGCACAGCAAATCGATCGCGCAGGTGCGCGAGCAGGCGTCGCGTACCGAGGGGCGCGGCATCTACATCGCCGCGGTAAACCGGCTCGACGCGCGGATTCCGGCGCTGCCCGGCACTGTGCTGAATCGCGGCGACGTGCTGACGATCGTCGGCGCGAAGCCGGACGTCGCACGCGGCATCAAGCGGCTCGGTTATGAACTGGTGCCCACGCAGAAAACCGACTTCGTCTATCTCGGTCTCGGCGTGCTGATCGGCATGGCGCTTGGACATCTGAGCGGCAGCATCGGCGGCGTGTCGCTGGCGCTCGGCACCGGCGGCGGCTGTCTGCTGTCGGGGCTGCTGTTCGGCTGGATCCGCTCGCGTCATCCGCTGGTCGGCTCGCTGCCTTCGGCCGCCGCGCAGATCCTGAAAGACTTTGGCCTCGCCACGTTCATTGCGGCAGTCGGTTTGTCGGCCGGGCCCGACGCGATCCGGCTGGTGCGCGAATACGGGCTCGCGCTGCCGCTGGTCGGCATTCTGATGGTGCTGGTGCCGGGGCTGCTGTCGCTGTGGATCGGCCGCGCCTTCCTGAAGCTCGATACACCGATGCTGCTCGGCGCGATCGCCGGGCAGCAGTGCAGCACGCCGGCGATCAGCGCGCTGGTCGGCGTGACCGGCAATTCGACGCCGGTAATCGGCTACACGATCACCTACGCGCTGTCGAACATCCTGTTGCCGCTGATGGGGCCGGTAGTGGTCGGTCTCGCCGGCAAGTTCGGCTAGCACGGCAAAGAGGGCAGGCGGTGCCGCGCGCGACGTACGAGCCGACGCGAGGCGAGGCGAGACGAGGCGAGGAGGCGAGGCGAGGCGAGGCGAGGAGGCGAGGCGAGGCGAGGCGAGGCGAGAAACGAAGCGCGCAACATCGAAACCGAATGCGTGCCACTGCACGCGATGCGCAACACCCAAGTCGTACGGTACTTCAACCCCGAGACCTCCCGATGGACTGGCTACACCACATCTTCCAGAAATCCCCTGAAATCGCGCTGTTCCTCGCGCTGGCGGCCGGCTATCTCATCGGCCAGATCAACTTCGGCAAATTTCAGCTGGGCGGCGTCGGCGGTTCGCTGCTTGCAGCGGTGGTGATCAGCCAGGCGGGCGTGACGATCGACAACGGGGTCAAGGCGGTGATGTTCGCCGTGTTCATCTACGCGGTCGGCTACGACTCCGGGCCGGGCTTCTTCAACTCGCTGAACCGCAAGACGCTGCGCGAAATCGCGATGTCGGTATTCATGGCGGTGGTCGCGCTGATCACGGTGCTGGTCTGCGCGAAGCTGTTCCATCTGAACAAGGGGCTCGCCGCCGGGCTCGCGGGCGGCGCGCTGACGCAGTCGGCGATCATCGGCACGGCGGGCGATGCGATCGCGCGCCTCGGGCTCTCCGCCGATGAGACCAGGACCTTGCAGTCGGATGTGGCGATTGCGTACGCCGTGACCTATGTGTTCGGTTCGCTCGGCGCGATCATCGTGTGCGTGAACATCCTGCCGAAGTTTATGGGCCGCGGCCTGCGCGAGGCGTCGCTCGACGCCGAACAGGCGCTTGCGGGCGATGCGCCGGCGCGCGGGCCCGGGCAGCTTGCCGCCTTGCCGGAACTGGTCGGGCGCGCGTTTCGCGTCGAGCATGCGGCCGGACGCACGATCGCCGAGCTCGAGATGTCGCAGCAGGATCTGATCACGATCGAGCGCGTCCATCGCAACGGCAAGGCGCTCGAACCGGCGGCGGCGCTGCTGCTGAACAAAGGCGACGTAGTGCTGGTGGTCGGACGCCGCGAAGGCATGCTCGGCGTAGCGCCGCTGATCGGCACCGAAGTGGCCGATACCCAGGACGTCGCGCTGGTCATGCAGACGCGCCAGGCCGTCTTCACGCGCAAGGGCCTGAACCACACGACGATCGCCCGCGTACGCGAAACCGTCGACCGCGACCTGCGCCACGGCGTGTTTCTCGAAGGCGTGACGCGCGTCGGTCAGCCGGTGCCGGTGCTGCCCGACACGCAGCTCGAACACGGCGACGTGCTGACCTTCTACGGCTCCGCGAAAGATACGAAGCGTGCCGTCGAAGCCGCCGGCTACGAACTGCCTTATTCGATCAAGACCGACTTCATCTATATGGGCGTCGGCCT